>JAPLOV010000016.1 GCA_026400565.1 Hyphomicrobiales bacterium | reverse complement strand
GAGGAGGCGCGCAAGCTGGTCAGCGCAGCGCTCACGCGTGGCGCGGTTCAGGTCGGCCTCACGGTGCAGCGCGTCGAAGCCCGCCGGACGGCGGTGCGCATCAACACCGAGGTGCTGATGTCGCTGGCCGATGCGATCCGGGCGCTCCCGCCCGGGCTTCCATTCCAGCCGGCTACGATGGACGGGTTGTTGCAGGTGCGCGGCGTCGTCGAGGTCGACGATCAGAACGAGCAGGATCTCGGCGCACTTCTCCAGCCCGATCTGGTGGCGACGATCAGCCGTGCCGCCGCCGCGCTCGCACTGGCCCGGCGGCAGGAAGGCACAGTGCTGGGCGAGGTGCTGTCCACACAACTGGCCCGCATGCGGGAGCTTGTGGCGCAGGTTGAAGATCATCCGGCCCGCACGGTCGACGCCATCAGGGTACGCCTTACCATGCAGGTGAAAGCGATCATGGATGGGCAGGCCAGCCTTGATCCGGCGCGGCTTCATCAGGAAGCGGCCTTGCTGGCCACGCGCGCCGATGTCCGCGAGGAGCTTGATCGTCTCAAGGCGCACATTGATGCGAGCGCAGCCTTGCTGGCTGAAGGTGGGGCCATCGGCCGCAAGCTTGATTTTCTGGCGCAGGAATTCGGGCGTGAGGCGAGCACGCTGTGTGCCAAGGCCAACCATGTCGCGTTGTCGCGCATCGGGCTGGAACTCAGGGCGCTGGTCGACCAGTTCCGCGAGCAGGCGCAGAATGTGGAGTAAGCCGGATGTCTGCCATTCCCCGTCGCGGCCTGATGTTGATCCTCTCCTCGCCCTCCGGTGCGGGGAAATCGACCCTGACCCGCCAACTCGTCGAGGACCAGCCTGATGTGCGCCTGTCTGTTTCTGTGACAACGCGCCCCAAACGCGCCTCGGAAATCGACGGCAAGCACTACCGGTTCATCACGATCGACGAGTTCGAGGCCCTGAGGGAGCGCGGCGACCTGCTGGAGAGCGCCGAGGTCCACGGCAATTTCTACGGCACGCCGCGCAAGCCGGTCGAAACGGCGCTGGCCGCCGGCCGTGATGTCCTGTTCGACATCGATTGGCAGGGTACCCGCCAGATCATGGCCAAGATGCGCGAGGATGTGGTCGCGGTGTTCGTGTTGCCGCCATCCATGGCCGAGTTGAAGATGCGGCTGGAACGGCGCGCGGAGGACGCGCCTGACACGATCCGCAAGCGACTGCGCAACGCCCGCGACGAGATCGCCCAATGGGGCCTTTATGACTATCTGATTGTCAACGACGATCTGGGTCGGGCTTTCTCTGGTGTGCAGGCCATCCTGGCGGCGGAGCGCATGAAGCGAGACAGGCTGGTTGGCGCCAAAGCCTTTCTCGACACGCTGCTGGGCGCGCCAGAGACCTGATGCGCCTCCTTTGACCGCAATCAGGGCTGGGCGCGCCGCTGCGCGGCAGCCGCGTTGGCCAGTTCAATGAATTTGCTGACGGAAATCGTCTCTGCCCGCGCAGTTTCGTCAATGCCGGTGGCGTCAAAGAGCGCTGGCAGGTCGAGGTCGAGTCCCTTGAGCGATTGCCGCAGCATCTTCCGCCTCTGCCCGAATGCGGTCAGCGTCAACCGTTCCAGCTCCCTGAGATCACACGGCTCAGGCGCCTCCCGTGGCACCAGGTGCACGACGCTGGAGGTCACTTTTGGCGGCGGCACGAAAGCGCCCGGGGCCACATCGAACAGGATCTCGGCCTCGGTGCGCCAGCCGCACAGCACGCCTAGGCGGCCGTAGTTGGATGGATCGTCGGCATCAGCCACGATCCGCTCGGCGACTTCGCGCTGGAACATCAGGGTCAGCGAAGAGAACCACGGCGGCCATGGCGTCTTGCTCAGCCAGTTGACCAGCAGCGCCGTGCCGACATTGTAGGGCAGGTTGGCGATGATCCGCGCCTTTTTCCCAGCGAGGCGAGCCGCAATATCCTCGCGCATGGCATCGCCGAGCACGATTTCGAGCTTGCCCGGCCAGCGCGCCGCGATCTGTTCGAGTGCAGGCAGGCAGCGCGCGTCGCGTTCGATCGCGATCACCTTTTCGGCTCCCTCAAGCAGCAGCGCGCGGGTCAGGCCGCCAGGGCCCGGCCCGATTTCGACCACGCACTGCCCGGCCAGCGGGCCGCTGGCGCGCGCGATGCGGCCCGTCAGATTGAGATCGAACAGGAAGTTCTGCCCGAGCGAACGCTTGGCCATCAGATCGAGGCTGCGGACCACCTCTCGCAGCGGGGGCAGGCCATCGGGCGTGTTCATGGCACCCCAACTCCTGGTGCCGTAATGCGTTCCGTTAGCCTGTCGGCAAGGCGCAGAGCCGCCAGCAGGCTATCCGGTCTGGCGATGCCCTTGCCTGCAATGTCGAAGGCCGTGCCATGGTCCGGCGAGGTGCGGACAAACGGTAGGCCGAGGGTGACATTCACCCCATCGTCGAATGCCAGGGTCTTGACCGGGATCAGGCCCTGATCGTGATACATCGTCAGGGCAACATCATAGCCGGCACGGGCGCGGGCATGAAACATCGTGTCGGCAGGCAGAGGCCCGCGCGCATCAATACCCTGTGACCGGAGCGCAGCGACGGCGCCAGCGATGATGGTGCCATCTTCGTGACCCAGCGCCCCGCCTTCGCCGGCATGGGGGTTCAGCCCCGCGAGCGCGAGGCGGGGAGCGGCCACGCCAAAGCGTTGCCTGAGGTCGCGGTCGACGATCACGCCGGTCTCGATGATCAGCGCCTCGGTCAGGCGCAGCGGCACGTCCCTCAGCGGGATGTGGATGGTCACGGGCACGACGGCGAGGGTTTCGCTCCAGATCATCATCACGGGGCGAGGCGGTCGCTCAGGGCCGTCTGCTGCCAGCGCCGCGAGGAATTCGGTGTGGCCCGGATGCCGGAAGCCGGCGTCGTAAAGCACTGACTTGGCGATCGGGTTGGTCACAATGGCCCGGCCCTGGTCAGCCCTGACCAGCGAAACCGCCATCTTGATGGCCGCGAGCGTTCCGGGTGCACCATGCACGGAGGGCTGCCCCGCCACGATGTCGGCCTCATGGCCATGGTCGATCACCGGCAGGCCCCACTCGAACGCTGCAACAGCCTCCTCCGGTGTGACGACCCGCACGATCGGCACGGACAGGCCAAGCTGTCCGGCACGCTGCCGCACGGCACTTGCCGACGCGATCAGTACGAAGGCTGGTAAGGTCACCTGCTGCCGAGCATGCCAGAGGGCAAGTGTCAGTTCGAGGCCGATCCCGGCAGGGTCGCCTTGCGTCACCAGCAGCGGCGGGACCGGCGCGCCCGTTGCCCGGGCGCGGGAAGCGGAGTTGGTCGCCACCCTAGTTCTTGATGCCGTCGGCCACGCCGCCATAGACCGCGTCGAGGGACTGCCGGAAGCCGACACCGCCGAGGGTGCGCAGTTCAAGGCGGAACAGGACGCCCTGATTGGTGCGTGCGAGCGTGCCTTGCGAGGTGTCGCGGAACGAGGTGACGTAGCTCACGTCGAAGGTGGTGCATTCATCCTCGTAACGCGTGCCCACGCTCGCCGCGGCGAGGGTGAAGCGCGGCGTGTCAAGCTTCGGAACCGTGAGCGCACGGTCCGTGAGATACTTGTCGAGATCGTACAGGACGCCGCCGCGCGCGCTCCAGAACTGCCCGAGCTTGATGCCGGCATTGATGCCCAGACCTTCACGGCGGAAGGGCTGTGCCCGCTCCGGCTGCGCTTCATAGCGGGCATAGGTCACCGAGGCCCATGCCGGCTCGAAGTTGGCCCGCGCCGTGATCTCCAGCGCGCGTGCGGTGAACATGCGCTCGTCGAAGCGACCCTTGGCCGTGATCGAGCCGAACGGTGTCGGTGCCAACTGGACGCGGGCGACATAGTCGGACTGGCGCGTCTCGAGACCGGTATTGGCACCCGTGTTGGTGCTGTCCTGTGCGGCAAAGGAATTGCGGCCGGCCAGATGATAGGACTGGCCAAACATCGCATTGGCATAGGCGCCATTGTTGAAGGTGCCAGCATAATTGACGCCGTAGCTCATGCGGATGCCGCCTTCGTTGCGGTCATAGCCGGAGAAGCGGTTCCACTGGAACAGGGTCGTGTCGTCAAACACGAGGCTTTGCGAATCCTCGTTCGGCGTGCGGGCGATGTTGGTCTCGTTCGGGCGCACCACGATCTGCGCCACAGGCGAGAGCACATGGTTGCCGGAGGCCGATGTCAGCACGAACGGATAGGCATAGCTCATGCCGATGGCCGGCATGATTCGCGTCGTGGCGCCTTCCTCGATGCCGAACGCGTTCTGGAAGCTGTTGTTGAAGCTGCCAGCATTGAGCGAAGTGTAGAACGCATCAGCCCGTACCGAAGCGAACGGAGTCCAGGCCTGGCCAATCGGATCGATCACCTGGCGACGCCACGACACGCCGATCGAGGCTCGCGACGCGGTGCCGCCAACGCCTCGGAGCAGACATTCGCTCTTGTTGTAGACGAAGCAGCCTTCATAATAGGACGCCGGCGTGTTCACCAGATAGTTGGTGTTGGCGAAGTTGCGGGCCGCAGTCGGGATCGTCTGGTAGGCGGACTGTTCGCGGCTCAGGCTGGTGATGTTGGCATCGACCGTGATCTCGCCGCCAAGCAGGCCCGGCCCTTCCATGCGCTTGTTGTAGTCGATCACCGGGTGGACGATCGGCTGCTGCTTCTGCCAGTCGCCGTTGAGGTAAACCGACGATGTCACCTCGCCGAAGAAGGTCGAGGTCAGGCCTTCCGTCCGGATCCGGTAGTTGCGGTAGAAATAGCGGTCGGTCGAGCCGGATATGTCCCAGCCGAAACGCCACTTGTCGTTGATGTCGAACGTGCCGAAGGTTTCCAGAGAGCCGCGGAAGCGGCGATCGCCAGCCCCGAGCGGGGCTGCGGCATAGGCGCCGGGATCGCTCTGGAAGGTACCGGCTGCGCGAATCGTATAGGAGCCGTTGACCAGCCGGTGACGCCATTCGCCGACACCAAGAAAGCCCTGCCGCGACAGCACGGTCGGGGTCAGGGTCAGGTCATAGTTCGGCGCGAGATTCCAGAAGAAGGGCACACCCATGCCGACGCCAAGCTGCGTCGAGGAATAGACTGTCGGCGCGAGGAAGCCGGTCTTGCGCTGCACCGTCGAATCGGGAGCCCAGAAATACGGCACATAGGCAATCGGAACGCCGGCCAGTTCGAGGGTCGATCCTTCGAAATAGATCGTCTTTTCCTCGCCGTTATGGATGATCCGTTGCGAGCGGACCTGCCACAGCGGCGGCTTTTCCGGATTGTCCTTGCAAGGCTCGCAGGCGGTGTAGGTGCCGGTCTGGAATGTGACTGTATCGCCGCCGGAGCGTTCGGCGCGGGGCGCGGCAAAGCGGCTCTTGTCGGGGTTTTCGGTGCGCAAAGTCTCGATGAAACCGTCGCGGAAATCGTCCGTCAGGTCAAAACGCGAGCCGGTAATAACCTGCCCGTTGGCCTCGGTAAGGCGTGCATTACCCTCGGCGGAGACGCGCTTGGTCGCGCGGTTATAGGTAACGCGGTCGGCTTCAAGCGTCCGGCCCTGATAGAAAATCTGAACATCACCAACAGCTTCGACGGTGTTCTTGTCGTTGTCGTAGACCAGCTGTTTGGCTTCGATGAGCATCCGCTCGGGCGTCGCCTGCCCGGCGGCGGGGGTGGGCTTCGGCGGCTGCGGTGCCCGCGTCTGGGCATGGACGTGAGTCAATGCCAGCACCAGCACAAGTCCTGTGCCGGCTGCAAGACGCCCGATCCGCCTCGTGTGAGAGATCATTCTCTCAGCCACCCATTCCACGCGCGCCCCACGCACTCAGCCATCCTCCAGATGGAGGAGGGCAAGCACGCCCAGCAAACTCCCCAAAATCGCCGGCAACCAGGCAGCCATTTCGGGCGCAATAATCCCGTTGGCCCCGAGGTCTTCGGTAAGCTCAGTGGCGACGTAAAGCACGAACCCGGCAATAACGCCACCCAGCACCATTCGGGCGATCCCACCAAATCGGAAAAATCTTAAGGAAACGGTCGCGGCGACCAGAATCATCGCCACCAGCAGCAGCGGGCGCGAGGTTAGCGCCGCGTGATGCAGCTTGTAGCGGGTAGCGTCGAGCCCGGCCTTCTCCGTGCGGTCGATCACCTCCGCGAAATCCCAGTAGGAGACCTGCTCTGGAGGGGTGAAGCTGCGCCGCACCTGCTCACGTTCAAGGTTTGTGGCGATCACCGATGTGGCATAGGTTTGCGGCTCGTCGAGCGTGGAGACGACCCGCACGTCGCTGAGCTCCCAGTAACCGTCGAACAGCACGGCACGTCGGGCCTCCACCCGTTCCAGGAACCGTCCCTCGCTGTCGTAGTTGAAGAAGGTCACCTGGTTGAGCTGCCGTCCGAGTTCGGAAGCCGAGATCGCGCGGACCACGGATTGTCCATCGAGGCTCTTTTGCCTGAGCCAGAGTTCCTTGTCCGTGGCGGCCTTGCCACTTCGGGCAAAAATCTTGGCCTCGATGTTGGCGGCGCGCTGCTTGAAGTTGGCCGCCAACGGATTGAACAGCGTCACCGCCACGATGCCGATCACGGCGCCCGCGACCAAACCCGGCTGGAGGAATTGCCAGGCCGAAACGCCCGCTGCCCGCGCCACCACAAGTTCCAGCTTGCGGCTGAGACCCAGCAAGGCCGCCATGGCACCAAACAGCACCGCGAAGGGCAGCACCTGCTCCGCGATCGAGGGCGTGCGATAGAAGGCCAGCGTGGCCATGATACCGGTCGACGCATCCTGCGCGTCCCCGGCGCGCCGCATCAGTTCTACGAAATCGAGGGTGAACACCAGCATGTAGATGGTGAAGAACACACCGGCGATCATCTTGAGAAAGCGCAGCGCGACATAGATCCCGAGCGTCCGGCCGATGATCATGCCGCCCTCGCAAACCTGAGGCGCGCCGCCGTGATCAGTCCGTCACTCACGCTGGCCAGGCGCGCGAACAGCGGCCTGAGCCGCGGACCGGCCATGATGATCAGCACACAGGCCGCAATGCTGAGCAGCGGCAGAACATACGACAGATAGACCGCCGCATTGGAGCGCACCATCATGCTCGACAGCGCAAAGCCCGCGATGCGCAGGCTGATCACGGCGAGGCTTGCCGCCGCCATCGCGGTGCCGCGCCCCTGTCGTGTCGTGCGCGGCTCGCCCAGCGCGGCGAACCCGATCAGGATGAAGGCCACGACATAGATCGGAGCCAGGAACCGGTCATGCAGTTCGGCCCTGAACCGACCGCGCACCTGTCTGTAGTAGGGCTCGTTGGTGTCAGGAAAGAGCAGCGCATGGGTCGTGCGCTCGCGCGGCTTGAGGATCACGTTGGCTCCATCCTGTCCGAATGAGGACAGATCGACGCCGTAACGCTCGAATGTCACGATCGAGCTTTCCTGCAACTTGCCGGATTGCTGCTGGATCGAGCCCTGCTCGAGCACGAGGAATGGCTTTCCCTCGATCTCCAGCGTCTGCCCCCGTTCGGCGATGTAGACCATCGACTTGGCTTCGTCGCGGCTGTCCTGGAAGAAGATGCCCAGCAGCGCTTGCCCCGATCGCTCGCGGTAGTGGAAGGTGATCCCCTGGTCGAGGGTGATGAACTGGCCCTCTTTCACCACGTTGGCGATGAAGTCGCCGCGGATGCGGGTGATCATGTCCCGGAGTTCGCGGAAGCTGGCCGGCATCACATGCAGCGTCATGAACGCCACCAGCGCGGCCGCGATCACGGCCATCAGCGCGAACGGCTTGATCAGCATCCGCGGCGAGATGCCGGAGGCGCTCATCACGATCAGTTCTGAATCGCTGTTGAGCTTGTTCAGCGTGTAGAGCGTCGCCGCGAACACGGCGACCGGAGCGATCACGATGACGAGAGCCGGCAGGGCCAGTGCCGTGCAGCGCAGGAACACCAGGAAGGTCTGGCCCTTGCCGGTCACCAGACTGAGTTCGCGCAGCGCCGAACTGATCCAGATAACGCAGGTCAGCCCGATCAGGCCAGCCAGCGCCGCCACGGTCATGGTCTTGAAGCTGGCCCCGCAAGCGGGCAGCGGCTGACATGCAAGCAACAGACCTGCTCTAGGCCCGCCAAACACGGCGAGTTTGTGACCCGAGCTTGTGAGCGGCCCCGTTTGCGCTAGAACTGATACAAGGTCCAGAATCTTTCATGCGCGGCTCTCCCCGCTTGGATGTCCGGACTGCCCCAGTTCACCACGCCCCGCACCGCCAGATCGCAAGAGCACATCATGGTTGACCGTCTCAGCATTGAATTCAAGCCTTTTGCGCTGCCCGCCTCTGGCGATCTGGCGCTGCTGGTGTTCGACGATCTTGTCTTGCCTGAGTCAGTTCCGGCCGAGGTTGCCGAGGCTGTGAAGCGTGCGCTCGGCATCGAGCAGTTCAAGGGGAAAGCGCTGTCGTTCAGTCACAGCCTGGCGCCCGCCAGCAGCGGGCTTGACCGCATCGTGGTGATCGGGCTTGGCGCGCGCGCCGAGGCCGACAAGATCGACTGGGTCTCGGTTGGCGGTGTTCTCGCGAGTCGCATCGCCTCGGGTCGTCCGGTGGCGGCGCTGATGGCCACCGATCGGGGCACCATCACGGCCGATCAGGCTGGCCAGGTCGCGCTGGGGGCCCGTCTGCGCGATTATCAGTTCGACCGCTACAAGTCGAAGAAGTCCGACACGGACAGCAAGCCCGGCGGTGTGCTCGCGCTGCATGTCGCCGACACACTCAAGACCAAGAAGGCCGTCAAGCTGGCCGATGCCATCGCCGATGGCGTCTGCCTTGCACGCGATCTCGTCAATGAACCGCCGAACGTGCTCGGCCCCGAGGAGTTCGCGGCCCATGCCGAGGCCCTGTCGAAGCTGGGCGTCGAGGTCGAGGTTCTGGGCGAAAAGCAGCTCAAGAGGATTGGCATGCGCGCCCTGCTGGGCGTGGGGCAGGGTTCCCACCGCGAGAGCAAGGTCGCGATCATGCGCTGGAATGGCGGCAAGGATGGAGCGCAGCCCGTCGCCTTCATCGGCAAAGGCGTCGTGTTCGACACCGGCGGCATCTCGATCAAGCCGGCTGGCGGCATGGAGGACATGAAGGGCGACATGGCGGGCGCGGCCTGCGTGGTCGGGTTGATGCACACGCTCGCAGCCCGCAAGGCCAAGGCCAACGTCATCGGCGCCATCGGGCTGGTCGAGAACATGCCGGACGGCAAGGCCCAGCGCCCGGGCGACATCGTCACCTCGCTCTCCGGCCAGACCATCGAGATCATCAACACCGATGCGGAAGGCCGCCTCGTGCTGGCGGATGTGCTGTGGTATGTGCAGGACAAGTACAAGCCGCAGTTCATGGTGAATCTGGCCACGCTGACCGGGGCGATCCTGGTCGCGCTCGGCAAGGAAAATGCCGGTCTGTTTTCCAACAACGACGACCTTGCTGCACGCCTGTTCGAGGCAGGCAAGACCACCGGCGAGACGGTGTGGCGCATGCCCATGTCGGCGGCCTATGACAAGATCATCGATTCGAAGTTCGCCGACGTGAAGAACTCCGCCGGGCGCGATGCCGGCTCGATCACAGCGGCGCATTTTCTCAAGCGCTTCGTCAATGACACGCCATGGGCGCATCTCGACATCGCGGGCACGGCCATGGGTTCCCCGCAGACCGAGATCAACAAGGGCTGGGCATCTGGCTGGGGCGTGCGCCTGCTCAACCAGCTTGTCACCGCGCATTACGAAGGGTGAGCGGTGGCTGTGCGCCGGTCGCGACGATGGCGGCAGATGCCATGGACCTGATGTTCTACCATCTCGAACGCCAGCCGTTGGAAAGCGTCCTGCCGCTGCTGCTGGAAAAGACGCGCGAGCGCGGCTGGCGGGCTGTGGTCGAGGTCTCCGGCGAGGCCCGCAAGGCGGCCCTCGATGACGCATTGTGGACGTATTCGGAGCGCAGTTTTCTGCCGCATGGGCCTGATGGTGAGCCCGGCTGCGAAGCCCAGCCAATCCTGATCACCACCGGTACCGCCAACGGCAATGCGGCAGAGGTGCGCTTTGTGGTGGACGGGGCACGGCTGCCTGCAGACCTGGCAGGTTACGAGCGCATCGCGGTTTTGTTCGACGGCGAGGACCCGGTCGCGCTAGATGCCGCACGCGCTGACTGGAAGAGGGCCAAGGCTGCAGGCCTGACGGCCAGCTACTGGCAGCAGAATGTCGAAGGGCGCTGGGAGAAGAAAGCATGATCAACCGGACCTGTCGCCTGCTGGCCGCGCTGTTCGTGGGTGGCCCATTCCTGGTCGCCTGCTCGGTCGACATGGGCGGCTTTGCCTTTGTCAATAACCAGACCGCCTCGATGCGCATCTCGACCAGCGAGGCAATGCTGCTCGTGCGGCGGCGATGCCAATCTCGATCCGGCCTCGCTGCGCAACCGCCCGTCGGCCATCGCTGTCGGGATCAGTGAATGCGATCTCGTACGCCTCAAGCGCGACAAACCTACCGATGTGCTGATTGGCGAAAGTGGTCGCGGCCAGCGCGAGGTGCAGGTTCTTTATTCTGAGCCGGGCGGTCGCGAGATCTATCTTTTCACCGACAACAAGCTGATCCGCATCGTCAAGCCCGGCCAGGGCTGACAGCGCTGGTGCCCGAGCGAAGCGTCAGCCTTCGCCCAGTTCGGTGCTGACGACAAGCCAGTCATCCTCAAGGCGCGCGATCTTGTCATCGAGCGCCGCGCGGTCACCTGACAGCCGCCCGGCCTTTTCTGGTTCCTTCACGAAGATCTCAGCGTTTCCAAGGGCCTGATCGATGCGTCGGCGCAGGCTGTCGAGCTTGGCGATCTCCTGCTCGATCTCTTTCAGGCGCTTTTCGAGCTTGCCGCGAGCTGGTCTGCCCTTGTCCGGGTCAGCCGCAGGAGCGCCCTGGCCAAAGGCCCCGTTGCGCCGCGCCGGCTTTGACGGCCCGCCCAGAACCTTGGCGCGATACTCGTCGAGATCGCCATCGAACGGCTTGACCGTTCCGCTTTCGACCAGCCACAGCCGGTCGGCGCAGGCCTCGATCAGGAAGCGGTCATGGCTGACCAGCATCACTGCGCCCGGGTAGTCGTTGATCGCCTCCATCAGGGCCGCGCGGCTGTCGATGTCGAGATGGTTGGTTGGCTCGTCGAGGATCAGCAGATGAGGGCCCTTGAAGGTGGCGATGCCGAGCATCAGCCGGGCCTTCTCGCCACCCGAGAGCTGCGCCACCTTGGTGTCGGCCTTCGAGGCGGGGAAACCCATCTGCGCGGCGCGCGCGCGGATGCGGGCCTCGGTCGCGTCCGGCATCAGTGGCGCAATGTGCTGCACCGGCGTTTCGCCGAGCCTGAGTTCGTCGACCTGATGTTGAGCGAAATAGGCGACCTCGACGCGCTGCGAGTGGCGGACTTCGCCCGTCATAGGCTTCAGTTTGGCGGCGAGCAGCTTGCAGAAGGTCGATTTGCCGTTGCCGTTCGGTCCGAGCAGGGCAATGCGGTCGTCAGGCTGGATGCTGAGGTTCAGCCGGCTGAGGATCGCGGTCTCGCCATAGCCGACGGACGCGCCATCGAAGGTATAGAGCGGCGGCGACATTTCGCGCTGCGGCTCCGGAAAATGGAACGGCAGCACCTGGCTGTCCACAATCGCCGAGATCGGTGCCAGCTTTTCCAGCCGCTTGACGCGGGACTGCGCCTGCTTTGCCTTCGAGGCCTTGGCCTTGAAGCGGTCTACGAAGGCCTGGAGGTGCTTGCGCTCCGCCTCCTGCTTGTCCTTCATCTTGCCGAGCAGCACCATCTTCTCGGTGCGCTGCCGGTCGAATGACGAGTACCCGCCGCGGTAAAGCGTCAGCTTGGACTGGTCGAGGTGCAGGATGTGATCGACGCATGTATCGAGCAGTTCGCGGTCATGGCTGATCACCAGCACCGTGTGCGGATAGCGGCCGAGATAGTCATAGAGCCACAGGGTGCCTTCCAGATCGAGGTAGTTGGTCGGCTCGTCGAGCAGCAAAAGGTCAGGCTCGGTGAACAGCACGGCTGCCAGCGCCACGCGCATGCGCCAACCACCCGAAAACGACGAGCAGGGCCTTCGCTGCTGGGCTGCATCGAAGCCAAGTCCGTGCAGGATCGAGGCGGCGCGCGCCTCGGCGGAATACGCCCCGATGTCGACAAGCCGCATCTCGATGTCGGCGCGGCGCATCGGGTCTTCGGTCGTCTCCGCTTCCGCCAGCAGGGCGTTGCGCTCCGTGTCGGCAGCGAGCACGACCTCGATCAGGCTTTCAGGCCCGCCCGGTGCCTCCTGCGAGACTGCACCAATCCGCACGTTCTTCGGCAGGCCGACGCCGCCGCTCTCCGTGGCAAGTTCGCCAAGGATAATGCGGAACAGCGTGGTCTTGCCCGTGCCATTGCGGCCCACCAGCCCCACCTTGGCGTTGGGCGGCAGGGCCACGGTGGCCTGATCAATGAGCAGCCGAGGGCCGAGGCGATAGGTCAGGTCGTTCAAATGAAGCATGGCCGGCTTTTCGCCGAGACGCCGCCAAAAAGCCAGCACCTATCGTGGCAAATGCGCAGTAAAGCCTTGGGACACGCGAAAGGCGAATGCCTCCTGCACGATGTGAGGAACGATTTGCGGAAGTTGGAGGCCGGCCTTCGCATATGTGGCCATACGCGCAGATCGCCGACCATCTCGTCAATCAACCCGCTCATCCCGTGAATGCCAAACGGCTGCTGCTGCATGTCATGACAAGGTGCGGTCACGAAAAACGTCAATTCCGGGCATTGACGACCCGCTGTGCCTGTCATGCGTCGCTGAGTCTGCGGTTTGGCCACAAACATCATGCTGCTAGCCTCCGGGAGCATGGCGGCAGAAAAGCGCAGGTTTTCACCGATGTTCGTGGCCATCTCTTCCAACAGGAGCACGGCGCCTGGCACACCTCTGGTCATGGCACGCTGCGCAAAGGCGGCGGCTTCTGAACCGGCAAACATGCCCTTGTCCAATTGCCTTCGGCTCCAGTCATCAAGACCAGTGGTGCCATAGCTTTACATAAGATTCGGCACACCGGTCCGCGACCCGGAGATCGTAGCTGCCAAGACAAGCAATTAAATCGACAGGACGAGGTGGGTCGTAAATCGAATGATACGACAAAAGCTGTTCTGCCGCAGCGAGGATATCGGGCGATACGTTCGCTTCCTCGATCAATTACAGCCGCAGATCGCGTCTTTCAATCGGGGCATGACTCCTCTATTTCGACGTCATGAACTATGATTTCGCCGCCGCGGCTCTTGTCACCCTTCTTGTCACGCTTGATCCGCCGGGTCTCGCGCCGATCTTCCTGTCGGTCACGCGCGGCATGACAGCGGAGCAGCGCAAGGTCGTTGCTGTTCGCGCCTCGATCATCACCTTTGCCCTGCTCGCTTTCTTTGCCCTCGCCGGGGATGTCCTGCTCAGGGCGCTAGGAGTGTCACTGCCGGCCTTCCGGATCGCGGGCGGTCTGCTGCTGTTCTGGATCGCCTTCGAGATGGTGTTCGAGCGGCGTAACGAGCGCAAGCAGGCCACGGCCGACATCGCGATCACCAAGGATCACATCCAGAATGTTGCAGCGTTCCCTCTGGCGATTCCGCTGATGGCGGGGCCAGGCGCGCTGACGGCGATGATGCTGCTGGCGGGCAGGGCTGCTGGCGATCCGGCTCAGCTTGGTCTTCTGGTTGGCATCGCGGCGCTGGTGGTGGCGTCGTGCACGATCACTTTCTTCCTCGCTACCCCGATCTCGCGGCTGCTTGGTGTCACTGGCAATGTCGTGCTGACCCGCCTGCTCGGGGTCATTCTGGCGGCGATGGCTGTACAGTTCGTCGTCGACGGCATCAAGGCGACGATCCGCACCGTCTAGAGACCCAGCAGCAGGCGGCGCATCAGTTCCCGGCGCGGCGCAATCGACGAGATCAGTGCGTATTCGTCGAGTGTGTGCGCGCCGTCGCCGTCGATGCCGAGACCGTCCAGCGTCGGCACGCCCAGCGCAGCGGTGAAGTTGCCATCAGAACCGCCACCGGTCATCGGGCAATCCTTCAGATCGAAGCCGAACTCTGCCGCCATGCCGCGGGCCTTCTCGTAGAGCGCCGCCACATTGGCTGACTTTTCGTAAGGAGGCCGGTTCATGCCGCCGAAAACCTTCACCGTCACATCGGGATCATGAGAGGCGAGGGCCAGCAGGCGCCGCTCGAGATCCACGCCATCGGCGGCTGTTCGCACCCTGAGATCGACGGTGAACCAGGCATGCTGCGGCACCACGTTGGGAGCCGTGCCGCCACTGATCAGCGCGACCGTGGTCGTGACGCCGCGGCCATAATCGGTCATGGCCTCGATGGCCAGGATCTGCCGCGCTGCCTCGCGGATGGCACTGCGGCCATCCTGATGACGTGAGCCCGAATGCGACGGGCGGCCTTCAAGTGTGACCTCGAAGCGGCCAACACCCTTGCGGGCGGTAACGATGCAGCCGCCGTCGCGGGCGGGCTCGGTGACCAGAACATGGCTGGCCCGGCGGGCTTCAGCCTCGATCAGGCCGCGTGTTGTCGGACTGCCGATCTCCTCATCCGGCGTGAACAGGAAGCGCAAGGTGCGCTTCGCCAGCGGGGCCACGTCCTTGAAGGCCTGAAGGGCAAGCCAGGCTCCGCCCTTCATGTCGTAGACGCCGGGTCCATAGAGCCTGTCGCCCTCGATCCGGACCACCAGGTCCTTTGCGGCCGTGCCGACCGGATGGACCGTGTCCAGGTGCGACATCACCACGATGGCGGGCTGGCCTGTGTTCGGCCCGGCCTTCAGCAGCAGCGCGTCGCCAAGCCCGTCACGTCCGGCAACCCGCTCGACCCCGATCGGCAGACCGGCGACATCCGCCGTTACGAGATCCATCATGGCATTGACGCCGCGCGCATGCCGGGTCGGACTTTCGAGCGCCACCCAGTCGATTAGAGGCTGCAGGTTCATGGTGGTCATACGGGAAACTTCTTTCTGTCTGCGGCATCACCCGGGGCGTGGTCCTTTGGTGAGGGCATCAGAACGGAATGTCGTCATCCAGCGTCGAGGCGCGGCCGGCGGGTGCAGCCGGGCGGCGCTCCATCGGGCCAGAGCGGCCGAAATTGCCGCCGCCTGATCTGTCCTCGACCATGCCGCCAGATGCGCTGCCGCCCATTTCGCCGGTCTCGCCGCGCCCGCGGCTGTCGAGCAGGGTGAGTTCCCCGCGATAGCGTTGCAGTACGATCTCGGTGCGGCGGCGCTTCTGGCCTGATTGCTGGTCGTCCCACTCGCGTGTCTGGAGCTGGCCTTCGATGTAGACCTTCGAGCCCTTCCGAAGATAGCTTTCAGCGACCTTGGCAAGGTTCTCGTTGAAGATCACCACATCGTGCCACTCGGTCTTGTCCTTGCGCTCGCCGGAGGTCTTGTCGCGCCAGCTTTCGGTGGTGGCGAGCGAGAACGACACAACGGCATCGCCTGACGGCATGCGCCGGACTTCGGGGTCCTTGCCGAGGTTGCCGACCAGGATGACCTTGTTAACGCTGCCTGACATGCCGAACGCTCCCTGTGCTCACGTGCTGGAATGGGCGCTGCCGCCCCACATGCCCGCCTTCATAGGGCAGGAGCCTTGTTCGAATCAAGATGTTCCTGATATGTTCCATCAAATCATGTGGGGAGAACCTCCTTTTCCAGAAGCGGCAATGCCACATCGAGCGTGGCACATGGCCGCTGAGCCTGACGGGAGGCAAAGCGGGATTGGTCATTGCCGCTTTGCACCCTATCTGCATGTGAAACCGTGATCCCGAGACCGAGCACCCCATGTCCCGCGCCCGAGACCCGATCGAAGACCTGTTCGACAAGAACCCGATGGCGG
>JAPLOV010000176.1 GCA_026400565.1 Hyphomicrobiales bacterium | reverse complement strand
GCAGTCGAGCCGAAATCGAGCGAGCCGGCATTGAGAAACTCGAGCGCCTTGTTGGAGCCGGCAGACTGGATCCAGCGCACGGCGATGCCCTCGGACTTGAGCGCGTTCTCCAGGATGCCGCGTTCCTTGAGGACGAGGCTGACGGGGTTGTAGGTGGCGAAGTCGACCCGAATTTCCTTCGGAGCTTGCGCCATGGCGTTTGTTGAAACGAACGGTGCTGCCGTCAAGGCGATGCTGGTTGCCAGGGAGGCAACGAGGCCGCGCAGGGTGCTGCGGCGGGTGATGGGGGCGAGGATGGTCATCTTTTCTGTCCTTCTGTGATGTTTTGCAGAGGGAACTCGCGTGATCTCAGGCGATTGCCGTCCATCTCTTGCTCCCACCGCTTTAGCTGCACTTGTTTCGCGCCCGCAAGCTGCTGGCTCAAATCGGCGCGTAGGAGTTCGATAAATCGGACAATCCTGTTTGTCAAACAGAAAGCTTTTGTCTGTGTCAATTGCCAGATTGCACGGCGGGTGACGTGAATAGGGATTGGCGCGGCGTCTGAGGCGGTGTTGAAGACGTGTCCAGCGGAACCGCATGCCCTTGCGCATGTCGGCCGGACTGTCGGACCCTTGCTGCCGGCCGGGGGCCGGTCTGCAAGCAGAAGGGTGGCGCAGGAGAGCGCTATGTGTCATGCGAGGCCGGTCGCGGCCCGTGGCCGCAAGGCGGCGTGCCATGGCCAAGATCCCTCATCCGTCTCTCGATCGTTTCGTGGCCGAGCCCGCTGAACTGGTCGAGGCCCTTGCCGCAAGCGGCGACCGTGCTGCCCTGCGCGCCGATCTGACGGTGCGCCTGCGCGAGGTTCTCGAAGAGGGCTGGCAAGTGGCGCGCGAAATGCTGTCGCGGCCCCGCTCCGGCATGGCGGCGGCGCAACAATTGTCGGCTGTGATGGATGCGGTGCTGATCTCGCTGCATCATGCGGCGACACAACACCATTACCGCGCCGACAATCCATCCATGTCCGAGCGAATCGCGGTCGTTGCCGTCGGCGGCTACGGGCGCGGCACGCTGGCGCAGGGCTCGGATGTGGACGTGCTGTTCCTGTTTCCGCACAAGCAGACCGGCTGGGGCGAAAGCGTGGTCGAGAGCGTGCTCTACCCGCTCTGGGACCTGAAGCTGAAGGTGGGCCACTCGACGCGCTCGGTCGATGACTGCATGCGCGAGGCCAAGGGCGACATGACGATCCGCACGGCCTTGCTGGAGGCGCGGCTGGTCTGTGGCGATCAGGCCCTGTTCGACGATTTCCAGCGCCGTTTTGATCTCGAGGTCGTCAAGGACACAGCCGCTGAGTTTGTGCATGCCAAGCTGGCCGAGCGGGAGACACGGGTCAACCGGGCAGGGGCGTCGCGCTACAAGGTCGAGCCCAACGTCAAGGATGGCAAGGGCGGCCTGCGCGATCTCAACACGCTGTTCTGGATCGCGAAGTATGCCTACCGGGTGCCGCATGCCCGCGATCTGGTGGCTGCCGGCCTGTTCACCGCTGAAGAGTTTGCCGCGTTTTCCCGGGCCGAGGATTTTCTCTGGCGCGTGCGCGGGCTGATGCACATGATCACCGGGCGGGGCGAGGAGCGCCTCTCCTTTGATCTCCAGCGCCATGTTGCGGCCGAGTTCGGCTATGCCGAGCGGGCCGGCATGTCCGGCGTCGAGCGCTTCATGAAGGCCTATTTCCTGGTCGCCAAGGATGTCGGCGACCTGACCGCGATTGTCTGCGCGGCGCTGGAGGCCCGCCACCAGAAGCAGCGCCCGAGCCTCCAGCGGTTGCTGAGCGGGCTGGGCATGACGAGGCGGCGCAAGCTGTCCTATGGCGGCACCGACTTCACCATCGAGAATGACCGGCTGACCGTGGTCAACGAGCAGGCGTTCGAGCTTGATCCGGTCAATCTGATCCGGCTTTATGCGGTCGCGGCCAACAATGATCTCGCCATCCACCCTGACGCCACACATCTTGTGACGCGCTCGCTCAAGCTGATCACGCCGGCGCTCCGGGCTGACAGCGACGCCAACCGCCTGTTCCTCGAGATCCTGACATCGAAGCGTGCGCCGGAGACGGCCCTGCGCCGTATGAACGAGTCCGGCGTGCTCGGCCGCTTCGTGCCTGATTTCGGCCGCGTCGTGGCGATGATGCAGTTCAACATGTATCACCACTATACGGTGGACGAGCATCTGATCCGATCCATCGGCATGCTGGCCGAGATAGAAAGCGGCCGGATGGAGGCCGAGCATCCGCTGGCGAACTCCATTTTCCCCACCATCACCAACAGGCGCGCGCTCTATGTGGCGTTGTTCCTGCACGATGTGGCCAAGGGTCGCCCCGATGACCATTCGCTGGCCGGGGCGGAGGTGGCACGCAAGCTGTGTCCGCGCCTCGGCCTTGGCAGCGCCGAGACGGAGACCGTGGTCTGGCTGATCCGGTATCACCTGGAGATGTCGACGATCGCGCAGAGCCGTGATCTCGGAGACGCCAAGACAATCGAGAGCTTCGCCCAGATCGTGCAGACGCTGGAGCGGCTGAAGCTTCTGCTGGTGCTGACCGTGTGCGACATCAAGGCGGTCGGCCCCGGCGTCTGGAATGGATGGAAGGGCGAACTGCTGCGCACGCTCTACTTTGAAACCGAGGTTGTCCTGGCCGGCGGGCACTCCGCCATCGAGCGCAAGGAACGCGTGGGCAGGACCCAGCGCGCACTGGCCGCAGAATTGTCCGACTGGAGCGAAGCGGCGCGCGAGGCCTATGTCGCGCGGCATTATCCAGCCTACTGGCTCAAGGTCGATCTGCCGCGCAAGATCAAGCATGCGCGCTTCCTGGCCGAGGCCGAACACCGCGGCATCACCACCGCCACCGCTGTCGAGACCGACAGCTTTCGCGGCGTGACCGAACTCACCATCCTGGCACCCGATCATCCCAGGCTGCTTGCGATCATCACCGGGGCTTGCGCGGCTGCCGGGGGTAACATCGTTGACGCGCAGATCTTCACCACCACCGATGGACTGGCGCTGGACACGATCTTCGTGTCGCGGGCCTTCGAGCTGGATGACGACGAACTCAGGCGCGGGGAACGGATCGCGCTGGCCATCGAGCGGGCGCTGAAGGGCGAGATCAAGATCGCAGATCTGGTGGCGCAGCGCCGCACAGCTCCGCCGCGCGGTGGCACCTTCACGGTGGCGCCGGAGGTCATCGTCGACAATGCCCTGTCGACGCGGCACACGGTGCTGCAGGTTTCGGGGCTTGACCGGACGGGGCTGCTCTATGACCTGACAACCGCGATCGGCAAACTCAACCTCAACATCGCGTCTGCGCATATCGCGACATTCGGCGAGAAGGCAGTCGACGTGTTCTATGTCACCGATCTGACCAACGCCAAGGTGGCGACACCGCAGCGGCAGGCCACGATCCGCCGTGCGCTGCTCGAGGTGTTCTCCGCCGACACAGTAACGGGCGAGACTGACGCGCGCTTGGCCGCGCGCGCTTGATTTTCGCGGCTCCAGCCACGATATCCCGATCAACCCTTTCCGAATACACGGTGATTCCCGCGCGGGTCACCGGGGCATGGTGCGAAGAGCGTGGAAGCGACTTTTCGGCCACGGCCTGCTCCAGACGATGACAACCGGTCATGTTTTCTGTCGCCAGATGGTGCCATCTGACAACAGCATGATCCAGCAATGAACGGTGCCGACATGAATGATCCGATGGCGAGCAAGCCGGCTGCCGAGCCCGAAGCTCAGAACATCTCCAGCCCTGGCGCTGCCCAGAACGGTGAGCAGCCGCACGATGCAGCGGGCACAGATGCTGTTGCTGCGCTCGAAGCCGAGAAGCTCGAACTGAAGGACAAGTTGCTGCGCACGCTGGCCGACATGGAGAACCTGCGCCGGCGCACCGAGCGCGAGGTGCAGGATGCCAAGGCCTATGCGGTCACAGGTTTTGCCCGCGATCTGCTGGGTGTCGCCGACAATCTGCGCCGCGCGCTCGAAAGCCTCGGCGCAACCGGGCAGGACGGTCTGGATGCCAAGGCCAAGCTCATGGTCGACGGCGTGGAACTGACCGAGCGCGAACTGGTCAAGACACTCGACAAGCATGGCGTGAAGAAGCTCGATCCGCTCGGGCAAAAGTTCGACCCGAACATGCATCAGGCAATGTTCGAAGCCCCGGACCCGACCCATCCCAAGGGCCATGTCGTGGCTGTTGTTCAAACCGGCTATGCCATCAGCGGCCGTGTGCTGCGCCCAGCTCTCGTCGGCGTCTCGTCCGGAGCTGCGAGGGCCGAGCCTGCGGCCGAAGAGCCGCCGGCAACATGAGCCCACCCGTATCACGTCTCCCTGGAAACGCCGTGGGAGCGAGCACCCGGAAGGCGCATACGGGAGGCTGCCTTTGTGGCAACATCCGGTTCGAAGCAAAGGCGCCCGCGCTCAAGCCCCACACCTGTTCGTGCAGGATGTGCCAGCGCCATACGGGCGGTCTGACTGTCGCCTGGGTGGAATTCGTGCGCGAAGACGTCATATGGACCGGGCCAGGCGGGGCGCCGGCGCTTTGGCGTTCGTCGGACTTTTCCAGCCGGGCGTTCTGCAGCATCTGCGGCAGTTCGCTTGGCCTGTTGACGATGATCCGGTGATCGCGTTGCTGGTCGGCGTCTTCGATGCGCCCCAACGCAAGGACCTGATTCCGGCCTATCATTCCTATCGCACACCGCGGCCGAAATGGTGGTGCGTCGAGATCAAGGACGCAGGTCCAGGTCGCAATCCGTGACTGGTTTTCGCCATTGGGCACGGTTAGCTTTCGATACGACGACACAGGAGCGCGGCAACCATGCTCTCGACTGACAGCGACATCCTGACAACAGCCGAGGCCTGGGTCCGCGAAGGGCGCAGCGTCGCCCTGGCGACCGTGACCGAAACCTGGGGCTCGGCACCGCGGCCTGTCGGCTCGCATCTGGTGATCGATGCCGAAGGCAACTTCCTGGGCTCCGTCTCGGGAGGGTGTGTGGAGGGCGCCGTGGTCAGCGAAGCCATTGACGTGATCGGCGATGGCAAACTGCGCATGCTCGAATTCGGCGTGGCAGATGAGACGGCATGGCAGGTCGGCCTTTCATGTGGCGGCCGCATCCGGGTTCTGGTCGAGAGGGTGTCGTGAAGCTCGCCCTGCTCCGTGCGCTGAATGCCGAACGCGCCGCGCGCCGTGCCTGCGTGCTGGTCACCGAACTTGGCAGCGGGGCGCAAAGGCTGGTGCTGGAAAGCGACATGGTGCATGAGCCGCTCTTGTCTGATCCGCTCTGGCCGGTCCTGCGGGAGAGCTTCCGGAGCGGCAAGAGCGGCTCGGTCGAGCAAGACGGCAAGGCCCTGTTCCTGAACGTGCAGGTACCGCCGGTGAAGTTGGTGGTGACGGGAGCCGTCCATATCAGTCAGGCGCTGGTGCCGATGGCGCGCGAGCTTTCGCTCGATCTCGTGGTGATCGATCCGCGCACCGCGTTCGCCTCGCCTGAGCGTTTTCCGGGCGTGCGGCTGATCGCCGAATGGCCTGACGCTGCGCTGGAGCAGGTGCCGCTCGACCACTACACCGCCTTTGTCGCCCTCACGCACGATCCCAAGATCGATGATCCCGCGCTGGAAGCGGCGCTAAGGTCCGAATGCTTTTATGTGGGGGCCCTTGGCTCCCGCAAGACACATGCCCGGCGGGTCGAACGCTTGCAGGCGACCGGCTTCGGCGCCGATGACATCGCGCGCATCCGGGCTCCAATCGGGCTCAACATCGGGGCGGTCAGCCCGGCGGAAATCGCGCTGTCCATCGTGGGGGAGATCGTGTCGGTGATGCGGGCCGAGAGGGTTGCGGCGAAGGCCGCTCCGGTCTCGTGAGGTTCGGCGCAGTCCCGGTAGATAAGGCGCTGGGCGGTGTCGTGGCGCACACGTTGCGGAACGGCGATCTGGTGCTCAAAAAGGGCACCATCGTCACGACAGCCCATGTCGAGCAACTGAGGGCCGCCGGTG
>JAPLOV010000137.1 GCA_026400565.1 Hyphomicrobiales bacterium | reverse complement strand
ACATGGCGCGAGGCCGACGCGCGTGACTGAAGCGATGCACGGTAGGCCGCACGCAGGCGCAGGTGAGCGGCTCGCGGAGCAGGATTGGAGACGACGAAAAACGGAGCTGTGGTCGAGCTCGGTGCGCGTTCCATGACGCATACTCCAACAATACCAGTTCAAAACACCCACCGCGCAGCTGTGATAGCTAACAATCTGTAAACGCACAATGCCCTTCGGAGTATCCGAGGCGGATACCATTAATTCCGGTGACTAGAACTGTCAGACGCCATTCCGATGGCAACCATGACCTCGAGACGGGTCAACATGGGTGATTGTTAGAATGCGGGCACAGATGCTTTGTGCCGACCGGCAGTGCTTTTGCCGGCGACGGTCTGGCCACTTGCGAGCAAGGGCGCACAACGTGCCTGTGAGGCACGCCAGCACGATGTGTTTGCCCGACAAAAACTACTCGGCCGGGGCCACCACGGGAGCCGGTTCGTCGAGAGGCTTGTTGTTGCGGCCCGAGATCAGCGCATCCAGCTTGTCGAGATAGTAGTAGACCACCGGGGTGATGTAGAGCGTCAACACCTGAGAGACGATCAGCCCACCCACGACAGCCACGCCGAGGGGCTGGCGCAGTTCCGCACCGGCCCCGGTACCGAGCGCAATTGGCAGGATCGCGAAGATGGCGGCAAAGCTCGTCATCATGATCGGCCGGAAGCGCACCAGCGCCGCCTCGCGGATCGCGGTCATGGCATCGACGTTTTCGGTCCGTCGTTTGTCGATCGCGAAGTCGACCATCATGATGGCGTTCTTCTTGACGATGCCGATCAGCATCAGGATGCCGATGATGGCGATCACCGATAGGTCCATGCCGAACCATTGCAGCGCCAGCAATGCGCCGAGACCCGCAGAGGGCAGGCCCGAGAGAATGGTGATCGGGTGGACAAAGCTCTCATACAGAATGCCCAGCACGATGTAGATCACCAGCACGGCGGCGAGGATCAGCAGGCCCTGGCCCTTCAGCGCGTCCTGGAAGAGCTGCGCCGAGCCCGAGAAGTTCGAGCTGATCGACGCCGGCATGCCCACGTCGCGCTCCGCCGCCCGCACCGCTGTCACCGCATCGCCGATGGCGACACCGGGCGCGGTGTTGAACGAGAAGGTCACCGCGGGCTGCTGCGAAATCCGGTTGACCGCCAGTGGCCCCACCGACGGCGTGATTTTGGCCACGGCTTCAAGCGGCACATTCTGGCCACTGGCCGTCCGCAGCAAGAGCCGCGAGAGCACCGCCGGCTCCAGCTGGAAGGCCCGATCCGCCTCCATGATCACTTGATAGTCGTTCGAGGCGGTGAAGATCGTCGCGATCTGGCGCTGGCCAAAGGCGTTGTAGAGGGTCTGCCGGATCTGGTCCGAGGTGATGCCAAGGCTGGCTGCCCGGTCGCGGTCGAGTTCCACCGAAACCTGCGGGTTCCGCAGTTGCAGGTCAAGCGACACATCGCGCAGTTGCGGCAATTGCGACAGCCGGTCCCGCAGCCGCGGCGCGAGATTGAACAGCGCTTCGAGGTCAGGCCCGGTCACCGAATACTGGTAGGCGGCGCGAGACGGTCTGCCCGAATTGAGGTTGATGTTCTGCACCGGCTGGAACACAGCCGTGAGCCCCGGCACGGACGACGAGGCCCGCCGGAGGCGCGTGATGATTTCCTGCGCACTGTCGCGCTGGTCGCGCGGCTTCAGCGAGATGAACAAAAAGCCGGTGTTGACCGCGCTGAAGCCGCCGACATTGACGGTCATGTAATCGACCGCCGGATCGGCACGCACGATCTCCGCCAGCCGCTGCACACGCGCCGACATGGCCTCGAAAGACGTGTCGGGCGGCCCTTCAATGGCGCCGCGCAGAAGGCCTGTATCCTCGATCGGGAAGAAGCCCTTTGGCACGTCAATATAAAGCTTCACGCTCACCGCCACGGTGGCGAGCGTGACGATCAGCATCAGCAGCCGCGCCTTGAGCACCAGATCGAGTGACCAGCGGTAGGCGGCCAGCACAGTGTTGAACACCGGGTCCACAAGCCGGTCCATGAAAGTCTTCTTCTCGTGGCTGTCATGTGACTTGAGAAGACGTGCGCACATCATTGGCGTCAGGGTCAACGACACAAAGCCGGAGACGAGGATGGCGGCCGAAATCGTGCCTGCAAACTCGCGGAACACCCGGCCAACGACGCCGCCCATCAGGAACACCGGGATGAACACAGCCACGAGTGACAGTGTGATCGAGATGATGGTAAAGCCGATCTCGCGCGAGCCAATCAGAGCCGCCTCGAACGGCTTCTTGCCCATCTCGATATGCCGGACGATGTTCTCGAGCACCACGATCGCATCATCGACGACCAGACCCACCGCAAGCGTCAGCGCGAGCAGGGAAATGTTATTGAGCGAGTATCCGAAGAAATACATGAAGCCGAAGGTACCCATCAGCGAGATCGGCAGCGTGATCGTCGGGATCAGCGTCGCGGTCAGGCGCTTGAGGAAGACAAAAATCACAAGAATCACGCAGAGCGTCGCGACGACGAGCTTCTCCAGCACCTTCTCGACCGATTCCTTGATCGGCGCGGCGCGGTCGTTCAGCACAGCCACCTCGATCGACGCAGGCAATTGCTCCCGAAAGCCGGGCAGGCGGTCTCGGATCTGCTGCACCACATCGACGGTGTTGCCATCCGATTGGCGGAATACCGCCAAAATGATCGAGCGCTGGCCATTGTACCAACTCGCCGTCTGATCATTCTCGACCGAGTCGGCGACAGTTGCCACGTCTTCGAGCTTGATCGGAACACCGTTGCGCTGGGCGATGATCAGGCTGCCATACTCGGATGCTTTTTCAAGTTGGCCTGTGGCTCCGAGCGTCAGGCGCTGGCGCTCTCCTGAAATCGTGCCGACCGGCGAATTGGAGTTGGCCGCCTGTACCGAAGCGCGCACCTCGTTCAGGGTCAGTCCGCGGGCCGAAACCGAGTCGGGGTTCACATAGATGCGGACTGCATACTTCTGCGCGCCGAAGACGCTGACCTGGGCCACGCCCTGTATCTGCGCGATCTGCTGCTGGAGGATGGTCTCGGCATACTCGTTGACGCGCGACAGCGGCTGGGTGTTCGAGGTCAGTACGAGGAACAGGATCGGCTGGTCGGCCGGATTGACCTTTCTGAAGGATGGCGGTGCCGGCAGATCCTGCGGAAGCCGCCGCGCCGCCGCGCTGATGGCCGACTGCACATCAAGCGCAGCCCCGTCGATGCTGCGGTCAAGATCAAACTGGAGTGTGATCGAGGTCGAGCCCTGCTGCGAGATCGACGACAGCGAGGCGATGCCGGCAATCGACGACAACTCGCGTTCGAGCGGGGCAGCCACGGACGTCGCCATGGTTTCGGGGCTGGCCCCTGGCAGCCGCACGTTGACGTTGATGGTGGGAAAATCGACCCGCGGAAGCGCCGCAACCGGCAGCTGGCGGAAGGCAAAGAAGCCGAACACCACGAAAGACACCATCATCAGCGTCGTCATCACCGGACGGCGGATACACAGCTCAGGAAGCGACATCGATCTTGTCCTCTTGGCCTGAAGGCCCAAACCCGTTCATTGTGCTGGCGTGCCTCGGATCAACACGCCTGACGTCGTCACATCCGGCCGTAAAGACTGCTTCACGACACCGGGGCATCGTGACAATCATGCCCATCAGCCTTGCGTCGGCCGCTGCTGCTGGGCTGCTGGCGGCGGCGCTCCGCCACCTCCGCCCGGCCTTTGTCCGCCGGCAGGAGCAGAGCCTCCCGGCTGGCGCACCATGACCCGCGCACCGTTGGTCAGCAGCAATTGCCCGTCTGTCACGACTGTCTCGTTGCCGGTCAGCCCGCTGGTCAGCACGGTCAGGCCGTCCATTACGCGGTTGACGACGACAGGCCGCACCCGCGCCACATCCCCCTCGAGCACAAACACGAAGCTGCCAGTCTGGCCGGTCTGCACCGCCTCGCGCGGCACCACGAGCGCGTCGTTTTCGGTCCGCAACACCAGACGCACGTTGCACAGCGCGCCGGGCCAGAGGAACTCGTCGGCATTCTCGAAGGCGGCCCGCGCCACGATGGTTCCGGTCGTGCCGTCCACGGCGTTGTCGACAAAAGCGACGCGCCCGGTGGCGGATTTGAGGAGGCCCTGCGGCGTCGCAACGGCGGAGGCGCCTGTGTCTGTGATCGCGGCCTTGATGTCGATCAGGTAGCGCTGCGGCACCGAGAACGATACGTAGATCGGGCTTGTCTGGTTGATCGAGGCCAGCACGGGCGATCCGTCGCCGGTCTTGGCGATGTTGCCGGCCTTGAGGCCCGCCGCACCGATCCGGCCCGAAATCGGGGCCGTGAGCGTGTAGTAGCTGAGCTGCACCTTGAGGTTGTCGATGTTGGCTTCGCTGGCGCGGACCACCGCGCGCTGCGTCTCCGCCAGCGCCTTGGCCTGATCGAGCCGCTGCTCGGAGGCAAAATCGCGGCGGGCCAGTTCCTGGGCGCGCTTGTAGTCGGCCTCGGCTGAAATGGCCTGGGCCCGGTCACGCGAAAGGTTCGCTTCCGCTTGCCGGATCTGGGCTTCGATCTGTCGCGAATCCAAGCGGAACAGCACGTCTCCTGCCTTCACCGACGCGCCATCCTGGAACATCACCTCGAGGATCTGGCTTTCGACGCGCGCCCGCATCGTGACAGAAGCGATCGACTGGACGGTGCCAAGGGCTTCGAGCCGCACCGGCATCGCCTTGCGCTCGGCCTTGCCAACCGTCACCGGGACCGGAGGACGTCCGCCACCTGGAGCGCCTGCACCTGCAGGTCCACCCGCCGCTGCCCCGCCCGCCGCCGGCGCAGCAGCCGTGGCGGCTGGCGCAGCAGGAGCCGTGCCAAGCGCGGTGGACGCCCTTGCGACAATGTCCTTGAGGTAAGGAACTTCCGTGAGAGGATAGGGCATGGGCTTGCCTGAATAGGCGAGATAGCCGAGGCCGCCACCACTCACGACGACGACCGCCGCCACGCCACGCCAAAAAACCTGACCTGCCATCTGCATTTCCCTGAAGAGCCTGACGCGCAAAACCACCATGTGGCGCTCGCGTCAACGCTCCTGATGAACTGGAGTTCAGATAGCTAGAGCGCTCACTCTCCGGATGCAACTATCGTGCAACCCGCCGATCACACGTGTGTGTGATCGGTGGTTCGCCGAATGGGACCTTGTCTCGCCGGTCTTTTGCCGGCTTGTCGGGTTCAGGATCGGGACTGCTCGAAGTGCTCGAAGACCAGCGCTGCGATGTAGCCGTAGATGGCGTGGCCGATCAGGCTCATCAGTGACAGCAGTGGCACGTCACGGAGCAGGAAGCTCTGGCCTGCCAGTGGCGCCATCACGCCGAGCGCGATGAAGTATGTGACCACGCCCCAGATCCAGCCATCAGCGGGCATGCCGAAGCTCCGGATCATCCGGGTCACGATCCAGTAGCCGATCGGATAGAACAGGAAACCTGTGACGTAGTGCACCGCGTGGGCGAAGGTATTCGAGATGGTCGCGCCGAACATGTTCTGAAACAAGGACTTAACCAGTTCGGGCGGTTGCAGCGGAAAACCCGCTACCATCGCCGTTGGCACGGCCGAGAATGCCTCCCAGAACCCGAGCCCGGCGCAGCCGCCGATGAACAGGTGCCAGATGGTGCGGGCGGATGGCAGCGCAAGGCCGCTGGTCTGGGTCATGGCCGTGGTCATGCAGGTGATCTTTCCAGGTTGGTTGTGTTGGCGAAAATGATGCTGGCTCTGGTTTTCAATGCAGGGCGGCGGAAGGGGCGAGGGCGACGAGTGCCGCAGCGACCCTGCCGGAAGGGCGGCGGGCAGAACGGGCCATGGCAGCGAGGCGATCGGCGGCGAACTGGTTGTGTCCGTCCCGGCTGGTGAGACGCTGAGCCAGAAGCCGCTCGGCAAGGGCCACGTCGCCATCACGGATAGCGCTTTCGATGAGCATCTGCTCGAAGATGTCGCGCTGGGCATGGCTGCCGCCGATCTGTACCAGCGTCGTCTGCACGCCCATCAGCAGGCGCGCGGCCTCGCCATAGCGCCGGCCCCGGAAGGCGCGGATCGCGTCCGTAACAGAAGCGCCGACCTCGCGCGCCATCCGGGCGTCATGGCCGGGGCGGCTGTCATGCTGCAAGCCAAGGCCGAGCGAGCCGGCTTCTGCATCCCGTCCGGCCCCTGCCAGGGCGAGGGCATAGTGCAGGTCGGCAAAGACCAGCATCCTGTCCTCGATACGGTCGGCGGCGAGATCACCCAGTTCATGCCAGCGATGGCCGACCTCGACCCCGGCAAACTCCAGACGTTGCAGCAACGATGCCGCGTTGGCGATGTCGCGATAATCGTCGGTCTTGCGGACGCGAACATCGTGATCATACAGGTCAAGCGCCGCGCCGTATTGCCCGAGTTCAAGATGGAACAGAGCCTCGTGCCAGCTCAGGTGGAAGGCGAGGTTGTTGCAGTGGCTCCAGCTTTCCCGGCCATCCGCGAGCCATCGGGCTCCTTCGCGGGCGCGCCCTGTCATCTCCATGACATGGGCCACGCTATGTCGGCCCCAGGCATCGTGCGGGCTCAGCTCCAGCGCCTGCCGGCCCAGACGCTCCGCCTGGACAAGGTCGCCGTTTTCCTCTGTCGCAAAGGCGAGGCAGCCAAGCAGATAGCCGCCATGCAGCGAGGCCGTGCCATGGGCTGCGACATGCGCGCGCGCCGAGGCCAGAAGCCCTGTCAAATCGCCGATCATGAAACGGATTGCATGCACCAGCTTGGCAGCCAGGACATCCCGGTTGTCGAGTGCCATGGCTTCGTCGAGGCGCACGGCGGCAAGGTCCGGACGCCGTGCCAGCCAAAAAGCAAGAGCCCCGATGTAGCAGCGCTCGCGGGGCGTCACGCTGGTCTCGGTCGCGAGGCGCCGGGCGATGGCGAGTTCGCCGGCTGCATCCGCGATCAGTTCACGGCGTGCCAGCGTGAGCAGCATCAGGCCCTTGGCTGCGTGGCCGAGCGCGAAGGCGGGGTCGGCATCAAGGGTTGCGGCGAGCGATGCGGGCGCAGCCGCGGCATGGGCCAGAATCTGCTCGATCGTGGCATTCCAATGCAGCAGGGCAGAAGGTGAGGCGATGGTGGTGCGTGCCCCGCTGGCATCGTGCAAGATCGTCATCGGCGTTGCTCCTCCGGCGCGGTCAGCGCGCATCTCGGAAAGGTATTCGCAGGGCAGCGGGCTGGCATTACTGCCCTGCCGATCACTGATCCGTGAGGTTGCCGGCGCGGCGGGGCGCGGACCACGGCGCTGACCTGAACCAGCCGACGAGGTGTGCGCCCGCCACGACCAGCCCGAGCCCTGTCAGATTGATAAGCACGGCGGCAGTTGCGTCGCCTCCGGTCATCTCGAAGCCGACACCGGCGATCCGTGCCACCACGAGGCTGAGCAGGAACGAGGCCAGCGATTGCTGGCCGACCTTGATGACATGCCGGCCAACCGGTCCGTCAAGCCGGATCCGCCAATGGGCCACCGCGCTCAGCACGAGATAGGCCGTCGCGGCGAAGTGCACGATGCGCAGGATGTTGAGATCGGTCTTCTCCTGCCCGAACAGGACGAGTTCGCGCAAGCTGGCCAGGGCCGGAGCGTGATTGAGAATGCCCCAGAAGCTCAGCGGTGCGGACGCGAGCACGAACAGCGCCGATGCGATCAGCAATGGCCGCTGACAGAGCGCAGGCGTGACGATCCAGCCCATGCCGATCCCAAAGCCCAGAAAGAAGATCAGTTGCCAGGCAAACGGATTGAAGAACCAGCCGAAGCCCGTCCAGGGGTTGCCGACCAGCATCAGGTCAAACAGCCAGACTGACAGATAAAGCGCGCCTGCCAGGACGAAGGGCAGGGAGGAGTGCTGCCGCCGTGCCAGCATCATCAGGGGGATCAGCCCGAGGATGACAAGATACATCGGCAGGATGTCGAGATAACCCGGAAGCCAGCGCAAGGTGACCAGACCCAGCAGTGCCGTTGCCGGATCGGCAGCGATCGGAGCGATGTGCTCCTCAAAGTAGGCCGAGCTGCCGGTAAGATTGCGCACGGCCACGGCGAGCGCGGCCAGGGCGAGGAACAGCCCAAGGTGCGCCCAGTAGACCTGCCACGCCCGGAACAGCGTGCGCGCCGTGCCCAAAAACCAGCCTTGTTTGACGAAGGTGCTGCCAAACGCCATCGCGCTGGCCAGTCCCGAGCAGAACACGAACAGTTCCGTTGCCGACGAGAAGCCGAACCGGGCCGGTATCCAGTTGTTCCAGGGATTGCCGGGAGCGTGGGCCATGAAGATGATCAGCATGCCGAGACCGCGAAAGGCGTCGAGGCGCTGGTCGCGCGGCGGCTTGGGCAGGGGGCCGGGCAGGGGCGGTGCGGGGTCCGCTGGCTGCGGTTCCGCCAAGATGCTGACGCTGTCCATCAGAAGGCCCCATCATAGGCACGGTCACCGATCTCGACGGCGATCACGGTAAATCCGGGGCGTTCGAAGGCGGCCATGGCGGCCCTCCTGAACGTGTCCGCCGAGGATACGCAGATGCCATGCCCGCCCAGCGCGGTGGCAACGGCGGCAAAGTCAGTGCCGCCGAAATCGACCGCCTGCCGGGGCAACTGCATGGCGCGTTGCTTGAGTTCGATGAGCGCCAGCGCCCTGTCGACCAGTACAACAACGATCACCGGCAGGGCCAGATCACGCAGGCTGGCCAGTTCGCCCAGCACCATTTCAAGGCCCGCATCGCCGACGAAACACAGCGTATGCCGGCCCGTGACCAGCGCATGGCCGGCCGCCAGCGGCAGCGCTCCGCCCATGGTGCAGAAGCCGGAGGATTGCAGCAGCAGGCGCGGTGCTTCGCAGCGCCACATCTGGCTCAGCAAGATGCGGTGCGCGCCGGAATCGGCGCTGGCCACGGTCGCTGGTGGTGTCACCTCGCGCATGATCGCGAAGACCCGATGCGGCCCCCAAAGCCGGTCGGCAGGAGGCGCAAAGGCCTGCGCCAGGTCCGCGCGCACCCTCGCGGGCTCTTCGCCCGGCCAGACCGCGTCGGCAGGGCGCGCAGCAGCGAGTGCGTCCAGCGCCAGCGGCACCGGCCCCTCATGCCAGATCGTGGAGTTGTGCATGCCATGCGGCATCGCTTCGGCCACGCAGTCGATCACGGCCTTGTCTGCCGGCCATGGCCGTCGCCAGCCCTGCCGCATCTCGATCGGGTCATAGCCGGCGAGGATGATAAGGTCTGCCGCTGCGATGAGCGGTTTGACGATGGCGTCGGCCTTCGGCGACAGGCCGATCGCGCCGATGCACAGCGGGTGGCTCTCGGGCAGCAGGCCCTTGGCCTTGTAGGTGGTCAGCACCGGCGCCCCCAGCCGTTCTGCCAGAGCCCGCAGCGAGGCCGCGCCGGCATCGCCGACGAGGTCAAGGCCAGCGATGATCAGCGGTCTTTTCGCCGATGCGATGAGCGCGCGCGCGGGACCGGCATCCGCCGGCATGCTGGCGGCGGGCGCGGGCCGTATCGTCAAAGGCCGGGCCGGCACCTCGGCTTCGGCCACGCTGATTGGCAGGTCTATGTGGACCGGCCCTGGCCGGCCCTGGAGCGCGATGCCCAGGGCCTTGTCGATCACCAGATCTTCCGTGCCGGCCTCGGCCCGCAGGGTTCCCTTGGTGATGGGCCTCAGCAGGGCCGCGTGATCGATGATCTGGTGGGTGTAGCTTTCAGCGAGCGCGGCATCGACGCAGCCGCTGATCACGAGCATCGGCACACGGTCCTGATGGGCGTTGGCGATCACGTTGACGGCGTTGGTCAGGCCTGGCCCCAGTGTCGTGACCAGCAGACCCGGCGCGCCAGTGGCATGCCAGACCGCCTCGGCCATGAAACCGGCGGCAGTCTCGTGCCGCGTCAGCACGAAGCGGATGCCGGCGCGTTCCAGTGCGGCGACCAGTGCCAGCACCTCCCCTCCCGGCATGCCAAAGGCGTGGCGAATGCCGGCGGCATGCAGGCGCGTTGCAACGAGATCGGCGCCGGTGACCTGTGGCGTGTTCATCGGCATGTCCCGTTCCAGGTTGGCAGCAAGGCGCTCGGCAGCAGTACGCCGGGTTCGTGCCCAAGGCCTGTCCTGTTACTGGCGCTCGCGTTTCCGTGATCGGCCGGCTTGTCTTGACGTGTCGGGCCAGACGTGGTCACTCCCCGGCCACTCCAGTCTGCCACGGGCTGGCACCAGCCCCCGCGCCGCAAGGCCCGCAAGCACAAGCGCCCACGCATGAAGACAGATCCCCATCCGCTTCGCCTTGCCGTGATCGGCGCAGGCTCCATGGGCCGCAACCATGCCCGCATCCTGGCATCCCTGCCGTCGGTCGATCTGGTTGCCATTGTCGATCCGGATCCCGAGACGCGCGAACAGGTTGCGCGCCTTGCCCAGACCGAGGGCATGTCGGATGTCGACGAGTTGATCGCGCGCGGCATTGACGCCGCCGTTGTGGCCGTGCCGACGGTGGAGCATCACCGCGTGGCTGCCAAGCTCATCGATGCAGGGGTTCATCTGCTGATCGAGAAGCCAATCGCCGCCAGCACCGCCGAAGCACGCGACCTGATTGCCCGTTCGGCCAGCAAAGGCATCGTGCTTACGGTCGGCCATGTGGAGCGTTTCAATCCGGCCATCCGCACCTTGTTCGAAGCGATCAATGGCGAGGAGATCATCTCCATTGCGATCTCGCGCGTCGGGCCGTTTCCGCCCCGCATCAGCGATGTCGGCATCGTCACCGACCTCGGCGTGCATGACATCGACCTGATCCGCTGGTTGAGCGGCTCGGAAATCGTCGAGCACCAGTCCCTGCTGACGCGCGCGCGCGGCCAGCACGAGGATATCGCCTTCCTGCAATTCCGCCTTGCCAACGGCGCGCTGGCCCACATCAACACCAACTGGCTGACCCCGTTCAAGGAACGCCGCATCAGCGTCTCCACGGCCAAGCGCTGTCAACGAATTCTCCGGCTTCATGCCCGATGGCGTGCCGGACCGTCTGGCGCAGGGCAGCTTCGTCAGCCGCAGCCTCAGCGTGCCCTTCGTCGAACCGCTGCGGGCCGAGGTCGACGCCTTCCTCGATGCAATCAGGGGCAGGGCTCCGGTGATGGTGTCGGGCCATGATGGCGCGCGCGCGCTCGAAGTGGCGTTGACCTGCCTCGCTTGAGGCTGGCGCAGGTCAGCCATTGAGCTCAGGCAGCGCGGGCCGGCTTCTTCGGCGCTTCGATGCCGAGCACCTTGTGTTGGGCAACAGGGATCATCCCGCGCACCTTTTTGACCAGCGTCTTGTCGATGCGTGTCGCGATGAAGCCGACACCATCGGACGCCTTGGCTACCACATGGCCCCATGGGTCGACGACCAGCGACTGACCATAGGTGAAGCGCGTTTCGCCGCCGGCCGTGAATGAGCCTGTCTGGGCGCAGGCCGCGACATAGCTCTCGGTCTCGATGGCGCGGGCCCGGTTCAGCACCTCCCAATGGTCCTTGCCGGTCTGCAATGTGAAGGCCGCCGGCAAGGCAATCAGGTCCACGCCCTGCGCCGCCAGCGCCTGGAACAGCTCCGGAAAGCGGATGTCGTAGCAGATCGTGCAGCCCACGGTGAAACCCTCGCAGGCATAGCTGACGATGCTGTTGCCCGGCTTCACCGTCGCGCTCTCGTTGTAGAGTTTGCCATCCGGGGCGGTGATGTCGAACAGGTGGATCTTCTCGTAGCGCGCCACCGGCTCGCCATCGCGGTTGAAGGCGACGGTGGTGTTGTAGATGCGGTTCTCGCCCTCGACCTTGACCATGAACGAGCCGGCGTGAACCCAGATGCGGTGCTTCGCGGCAATGGCCTGCGCAAAATCGAAGGCCGGGCCCCCCGTTGCACCGTCGGCATGGGCAAGCTTTTCGGCGGAACTGCCGCCCGACCAGTCGAAATGCTCGGGCAGGCACACCCAGTCAGGGCCTTCCAGATCAATCGCGCGGATGATCAGGTCGCGGGCCTGCGCAATGTTGGCCGCCTTGTCGCTGACCGAGTTCATCTGCATGAGGGCGATTTTCATGGGCGTGCTCCTGATCCGTGATTGTTCGCGCCGGGGCTGTCGGCGTCAATGACCAACTGGCGTGTGACCCACTTTCGTCAGCCCGCCGGCTCGGCCGCCCAGCCACCGCCGCGTGGGATGTGGCGGCCCGATCCGGGCACGCCGGACACGTTGCCGCCATGCGCGACCACCTTGCCGCGCACCAGCACGGTCTCGGGCCAGCCCTTGACGGTGCGCCCGGCGAACGGCGTGTAGCCGGTGTTGCCGACCATCAGTTTGTCGGAGAGGGTGACGCGGCGGCCTGCATCCCAGATCGCGATGTCGGCATCCAGCCCGACCGAGATGTTGCCCTTGCCCGCAAGGTTGTAGATCGAGGCTGGCTGGGTCGCGGTCAGGTTAACGAAGCTTTGCAGGGCGCGCCCGGCGAACTCGGGCCGCTTGCGCGAAACCATCGCGTCGAACAGCAGCGGCATGCGGGTTTCGAGGCCCGGCAACCCGTTGGCGATCTGCTTGAAGGTGCTACCCGGTCCGGCGGAAAGCTTGCCAGAGGCATCGAAACGATAGGGTGCATGGTCGGACGACAGCACCTGGAGGTCGCCGCGTGCCAGCGCCTGCCAGAGGGCCTGCTGGTCGGAGCGCTCGCGCGGTGGCGGCGAACACATGAACTTCGCGCCTTCTAGCCCCGGACGGTCGAGGTCGGCCGCGGTCAGGAACAGATATTGCGGGCAGGTCTCGGCAAAGACCTTGAGCCCTTGCCGCCGTGCGTCGCCAACGATACCGGCACCCTGCGCCGTCGAGACGTGAAAGATCATGATCGGCTGGTCGACCAGGGCCGCCGCCTCGATCAGCCGCGTGATGGCCTCGCTCTCGGATGCCCGCGGATGGCTGGTCGCGTGATACTTCGGTGCGGTCTTGCCCTCGGCGAGCAGCTTCCTGCTCATCCAGGCAATCATGCCGTGGTTCTCGGCATGGACACAGACCAGCGCCCGCTGTTCGCGGGCCACCTCCAGGACGTCGAGGAGCGTTTCGT
>JAPLOV010000158.1 GCA_026400565.1 Hyphomicrobiales bacterium | reverse complement strand
GCGCCTCGCGATAGCGCAGGAAGGCGGAGCGGCCGAGCACATCGACCTGCGCGCCGGCATCGTTGATGTAGTATTCGCGGGTGACATCCCGCCCGGCGAAGGCGAGCAGATTGGCAAGCGCATCGCCAAACACGGCGCCCCGGCCATGGCCGACATGCATCGGCCCGGTGGGGTTGGCCGAGACGTACTCGACATTGACACGCGGCAGCGCCACCGCTGCGGCCTTACCGAAGGCGTCGCCCTGATCCAGCGCCGATTTCAGCACCGCCGTGAAGATTGCCGGCTTGAGGGTGAGATTTATGAAGCCCGGCCCGGCCACCGACACCGCAGCGATGTCCGCGTCGGTGGCCAGTTCTGCCGCAATGAGATCGGCCAGTTGGCGCGGGTTCATGCCGGCCTCGCGCGCCAGAGCCATAGCCGCATTGGTGGCAAGGTCGCCATGGCTGGCATCGCGCGGTGGCTCGACCACCACACGGGCAAGATCAAGCCCGCCGGGCAGTGCACCGCGCTCCGACAGAGCAGCGAGGGCGGCCGCGATGCGCCGGGTGAAGACATCGAAAAGGTTCATGGTCCGCAGCGCCTTGGCGGCGCATCCTGTCATTGTGAATCATGCGCCGGGCCTGATCAGGCCGCTGGAGTCATGAGGCGCGCCTATCGCAAGAGCGGGGTCGCGTCAAACAGGCGGGCATGCTCGTCGAGCGCATAGGGGTCGGTCATGCCGGCGATATAGTCGCAAACGCGCCGGGCCAGCCGGTCTGCAACGGCCCCGGCAAGACCCTCGCTCCATTCGTCGGGCATCAGGGCCGGCTCGGCCATGAAACGCCGGAACAGGTCATCGACCACGGCGGCGGCATCGTGCCGGATCCGCATCACGCGCGGATGGCGATACATGCGCGGAAACAGGAAGGCCTTGATGCTGCGGTCGGCCTCGACCATGGCGGGCGAGAAAGCCACAAGCGCCCTGCCAGCGCGGCGTACGTCATCGGCGGACACAGCGCCGGACGCTGCCAGCAGAGCGGTGCTCTCACCGATCACATCCTCGACGAAGCGGGTGATCACGCGCCTGACCAGTTCGTTGACCGTGCGGGACCGCTCCAGCCCCGGATAGAGCGTGGCGATCTCGTCCATAATGCCGGCAAGGAATGGCACCTCTGCCAGATCGGCCAGATCAAACAGGTGCGCCCGCAGGCCATCGTCGATGTCGTGTGCATCATAGGCGATGTCATCGGCCAAAGCGGCAGCCTGCGCCTCGGCGCTGGCATGGCTGGCTAGCCAGAGATCGTTGCAGGCGTTGAACTCCAGGATCGCGCCCGGCACGCCGTGGGCGAGATATTTCGCGGTGGGCCGGCCCTCGCCCTCGAGCAGCGGACCGTTGTGCTTGACCAGGCCTTCCAGCGTCTCCCAAGTCAGGTTGAGGCCATCAAAGTTCGGGTAGCGGCGCTCCAGCCGCGTGACGATGCGCAAGGCCTGGGCATTGTGGTCGAAGCCGCCATGGTCCTGCATGCAGGCCTGAAGCGCGTCCTCGCCAGTGTGGCCGAACGGCGTGTGGCCAAGATCATGGGCCAGCGCCAGCGCCTCGGCGAGATCTTCGTCGAGCCCGAGCGAGCGAGCCAGCGCGCGGGCGATCTGGGCGACCTCGATCGTGTGCGTCAGGCGGGTGCGGAAATGGTCGCCTTCATGGAACACGAAGACCTGGGTCTTGTGCTTGAGCCGGCGGAATGCGGTTGAATGGATGATCCGGTCGCGGTCGCGCTGGAAATCGCTGCGAGTCGGGCTGCCCGGCTCGGTCACCATCCGGCCACGGGTCTGCGAGGGCCGGCAGGCAAAGGCGGACCGGAAACGGTCACCGGGCTCACGCATCGGACGCTTGGCCTTTCGGGCGGGCGGCTCTGCCGCTTGAAGTGTCGGCACGCTGTCCTTACCTTGATCCTCTCAAGGGAGACAGGATCGCGATGAGCAGCGCTGCGACAACCTCGACCGAAATAGCCCATCCTGCAAGCCTCTCCGTTACCGAGCGCGCCTTCGCCCGCATCGCCAGCGTGCTGGCCAGCGAGGCTGAGGGCACAAAGCTGCGCGTGGCGGTGAACGGCGGCGGCTGCTCGGGCTTCCAGTATGTGTTCGAGATGGACCGCAGCCAGAACGAGGACGACATCGTGCTGAGCAATGGAGCGGCGACGGTCCTGGTCGACGAGGCCTCTCTCGGTTTTCTCGCCGGCTCGACGCTCGATTTCGTCGATGACCTGATCGGTCAATCGTTCAAGATCACCAATCCGAACGCCACCTCTTCGTGCGGCTGCGGCACATCGTTTGCCATGTGAGCCGGTCAGGCCCGGCTTTCGCGCCATTTGAACTCTTCATGCCGCTTTCTCCGCCACGATCAGCCACTGCTTGGCAAAGAACGTGTCCAGCCGTCCGAAGGACAAGGCATTGAGGATGCCGCGCGGCTCGTAAGGCTTCAGCGACTGCACTGATCCGGCATGGGTCAGCGCCAACCCGCCAGTGGTCGCCAGTTCGATCGCAGTTTCGCGCACGAAGAAGCGCAGGTGCGTGCGGTCGAGAAGCCCGAAATCGCGATAGCGGAAGTCGCCGCGCGTCAGCAGCCGCCAGATGAAGCGGTAGTTGCGGATGTTGGGCACCGAGACGATCAGGCGGCCTCCCGGCCCCAGCAGCTCACTGAACCGCTTCACCATCGACCACGGATCCACCATATGCTCGAGCACATCAAGGCAGAGGACCAGATCGAGGGACGCGGGCGCAATCGTCTCCTCCAGCGGCTGAATCGCCGCGTCGCCGATCCAGAGCCTGTCGAACAATGGCACCGCCTCGGCGGCCACATCGGGCAGATACTCGATGCCGCCACACCAGGCGACGTCGCGCTCCTTGCGTACGGCGGCGGTCGTAGCTCCCGTGCCGCAGCCGACATCGAGCAGGCGGGACACCCGCTCAGGCAGCCAAGGCATGATCTCGGTGCGGGCGGTGTCGAAGTAGGAGTTGTTCATTGACGCGCTTCCGATGTTGGCTCAAACGGATGTCTGAAACATCCGGTCACGATCCTTCTGTCCGGCGTCACCACTATGCATGAATCGGCATTCCGCAAGGCAAGTGGCATTCCGCAAGGCGCAACTTTTCCGCAGAACCGTGCTGGCCCCGTTCGAGAACCAGGCGCTGGACGTGCTTGAGTTCGGCTCGGCGGTGGTGGCCGGCGGGCATGCCTCGAACCGTGAGGCCTTCGCCAACCCGCATTGGTGCCATGCTCGACATCGAGGCTGGCCCGAACGTCGATATGGTGGTGGCCGAGCCCAATGACTGGCGCGAGGTCGCCGATGCGTCGTTCGACATCGTAGCGTGCAGCCAGGTAGCAGCCAGGTGTTCGAACGCACCGAATTCTTCTGGATCACCATTCTGGAGATCGGGCGGTTGCTGAAGCCGGGCGGTCTGGCCTTTCGTCGTCGCGCCGGGATCCGGCCCTCTCCACTGCTATCGTGTGGATAGCTGGCGTTTCTACGATGATGGATTGCCCGCTTTAGCAAAATGGGCCGATCTCGATGTGCTCGATGCTCAGGTGCAGTGGCAGGCTGTCCATGACAAGGGCGAGATGTGGCGCGATGCGGCCATCGTGATGCAACGCCCCGTGCGTGATGCGGCGCGCGCCCAAAAGGCGGATGCCAAGGTTACGATGGTGAATGCGGCGCATCTGGGGTTGGACTTTGCCATAACGCCGGGACCTGCCAGCCTGCCGGCCACGAGCCCGCTCGCGCTCTGCAAAGCGACGCCGATGATGCGGACCGAGGAGGAGCGTCTGTTTGCCGCCAACAGCGGCCTGTCGCACAAGACACGGCAGGTCGGGCGCAACCTGCGCGCCACCCGCAAGGTGCTGTCGCAGCCGACGAAAGACATCCGGCAGGAGTGATCCTGCCGAGGCGCGGCGGCCCGCGTCAATACGGATTTCTAGAGAGGCCCTCGCGCGCCAGAGCCGTTTCGCCGCGCTGATAGGCGAACGCACCAGCCACAGAGCCGGCATAGCGCTCATGGTCGGACTTGCGCAGCAGCGCGACATTGAGCCAGGCCCTGATCCGGTTCCACCAGAGCTTGCCCTGTGATGGCGGCGGAAGGCCATACTTGGCGCGCACATGGGCTTCTGACCATGCGCCATGCCAGCGGGTACGAAAACGCTGGCCGGGCACCGGAGCCGATGAGGCCCCGCGCTGGTGCACGGCGGTGGCGGCAGGCACCAGCAAGGGTGCGCGGCCAAGGTCCATCAGGCGACGACACAGATCGTCATCCTCGTAGAACAGGAAAATGTCCGGATCGAAGCCACCAATGGTGTCGAAAAGCGCCTTCTCGATCAGGAAGCAGGCTCCCGACACGAACGGGATCGAGGCCGGCCCCTCCGGCACCAGCGCCTTGCCAGCCTGGTTGAGATGGTCCGGCGATAGCAAGGAGCGGGCCGGCACGAAGCGGCGGCCGTCGGGCTCGATCACGAGCGGAGCCAGCAGCCCTGCTTCCGGGAACAGTTCTGCCGCGTCCAGCAAGGCTGCGATCGCACCGCGCCCGACCAGCAGATCGGGGTTGCAGATCAGCACGAAACGGGTCCGCGCTGCGGCAATGCCCAGCCCGTTGCCCCGGCCGTAGCCCTCGTTGTGGGGCGATTGCACGACCTGCGCCCCGGCAGCGCGCGCGACGCTGGCACTGTCATCATGGCTGGCATTGTCCACCACGATGACGGCGACATTCTCGGCCGCCAGATCGGCGAGGCAGGCCGGCAGCATAGCGGCACTGTTGTAGGCAACCACGATTGCGGTGACATCGGCGGCGGAAAACATGCCCTCGCATAGCGAGTGCCCTCAACGCTGGCAATCGACGGATGCCCCAAGAAATGCCACAGTCAGGGCTTGGATGATGCTTGACCGTCATTTGGACCGTGATCTCGATTGTGACGTGAAAGGTTGCCGCATGAACCCTGCTCGCCGACTGGCCGGATACGCTGTTGCCACGGTCCTTGCCCTCGCAGCGCCGTCCGCCGTGTTTGTCGCCGGCAGCCTGGCGTTCAGCCAGCCGGCCCATGCCGCTGATGTGACCATCGAGAACCTGAGCTACGATATGGGCCTGCTGAAGATCAGCATCCCGAAGCTCGACGTGCGCGGCACGCCACTCAGCGCCAGTGCGTTGCGCGCGCTGCTCGATCCAGCAACAGGTGGTGATGTGGTCTCGCGGCTGGTCCAGCTTCAGGCCACATCCGCCAGCATGCCGAGCATGGTGGTGACGCAGGACATCGCCGGCACGAAGCAGGCCACCACGTTCCACGACGTCGTGCTCGCCGATATCAGGGCGGGCGTGATCGGCTCGATGAAGGCCGCCGGCGCAAGCGGCGAAATGAACGATCAGGTCGCCGGCAAGATGGTCTTCACAGCTGCCGCGATTGGCGCGGAGGCCGTTGACCTGCCGCTGGTGGCGCGCGTCCTGACCACGTCCGTTCCGAATCCGGAGCAGGTGCCGATGGGTCTGCTTTACCGCAGCTTCGGCTACTCCGACTATGTCATCGAATTGCCCATGGGTGCCGGCAAGGTCAGCATTGCCCGTATCTTCGGCCGTGAGGCCAAGGCACGCCCGGGCCGCGAGCCGCTGCTCACCACCATGCGGTCGGTGATGGACATGGCCGAGAAGCAGAATGCGGCGGGCGCAGGCACGAGGGACGAGCCCCGCAAGGCGGAACTGGCCATGATCGGCCAGATGTTTCGGGTATTCGAGAATTTCGAGTACGGCGTCATGGATGCCGAGGGGCTCAAGGCGACCTTCAAGGCAGACAAGAACGAAGGTCTGTTCGAGATCGGGCGGATGCGTTTCAGCGATCAGGCGGCCAATCCGGGCTTCGCGATCAGCCAGATGCGGGCCGAGGCGGGGCCGGCCAAGATGTCGCTGGCCGAATTCGAAATGCGCGATTTCAGCTTCCGCAACACGATCCGGGCCGCGATCGAGATGCTCGACAAGGGCGATGTGACGGCACTGATGACGGACTACCAGCGCCTGATTCCAAAGCTGGGCACGATCCGGCTGCAGGGCCTGGCCGTCGAAGGGCCGGAGACCGGGTCGCCGCGCCGGACAGGCCCGCCCCAGACGTTCCGCGCCGCGCTCAAGAGCTTTGAACTGGGTGTCGCCTCGCAGCTTGACGGGATTCCGACCGCGCTGAAGTTCGGTGCCGAAGAACTGGCAGCGCCCTTGCCGACCAATTCGCGCGAGCAGGGCGTGCGTGACCTGATTGCGATGGGCTACAGGGACATCAACCTGTCGTGGCTGGCCGACCTTGCCTGGCATAAGGACAGCCGCCAGATTGACGTAAAGGCCCTGAACGTCTCGGCCAAGGACATGCTGTCCGCGTCCATCACTGCCCAGATCGGCAACATCTCGGCGGAAGCCTTCTCCACCGACATGACGCTGGCGCAGGTGGCCTGGCTTTCAGCATCGGCACAGCGGCTGACCCTGAACGTGCAGAACTTCGGCGGTTTCGAGAAAATCCTGGCGCGCGAGGCCGGCAAGGCGAACAAGACGCCGGACGCCCTGCGCCGCGAATGGGGGACGCTGGCCGCACTGGCGCTGCCGGCGATCCTCGGGGATTCCGATGGTGCGAAAGCGCTGACAGCAGCCGTCTCGCGCTTCGTGGCACGGCCCGGCACGCTCGATGTCGATCTCAAGGCCCGCTCACCGGGAGGCATCGGGCTGGCTGACGCGGTGGCCGTGATGGGCGCACCGCAAGCGCTGTTCGACAAGATCGAGGTCACCGCCAGCGCGAAATAGCGTCCGGCCCTGGCACTCGGTTTCAGCGGCGGGCGAGGCTGCGCAGTTTGTCTGCAACGGAAGCCCGTTCGCCGTCCGTGCAATGCCGCGGCGCATTGTAGGAGCGCACCGCCATCTGCTGGTTCGTGGAGACGAAGCGCTGGCGCTCCGCGCCGCGATAGGCCCCAACCACGCGGCCGCGCTCGACCCTCAATCCGCAATCATAGCCGCGCGAGACGATGGCCGCGCTGTATTCGGGTGTGCCGGGTAGATGGCTGGTCTGGTGCTGGCAGGCAGCCAGCGCGAGCGGCGCCAGCATGGCCAGGCAGCGACACGCGACGCGCACCCGATCCCGGCGCGAGGCCGGGATGACAAAGATGGTGTGGCGGGCGGAGGAGAAGCGGTACAAGCGCCTATTCCGGCAGGTTGAGCCGGATGTGCAGGTCGCGCAGCTGGCGCGGCGTGACATCGGAGGGTGCGCCCATCAGCACGTCGAGCGCCTGCTGGTTCATGGGGAACAGCGAGATCTCGCGCAGGTTCGCCGTGCCGCACAGCAGCATCACGATGCGGTCGACGCCAGCCGCCATGCCGCCATGGGGCGGAGCGCCATACTGGAAGGCGCGATACATGCCGCCGAAGCGCTCGACCACGTCCTTCTCGCCATAGCCGGCAATCTCGAAGGCCTTTACCATCGCCTCCGGGCGATGGTTGCGGATGCCGCCGGAGGCCAGCTCATAGCCATTGCAGGCGATGTCATACTGGAACGCCTTGATGGTGAGCGGGTCCTGATTTTGCAGCGCCTCAAGCCCGCCCTGCGGCATCGAGAAAGGGTTGTGGCTGAAATCGACCTTCTTCTCGTCCTCGTTCCACTCGAACATCGGGAAGTCGACGATCCACGCCAGCTCAAAGCGCTCCTTGTCGATCAGGTTCAGGTCCTCGCCCACCTTGGTGCGGGCAAGGCCGGCGAACTTGACGAACTTGGCCGGATCGCCCGCGACGAAGAAGCAGGCGTCACCATCGGCAAGGCCGAGTTGGACGCGGATGGATTCCGTCTTTTCGGGTCCAATGTTGTTGGCGACGGGGCCAGCCCCGGCCCCTTCCTTCCACATCACATACCCCAGCCCAGGCTGGCCCTCGCCCTGTGCCCAGCTGTTCATACGGTCACAGAAGGCGCGACTGCCGCCGCCCGGCGCTGGGATCGCCCAGACGCTGTTCTTCGACTCTTCGAGGATTCGCGCGAAGACCTTGAAGCCCGAGCCGCGCATGATGTCGGACACGTCCTGCATCACGATCGGGTTGCGCAGGTCCGGCTTGTCGGTGCCGTATTTCGTCATGGATTCGGCATAGGGGATGCGCGGCCACTTCTGCGTTACGGGGCGAGCGCCGCCGAATTCCTCGAAGATGCCGGTGATGACCGGCTCCATGGCGGCAAAGACGTCGTCCTGCTCGACGAAGCTCATCTCCAGATCGAGCTGGTAGAACTCGCCGGGCAGGCGGTCGGCGCGCGGGTCCTCGTCTCGGAAGCAGGGCGCGATCTGGAAGTAGCGGTCAAATCCCGCCATCATCAAAAGCTGCTTGTACTGCTGCGGGGCCTGAGGCAGCGCATAGAACTTG
>JAPLOV010000057.1 GCA_026400565.1 Hyphomicrobiales bacterium | reverse complement strand
TCATCGGACCGCAAGAGATGGAGAAGAAATGCCATCTCTATCCATTCCGAGAGCCCGAAATAAATGTTCCCGGTCGCACCTGTCATGCCGGGCTCGACAATGAGTTTTGCGGCGCCCGCCAAATGCACTTCGGTCGGCCGCTTCCTCAGCCGAGAGACGATATGCCACGAGAACCATCCCGCCAATGCGCTTGCACGATGACCTTCGTTGAGTGGGTGGGCCGCCACCGCCATGAGTTGCTGGGGCAGGCGCTTTATGGCTTCCAGAGATATCAAACTTGCTGGCTTTCCCAAGCTACCGCACTCCGGGTGAAGCTCACCCAGAGTGCCCAACATCCAGCAAGCGGCAGCCGCCACCCTTGCTGAACGAGATCAAGGCTTCCCTAGCAGGGAAGCCTGAAAGACTTTCCTACCTAAAGCGCGTCAACCCGCGACGGGGTCGACCGCTCCACCACCTTCACGCCCGGCGTCGGAGTGACGAGGTCGCGCGCTTGTGGATAATCTGGAACACGGCCGGTCAGATCGCAGGCCCTCTTGATCGCATCAGCATCAATGCGTTCACCGAACAGGACCATCGGGATGGTGCGGAGCATGATCTCGATATCAAGCATGAAGTTCATGTTCTCGATGTACCAGCTGTCCAGCGAAGCCTTGTCAGCGGCTGTGATCTCGCGCCCGCCCATGACCTGGGCCCAACCGGTGAGGCCTGGCTTGGCACGCAGGCGGTCACGACGGTCATGCGGCTGATCGATCGGCAACAGCGGACGCGGGCCTACGAACGACATGTCCCCAACCAGAATGTTGAACAGCTGGGGCAGTTCATCAAGCCGTCGTGCGCGAAGTGTGGCACCGACAACCGAGAGCCGGTGAAGATCAGCCACACGATTGCCGTCGTCATCATGAGCAAGGCTCATGGTGCGGAACTTGAAGACGCGCATTGGTCGACCGGCCTGGCCTGGGCGTTGCTGCCAGAACAGGAGAGGACGACCGACATCGATCCAGACGGTCAACGACACCAGAACCACGATCGGCCACAGGATGATCAGTAGGAATGTTGCAAGCGATACATCGAAAAGGCGTTTGCCGAAGCGATAAAGGCCCTGTGGTGCCGTAATGACCGGCGCGCCATCGGCTGCACCCTTGCTGTGCTGATCGGAAGACGCGGCGGATTTCGCAGACGTCCGCCGTTGCGTGAGGCCGAGGCGATTGGCGAAGAAATCGATCGAGATGCCCTGGTCCGCCTCCAGCGCAGCAAGGCGTGAGCGATCAATCTCAGACAGAGCAGCCTCGTCAACTGTGACGACGATCCGGCTGATCTCGACACCATGAACCTTGAGATTGGCGCGTACCGCATCCAGCTCGCCCAACATCCCCAGGATAGGGTAGGTTCCAATCCGGCGACCGCGCAAATGCTGTTCATTCGGCGCAAGCACGCCATTGATGCGGATGCGGCCATTGGCGAGGTCATCGACAGAGCGGATGAAGAGGTCGGCAACGGGATTGACCCCGACCACAAGAATATTCTCGATCTGGTCGAACTCATCATCCGGCATGGCTGATGCCGTCCGCCGGGCATGAAACAGTCGATAGCCGACGCGCGCCAGGATCAAGGCCCCAATGATGAGGATGATCTGCAGGATCGGCAAGGTCCGGGCAACGCCGTCAAGACGGTTGATCAGAAATCCGATAGCAAGGGTCGCCAGCACCACGATGATGGTCAGCGATGACAGCCACAGATAATCGTTGAGATTGGCAAAACGATAAACCGACCGGTTGATGCCGGCGATAACGAACACTCCCAGCGCCACCGCAACCGTGAGGCCGGTATACGTCGCCCATCCGAGCCATTTGTCACCGATCAGATCGAGGCTGTCGCGGAAGACAAAAGCCGCCATTGTGGCGAGACCGATCAAAACCAGATCGGCCAGCAGCAGCAATGTGGTTTCGCGCTTCATCGGTATTCTTCAAATTCCAGCCAGGCAACACAGTTAGCCGACGTTATACAGACATAAAGCACGCGGATGACACGAGTATTGCGATACCGCAAACTTTGGTCACCGGCTTGTCTTAACAGCATCAGCCGTGCCGAGATTTGAGAAAAAAGTAGCATGGGCAACACTAGATTGACCTCTAGTATAACCGTGATCAAATTGCATCATAAAGCTCACGTTAAGGTAACCATCGCTTCGGTGCGCGACCTACGCCGACGGCAGTTTGTTGGCGAGCGGCAAAGCAAGAACCATGCGAGCTGCAGCGACGCGATGTGCCGCTGAGGCAAGAAGTCGCGACAAGACAGATCGTGTCTGGGGCGATGTTTCTGCGGGCTGGCACAAAATGCCCGCAGTCAATCTCGCTGTAATGCGCCTGTTGACGCACGAATTGTCCATTCCTGACCAAAACCTTTGGTCACAAAGCGCTGCGCCAGCCCGGCGATGCCCTGAGCTGGTGAGGGTTCATGGTCGATTGTCACGAGCCTGGCGTCGGTGTCCACTTCGACACGCAGCAGCCCTGCCTTGCCGTCCGCACGGATCTCACGTCCGCCTGGCAAGGTCAGTTTCCAGTTGGTCGGATCAGGAACCAGATTGTAGGCCAGAACGCCGCGACCACCGGGCTCAGCGATCAGGTAGGCCATGCGGCCATGCTCGGTCTCGAGCACAGCGCCATTCTTTTCCAGTCGGCCGGTGGTGCCTTGCTGCGACCAGTTGCTGTCGCGGTCGATACCTTGCGGCGGCAGGATGCTCATGCCGTTGAGCGTGCGTTTGGCGATGGCCTGAATTTGCGATCCGGGCACAATCGGAAAGTGAGCATAGATTTCCTGAACCTCGGTCGAGAACTCCGCTTCCAGTCTGTCGCTGCCGGTCCTGTAGCTGACATTGACGCGATCAAGCGCTGAACGGGTGATGTCGAGAGAACCGGACTTGAGATGGCGATGGAAAGCCGCTGCATCTGCAAAGCCTTCCGTGTCGCCAAACTCGACGACAAATCCACCAAAGGCCGTGCGGCCATAGCCGCGCTGGTCGTAGAGGCTGCGATCAAGCGGCTCGCCGCCGATCCTGTTCATGTTGGCGATCGTCAGCGTCGGCTCAAGCTTGATGCGGGTTGTCTCCGGAGTGCCGCCGTAACCGCCAAGCGCAACAACAATTCTGGCTTGCTCGGGATGATCAAGCCCTGTGGCTGGAAGGGGACGGATCGCGATAAATGTCGGCCCGTGCTGAAGCGACAGGATGTCGCCAGCCTTCAGCGTTATGGGAAGATCGGACGGCGACTTCTCATCGCCATTGACGAACAGACGCCAGCGGCGCTCCGTGTCCAGCATCCAAAGGCCCATCACGGAGCCGATGGTGACCAGTTCGCCCTTGCCGATCTGCTGTTCCTGGAGAGAGCCGCCGGTTGTCGGCGGCTTGGCGAATATGATGGCGCGATTGTCGTGCTGCACCGTGAAGAGGCTGCCGGCACGGGGCGGGCCGCCGCCTGACGAGGTCACCAGATCGCAGATGTTGACGCATGGGCGCACGTAGAGCAGGCCCAGGTGCTCTACGCCCGTCGCTGTCCTGCCGGTGCGTGACCATTGGCCGATGATATCCGCCATGCCGCCATTGAGGTCGTGGCTGGCGAGGCCGTAATGCTTGCTGAGGTAAGTCGTGCGTCGCAGTGGCGGATTGAAATGCCCTCTGATCACGTTGGTGGACTGCTCACGGAAGGGAAAGCGCTTGTCATCGATGACAGGCGTGAACCAGGCTGGAGCCCACGGACCGCTGAGGCTTTGCAGGGCGACCCGGCCTGGCGGGAAGTCATAGCCCCAGACCGGCAAACCGGCGATGCGCGCGTCGCTGCGCTGGTCAGGATACAGCAGCGCGCCGCGCTCGGACATGACATGAAGCGCACCGTAGATGCCGTCCTGTTCGGTCAGAAAGCCGGAGATGCGGGCACGACCGGCTGCTGCAACCATGCGTTTCAGTTGTGGATGATAGACCGTGGTCAGCATCTCCATGGTGCGTTCGAGGATGATGCGGGCGAGCAGGCGATCATAGGCTGTGGGGGCATGATCAGCCAGCATCTTCACGGCGCTGAGGGTGATCGACAGATAGTAAGGATCGAGCATCTCCTGCAGCCCGCCGTCTAGGATCGTCCAGTACCGCAGCAGCAGCCGTTCCATGCCGTGCCTGCCGTCGGCCATCGCAGCCTCGGAGCCGAAAAAGGCGCCCCCGAGCAACGAGCCCATGGAGGCTGTGAAATTGAAGTTCTGCGTGCTTCCGGTGTAATTGTAGCCTCCGCGAAAGAACGATGTGCGCCCGCGCCAGTCGCCGGTCCTCTGCCAGTAGTCTCCAGCTTCGCGGCTGTGCGGCACGAAAAACGCCGATGTCGGAAAATCTGGCATTAAGTAGGAGCGCCAGTACTCCTTGAGGTGATCGCGCACATGTTCGGGCACAAAGTCGCCGAGCTGGAAGACAAGCTGCAGATCGTCCGCAATGCCCCAGCCCTTCCAATAGCGTGGCGGTGTTGCCAGGGTTTCACGCAGGAACGCGCGGTACTTGCCGAGATCGGCGAACTGCAGATCGAACAGCCAGCGGGTATGCGTATCGCCGCCCGCTCTGAACAGATCGCTGAGGTGCCGGAATTGCTGCGGCGACATCCAGTCTGGCGGTGTATTGTACAGTCGCCGTGCCATGGTCTGAAGTTCGCCGCTCGGGCGGGTGTCGGGGACCCGGCGCAGCACAGACGGCTCAAGCCGCAAAGCCGGTTTCACCGGGTCTGCTGCCGGCGCCAGGGCGATCTGCGGGCGAGGTCCATTGCCGCCGCGAAACGTTACGACGAGGGCAGGTTGCTCGAAGGTCAGTGCATGCCCGCCAGTGGGAATGGCCCATTCGTAGATGTCGCCCGGCGGGCGATAGCGCATGTCGTAGGTTTCGAGCTTGCTGAGCGCGAGGCCATTGTCCTCAAAGTTTCTGAGCCTGCTTTCTGGTTCCGCGGCAATCACAGGGCTTGTCAGCATGGCCGTGACGTCGAGCCGCGCCGTGCGATGCGTCTCGGAAAGTTCCGCCGGGCCGTAGGTTTCAGGTCTGCGATCAGCCTCGATGTCGGCGGCACCGACCTTGCGCCACGGGTGCACCAGGCGCACGCGGTAGCGCGCCGTTGGACCGAACGTGCCATGGGCGGACCAGGGCTGACGCAACGCATGGCCGACCACATGCCAGCGCGGCGGGCTTTCGGTCCACGCCTTGATGCCAAGACCATCGCGCAGGGTATAGCCCTGCGGCTGCGTCTCATGGCGCGCATATTGCAGCGTAATCTCGGCCTTCTCGATCTCGAGGCCAGCCTCGAGCTTCGCCTTGATCTGTTCCGCCGCTCCGGGAAAACGGATCAGCACCTTGCGATGGACAGCGTCGAAGGTCATGACGCCTGCGCCGGTGCGCTCCCAATCGCGGCCATCGATCTGGGATGTTTCAGCCTGCGTCAGCGTCAAGACGTCTGAGGCCTTTGTGGCGCCTGACCAAACGGTGACGGCGAGGGCTGCCAGAACCAAATGACTGATCAGTTGAGCCATGTCATCCCCGTTCACTGCCCTGAATATGACCAACGTCAACGCGCCGCTCAGAATTGCGTGTGTAGACCAGATATCAGGAGGGAAGAAGCACCGCCTGCGGCCTTGGCGGAACTGATAGACGTTGATTCAGGAGCAGAGCGAGAATCACTTTGCGATCTGGCACAGCCCTGCGTAAATCGGCTGGCACGACCAACGCTTGCTGTGGGCAACAAAAAGCTGGATGCCGAAGAACATGCCGCTGAAGGCCAAACGAGTCTGGCTAACCCCGGCTGGTGAGAAGGTCAGGCTGGGCTTTGACGATCCGGTCCGCTGGGCGTCGCGCCTTTGCAAGCTCGCCACCGCCAAACTGCATGCCGTGATGACGTCGCCACCGGTGTTGGCCGGTTGCCTTGTGGCTTGCCTGGTGGTGATCGCGGATGTCATTCCGACCATGGATCGAACCGTCGATCTTCGCAAACCTGCGTCCATCATGGTTCCCGTCGCCGCAGCCAGCAAACAGGATGACCGCAAACAGGATGACCGCGCGCTCGAACCGGCCGAGCCGGCTGCTGTGCGGCTGACCGACCGGCTTGGCGCAAACGAGACGGCGGTCCTGGCGCTGGAATTGCGCACTGGCGTGATCCTGAGTCCACCTTTCGAGATTGCTGATGGCCGCACCTTCGGGAACAGCGAACTCAGCGTTCGTCTGACGGATGTTGATGCGCCCGAACGCGAAGCGGTCTGCGTTGGTGACAATGGTTTTCCATGGGCTTGCGGGCTGGCTGCCCGTGCCGCGCTCAACAACACGCTCCGCGTTGCGCCGGTGACCTGCAGCGCGATGGTCGGTGCGACGCGGCCAGTCGACGGTCAGTGTCGGTTGGCAAATGGCACCTCGTTGGCCGCGCAGCTTGTGGCATCGGGCTTCGCGCGGCCGACGCAGCCGGGCCAGTTTGCAGATGAACTGGCCGACGCAAGGAAACAGAAACGCGGTCTGTGGAATGGCAACTGGACCTACAGACCGCCGGCCTCGCCGCCCACCCCCTGAACTGCTGCACGCCCCCATCGCGTGGCGAGGTTGCGGCACCTCTGTGGTTCCATGCTTCAGCACCGCCCCGCTTTCGCTGAAAAGCCTTGAGATCAGAGAGCATGAGCGGTGGCCGCTTTCGATCTTTAGCCGTATGTCTGAACGTGATAACTCTTGATTCGTAAGTGATTCTTAAGACTTCTCGACGAGCCTCATGACAAAAGAGGTAAGCGAAGACCATGTACGGCTGGTTTCTCTGGTGCGCCCTCGCGGGCATCATTCTGGGCATGCGATGCCCATTGCAAGTCGTCGTCGCTGTCGTGGCGGTCGCTATACCGGCTGGATTTGTCTACCAGGCGTGGTCGGGGTTCGATGTTGCCTTCCTCACGGCCTTGGGCGGCGTCGTCGTGCTTCAGATCAGCTTTATGGCGACAACCTTGGCAAGTGCG
>JAPLOV010000110.1:56995-68626 GCA_026400565.1 Hyphomicrobiales bacterium | reverse complement strand
GATGGCGACACCCAGGCCGGCCTTGACCAAGGCACAGACAGTCGTGCCGAAGCGCGCCTTGATGATCAGGTCGAACGAGATCTGCTCACGCTCGAAGAGCTGGCTCATGATCTGACCATAGGGGTCGGTGGGCTCGATGCCGATCAGCGGATAGCGCGCCATGTCATGGGCGCTGACGGTCGCCAGACCAGCCAGCGGGTGGCCCACGGGGACAACGCAGACCAGCTTTCCGGCGGCCAGCGGCAGGAAATCCAGGGCCTGATGTTCGAGCCGGTAGCTCATCGCCACCAGCTCGCCCTTGCCGAGCAGGATGTAATCGATGGCTTCCTCAATCTTGAGGATGTTGATGTCCAGCCTGAGATCGGGGTGAATTTGCCGCAATTGCTCGATGGCGCGGGGCACCATGACATGCGAGATGCTGGGGACCGAGCCTAGTTTCAGCTCGACGTCGGCTCCGCGTTCCATGCGGGCCATCGTGTCGTTGAGATCGTCGACCTTCTTGTAGATGCCGTTGATCTGCACGAAAATGTCTTCGGCTTCCGGCATTGGCACATAGCGGCCCTGCCGCCGCTCAAACAGCCGGAGCTTGAGCACCCGCTCGGTGTCTTTCATCAGGCGGCTGATACCGGGCGCCGAGACATTCAACAGCGCGGCAGCACCCGCGATCGTCCCCGTGATCATGATCGCGCGCACCACCTCGATCTGACGCAATGTCATGCTGGGTCGACTTGACGTCGTCATGTCACTGAGCCCAGGACTTTTTTCAACATGTTCGTCTGGCCTGCCACCCGTTTTGTGGTCTCGCAGTCAAGCTGATCCCATCGTCCGCTCGAACTCAACGTGGCTGATGGAGCGGATGGTCGAGTGCCGGCAGACGGCGTTGTAGACCTGATCAATGAAGCGCGGAAGGTCGGTGGCGGCATCCTCGTCGACGGCACGCGAGCCAGCAAAACCCATCTCGCGATCGCCCTGGCCTGCATCTGCGGGGGAGCGCGCGGACGGTTCTTCAACACTGTGTTGATGAAGAGCGCCGGCGCAGTTCTGCACCGGGCGACGCTGCGATCCTTGCATAGCCCGTTTCGCCCGCTGCGCCGTGGCTCAGTGCGATCCTGGCCCACCAGCCTCCAGAGAGCGGCTCCAGCGCGACAGCGCAAAGCAGATCAGCCAGTAGATCGTGCCGGAGAACAGGTAGGCCTCCATGTTCATCCCCACCCAGGCAGGGTCGGCCAGCGAGCCTTGCGCGATGCCGAGCAGATCAAGGATCGATACCACGAGGACCAGCGTCGTGTTCTTGATCAGGGCGATGAACTCGTTGGTCATGGCCGGCAAGGATATGCGCAACGCCTGCGGCAAGGTGATCAGGCCCGTGGTCTGCCAGTAGCCAAGGCCGAGCGCCGCCGCGGCCTCGGTCTGGCCCTTTGGCAATGCCTGAAGGCCACCGCGCACGGCCTCCGCCATGTAGGCGGCGATGACGAGGCCAAGCCCGATCACCGCACGCGCCAGGCGATCGACCCCGACACCGGCAGGCATGATCAGCGGCAGCAGCAAGGACGCCAGAAAGATCACCGCGATGATCGGCACGCCGCGCCAGAACTCGATGAAGACCACCGACAAGGTGCGCACCAGTGGCAGCCGCGACTGCCGGCCAAGGGCGAGCAGAATGCCGAGCGGCACCGAGATCAGACCGGCATAGACGGCGATGAACAGGGTCAGCATCAGGCCGCCCCAGTCGCGTGTCTCGACGGCCCTGAGGCCGAGGCCACCGCCCAGCAGCCAGACCCCGAGCACCGGCAGCGTCAGCAGCACCACAAGGCCGAGCCGGAGCCGGGTGCGGCCCTCCAGCCAGAACAGGGGCACGATGCCGGCAAGGGCAAGACCGAGGAACAGGTTGGGACGCCAGCGTTCCGTGGCAGGATAAAATCCATACATGAACTGGCCGAACCGGGCCTTGATGAACACCCAGCAGGCCCCGCCTGGCACGCAATCGGCCCGGCTTTCCCCAGCCCAGGTGGCATTGATCAGCGCCCAGCGCACCAGCGGCGCGAAGGCCCAGATAAGGCCGGCCAGCACAAGAAGGCTGATGGCGCTGTCGAGCGGGGTGCTGAACAGGCGGGCGCGCCACAGCGCGAGCGACGAGGACCGGACACGGGCACTCATCGGCTCACCAGCGCGATCCGGGCATTGTACCAGTTCATCAGGGCCGACACGATCAGCCCGAAGAACAGGTAGACAGCCAGTGTCATGGCGATGATCTCGATGGCCTGCCCGGTGTTGTTGAGCGCCGATCCCATGAACAGGCTGACCACATCGGGATAGGCGATGGCAGCGCCGAACGACGAGTTCTTCAGCACGTTGAGGTATTGGCTGGTCATCGGCGGGATCATCACGCGCAGCGCCTGCGGCACCACCACGAAACGCAGGATCTGGCCGGGCCGGAGCCCAAGCGAGGCGGCGGCCTCGCGCTGGCCCTTGACCACGGCCGCGATGCCGCCGCGCACGATCTCGGCCACGAAGCCGGCGGTGTAGGTCACCAGGGCAGCGAGCAGAGCAACGAATTCCGGGATGATGACAAAGCCGCCCCTGAGGTTGAAGCGTCCGGGTTGCGGCATGTCCCAGCCCGTGGCGCGGGCCGCGATGACCAGCGCCACAACCGGCACGACGAGGCACAGCATCAGTCCTGCAGCGATCACCGGAGCATCCTGCCCGGTGCGGGCCTTGCGTGCGGCAGCCCAGCGCACGACCAGCCACTGCGCGGCACCGGCCAGCAGGATGGCCAGCAAGGCCCAGCGGAAGACGCTGCCATCCATGGGCGACGGCACCGTCAGCCCGCGGTTGTTGAGGAAGATGGCGGAGAAGAAGCCGAGGCTGTCGCGCGGCTGCGGCAAGGCCGCGATCACGCCGAAATACCAGAACAGCACGAAGAACAGCAGCGGGATGTTGCGCACGAATTCGACATAGGCGCCGGCGGCTGTCGACAGCAGCCAGTGTGAGGAGAGCCGTGCCAGCCCGATCAGGAAGCCCATGATCGTGGCCAGGATCATGGCGAGGAAGGACACGAACAGCGTGTTGGCCACGCCGGCCCAGAACAGCGCCCAAATGTTGTCAGACGCGGTGTAGGAGGTCAGCACGAAGGGCACGTCGATGCCCGACGAGCGCCAGAGGAAATCGAACCCGGATGCGATGCCGGCGTTGACCATGTTCTGGGAGGCGTTGCGCACGAAGAAGATCGTCAACGCCACCAGCCCCACGCTGATCACGATCTGCCAGAACAGATCGCGCACCCTGGCGTCATAGTAGAGGCGGCGAAGCATGGTGCGATCTGTCCGGCGGTCGGGAAGGTCCGGCCGGGATCCGTGCCCTCGCCGCAAGGCGGCAAGGGCACGAGGCGTCCCGGTAGGCGGCGTCAGCCGCCACAGGTTTTCACTGGAAAGGCGGGGTGAAGAGCAGCCCGCCCTTGGTCCACAGGGCGTTCTGGCCACGCTCGAGCTTCAGGGTCGAGCCGCTGCCAACCGTGCGGTCGAAGCTCTCGCCGTAGTTGCCGACGGCCTTGATGGCGTTGAACATCCAGTCATTCGACAGGCCGAGCATGGCACCGAAATTGCCCTCTGCACCCAGAAGGCGGCGCACTTCGGCGTTCTTTGAGTTGGCCCGCATGTCATCGACGTTCTTGGATGTCACGCCGAGCGCTTCGGCAGCGATCATGCCGTTGAGCACCCAGCGCACCACGGCCTGCCAGCGCTCGTCGCCGTAGCGCGTCACCGGTCCTTGCGGATCGTTGGAGATCGGCTCGGCCATGATGATGTGCTCGTCCGGCGTCTTGAGCTTGGCACGCTGGCCCGCCAGTGCGCCGACACCGGCAGTGTAGGCATCGCAGCGGCCTGCATCATAGGCCGCGATGGCATCGTCGTTCTTCTGGAAGTTGGTGATCGTGACCTTGAGGTTGCGCTCGCGGAACCAGTCAGCCGCATTCTTTTCCTCGGTGGAGCCGGCGGCGACGCAGACCGAGGCACCGTCGAGGTCCTTGGCAGCCGTGGCTTTCGAGGCCTTGCGGACGATGAAGGTCTGGCCCTCGTAGAAATTGATGCCCTGGAAGTTCACACCCAGCGAGGCATTGCGCGAAAAGGTGATGGTGGTGTTGCGCGACAGCAGGTCGACCTGCCCCGATTGCAGCACCGGCCAGCGCTGCTGCACGGTCGTCGGCGTGAACTTGACCTTGCTGGCATCGCCCAGCACGGCGGCGGCGAGCGCCCGGCAATAGTCCACGTCGAGCCCACTCCACTCGCCCTTGTCATTCGGGAAGGAGAAGCCCGGCACGCCGACATGGACGCCGCATTCAAGGCTGCCGCGCGTCCGGATGGCGTCGAGCGTGGGGCTTGGCACCAGGGTCTGCGCGGTGGCTGCCCCTGCTCCCAGCATGGCGAAAGCCGCCAGTGCCGATGTTGAAATCCTGTTGAACATGTGACGTGTCTCCCCTTGTGTCACGGTTGAGCCCGCGCGGCGACATTGCCGCATGACAGGCCGTCTGCATTTCTTAAAAAAGGCATGGTTCGGCACCTGCCTCTGCCGTTGTCCTCGTCCAGTTTTCCTGGCCCGGTTTTCCTGGCCCGGTTGTCGTGGTCCCGTTTTCCTGGCCCCGTTTTCCTAGCCCCAGACTTCAGGACCGTAACTGTGGACGGTGCTACCCTCGAAACGCAAGCCCGGATCGCGATCTTTCGCCAGCAGCAGCGGCCCATCGAGATCCACGAACGCTGCACCCGCCGCGATCAGCATGGCCGGCGCCATGGCCAGCGAGGTGCCGAGCATGCAGCCGACCATCACCGGCATCTCGTTGGCCCGGGCCGCTGCCGCTACGGCAATCGCCGCCGTCAGGCCGCCCGTCTTGTCCAGCTTGATGTTGATGGCGTCGTAGCGCTCCATGATCAGCGCGAGCGAAGCCAGCCCGTGGAAGCTCTCGTCGGCACAGATCGGGATCGGGCTGTGCAGATGCGCCAGCGCCGCGTCGCTGGCTGCGGGCAGGGGCTGCTCGATGAGGGCGACGCCGGCCGCAAGGCATGCTGCCACATGGCGGTCGAAACTCGCCTCGGTCCAGGCCTCGTTGGCATCAACCACGATCCGCGAATCCGGCGCGCCCCTGCGCACGGCAGCGATGCGGGCCTCGTCTCCCTGCCCGCCAAGCTTGACCTTGAGCAGGGGCCGGGCGCTGGCTGCCCTCGCCGCCGCTTCCATGCTGGCCGGATCGCCCAAAGAGAGCGTGTAGCAGGTGGTCAGTGGCCGGGGCTCGCCAGTCCCGGTCAGATCCCAGACCCGCATGCCGGCGCGCTTGGCGGCCAGATCCCACAAGGCGCAGTCAAGCGCGTTGCGGGCAGCGCCGGCCTTCAGCCCGCCGGTCAGGGTCTCCTGGTCGCCGCCCTGCCGCAGGCGCTCCGACTGCTGGGCAAGATCGGCGGCGACACCCTCCACGGTCTCGCCATAGCGCGCATAGGGCACGCATTCCCCGCGCCCTTCATGGACGCCATCACCAATGGTCGCCGTGACCACCACCGCCTCGGTGCGGCTGCCGCGCGAGATGGTGAAGGCCCCGGCGATCGGGAAGCGTTCGATGGCGACACGCAAGTCGAGTGCACCGAAACTGTTGGCTGTCAGCCCTGTCATGGTCGCCTCAACCCTTCGGCTTGCGGGTTGATTGCGGATAGAGCGCCGCCAGCCTGTCCACCAGCGCGGCCACGCCAAAGCGCACCGGGTCTGTGGCGGGCAGGCCATGCTCATTGGCAAGGCGGGCGAGATAGTCCCGCGCATCGGCCTCGCCCAGCGCCTGCGTGTTGATCGAGATGCCGGTGCAGGTGATGGCCGGATTCGTCAGCCGGCCGCAGCGGATCGTCAGATCGATGACATCGGTGATGGACGGCAACGGGTGCTTCACGCCCCGCATCGTCGTGCGCGTCGGTTCATGGCAGACCACAAAGGCATCGGGCTGTGCCCCGTGCAACAAGCCCATGGTCACGCCGGCAAAGGACGGATGAAACAGCGAGCCCTGCCCCTCGACCAGATCCCAGTGGCCAGGGTCGGCGGCCGGCGCGATCCATTCCACCGCGCCGGAGATGAAATCGGCCACCACCGCATCGATGGCCACGCCGCGACCGGAAATGAACACCCCCGTCTGGCCCGTGGCGCGGAAATCGGCATCAAACCCGCAGGCGCGCATCGCCCGCTCAAGCGCCAGCGCCGTGTACTTCTTGCCCGCCGAGCAATCCGTGCCGACGGTCAACAGGCGCAGGCCTGGCCGCTTCGTGCCCTTGCCCGTGTCGAAGCGCTGGTTCGAATGGCGCACGTCGAACAGCGCCCTGCCATGCTGCCGCGCAGCCTCGGCAATGGCGGGGTTGTCGCCAAGGCGCATGTGCAGGCCGCTGGCCACATCCATGCCGGCTGCAATCGCGGCAACAATGGACTGGGTCCAGTGATCCGGCAGAACGCCGCCCGCATTGGCGACGCCGACCACCAGCGTCCGCGCACGCTTGGCGACAGCCTCGGCGATGCTCATGTCGGCGAGATGCAGATCGGCACCGCAGCCGGGCAGGCGCATCTGCCCGAGACACCATTCGGGCCTCCAGTCGACAATGCCGTGCGCGGTCTTGGCCGCAAGCTGGTCCGGTACATCACCCAGGAACATCAGATAGGGCGGGGTGATCTGCATGGGCTGCTCCGTGATCCCGCAATGCCTGACGGGACATTGCACGCCCCAAGAGTGACCGCAAAGCAGCGCCAACGCCAATGCAAAGCCCGCAATGCCTGTGGCGCCAGCGCCATCACGGCCCATGTTCACGTGGCAGAACGATGCAAAAAATGCATCAACCCGCGCTCGGCGCTTGGCGCTGGCACACCCCTGCCCTTATCGTACAGACCAGAAGCGACGATCACTTGGCCGTGTCCGGCAGCCAGATCGGCACACGCAAGAGGAAGATGCGCCCGTGGATACACGCTGGCTTCAGGACTTCCTGGCCTTGGCCGAGGCGCGCAACTTCACCAGGGCTGCTGCCCGGCGCAACACCTCGCAGGCCGCCTTCAGCCGCCGGATCCAGTCGCTTGAGGCGTGGGCGGGCGCTGCGCTGATCGACCGGGGCAGCTTTCCGCCAGCCTTGACGCAGGCCGGAGAGCAATTCCGCCTGCATGCCGGCGAGTTGCTTGGCCGTCTGGCAGAGGCGCGCAGCGAGATCGAGGGCAAGCCCGTGTTCGGGCGCGATCACGTCCGCGTCGCCCTGCCCTATGTGATTGCCACCTCCCTGTTCAGCGACTGGTGGCGCGACTGGACCGCGCAGAGCCAGGCCACCTGCGCGCTGGTGCATGGCAACGTCATCGATCTGGTCGGCTCGCTCGTCGCGGGCAGCGCCGACATCATGATCGCCCATGAGACAGCGCAGCAACCGATTCATCTCGACCCGGATCGCTTCGAGCGCCTGGTGATCGCACGCGACGTGCTCAAGCCCTGGCTCAGCCGAGCCGCTTTGGCACGGGGCTGGGGCCTGCCGGGCTCTGACCAGAAGCCGGTGCCGCTGCTGATGTATTCGCCGGGAATCTATTTCTCCCGACTGGTCGACCTCATCGTCGAGGCCGCACCAGCACCACTGGCCGGCATCCGCGTGGCGGAAAGCGACATGTCGGATGTGCTGGCCGGCATGGCCTCGGCCGGGCTCGGCGTGGCCTGGCTCACAGCCTCCACAAGGTCCCGCCTCGCACCAGATCTTGTCGAGGCAGCGCCGGCAGGCTGGTCATTGCCCCTGTCGGTCGTTGCCTTCAAGGCTCGCCATCAGCGCAAGCGCAGCGTCAACGACACATGGCACCGGATCGCGGCCATGACGGAGCTGTCATTGACCGATCCGGCGCGGTCGGAACGGACGCGCGGGGCAAAATCGGCACGTGACGCGGCCGATTGATGCTCGCCGCTCCATTGCCGAAGCACGAGCTTTGGGCTTGCCTTTGCCCCACTCCCGTGGCGAGGCTCGCAAGAGCCGAATCATGCTCGAATCATGCTTGCATCATGACGAAGGGTGGCAGATCTGATGGCAAGACCAACCCTGTTCAACGTCCGCCAGCGGATTGCCCCGGCAAAGCGGCGCAGCATGCTGGCGCTGGCTGCCTTCGCCCTCGGCATCGTGGTCCTGCTCGCCGCCCCGATGGTCGGCGGCGATGCCCGCGCCCAGACGCCGTCACAAACGCCCCCCGCAGCAACCCCGGCCCAGACCCAGACCCAGACCCGCGTCCCGGTTTCGGCAGAGCAACAGGCTGCGCGCCAGCGTATCGAGGCCATCCGCCTTGATGTGCAGCAGATCGAGACGACCCTGGCATCGCGCGAACTCAAGGATGCAGACCTCCAGAGGCTCAGGCAGCGCGCCGAGCCCCTGCTCGATGACCTGCGCAAGTTTGCCGAGGAATTCGGCCTCCGCGCCGATCAGGCCAAGTCCCTTGTCGACCAGCTTGGTCCAAAGCCTGACGAAAAGGCGACCCCGGAAAGCGCCGACATCGCCTCCGAGCGCGCGGCGCGGGAAAGGGTGCTCGCCGAAGCCAGCGAAGGCGCGAGACTGGCCCGGGCGCTGCTGCTTCAGGCCGAACAGATCAGCAGCACCGTGGCCGACAAGCGCCGGGCCCTGTTCTCGCGGACCCTGTTCGAGCATGGCCCCAGCCTTCTTACCCCTTCGCTGTGGGGTTCCTTGCTGTCCTCGCTGCCGCAGGATGTCCGCGCCATGCGACTGCTCGTGGCAGACTGGCTGTCGAGCAGCGCGGCAAGGGTTGCCGAGGGCAGCTTCATTCTGGTGGTGATTGCGCTGCTGGCCGCCATCGGGCTCTATGCCGCGCGCCGGCGTTTCATGCCGGCCCTGATGATCCAGCTCGGAGCCGACAGCGTGGCGACCCGCGCCGAGCGGCTGGTCGCTGCCGTGGTGAGGCTCGTGGCAGGTGCCTTGCCGGCCGCACTCGGCAGCTGGCTGGTCTACACGGCGCTGATCAACGGCGGGCTGGTGCCGCGCCGCCTCGAGGCCTTCGCCTGGGCCATTCTGGGCGGACTGGCCTTCCTCGCCTTCATCGGTTCACTGGCGGACGCGACACTGGCCCCGAAATGGCCACAGCGCCGGATCTTCGGCGTCACAGACCGCAACGCCCGCGTGCTCAAGAAACTGGTCGGCTCCTCTGCGCTCGTGCTGGTGATCTCCAAAGCGGTGGAGGGCCTTCTGCAGGCCATCGCCGCAGGGCTGTCGCTGTCCATTGCGGTTCGTGCGGCTTTTGCGCTGCTGTTCGCCGGCGTCCTTGCCTTCTGGCTCAACAAGCTGCGCGACACCGAGAGCGACAGCGCCGAGGCCGAACTCGGCCCTTATGTTCCTGTGGATGGCGCACGGCTGGCCCCGCTCAGGCTGGTGGGCTGGACACTTGTCGTCGTGATCGCGACTGCGACGCTGTTCGGATACGTGGCCTTTGCCTCGTTCCTGGTCGATCAGGCAGCCTGGCTCATCATCATCGCGACGCTGATGACCCTGGCCCTCATGCTCACGGAGGAGGCCATGCAGGGTCTTCTGGCCGGCGACGGACAGGTGGCGAGGGCGCTCCAGACCAATGTCGGCCTGCGCAAGCGCTCGCTGGAACAGGCAGCGGTCCTTGGCTCTGGCCTGATCAAGCTCGTCCTGGTCATCGTCGGCATCATGCTGATCCTCGCCCCGTGGGGCATCGAGTCCGGCGACCTGACCGGATCGCTGAGGGCCGCCTTCTTCGGCTTCAAGGTCGGCGATGTCACCATCTCGCTGTCGGCCATCATCATCGCCGGCCTGCTCTTCGCCCTCGGCGTCACCGCCACGAAGGCCCTGACCCGCTGGCTCGACGAGAGCTTCCTGCCGGCCACCGATCTGGACCCAGGCCTGCGCAACTCGCTGCGAACCATGACCGGCTACATCGGCTATTTGGCGGCACTGGCGCTGGCGATCTCGTCGCTTGGCCTGAGCCTCGAACGCCTGACCATCGTCGCCGGTGCCCTTTCGGTCGGCATCGGCTTCGGGCTCCAGTCGATCGTCTCGAACTTCGTCTCCGGCCTGATCCTGCTCTGGGAGCGCCCGATCCGCGTGGGTGACCTGATCGTCGTGGGCGAGGGTGAAGGCGTGGTGCGCCGCATCAACGTCCGCTCCACCGAAATCGAGACGTTCGACCGTTCCACGGTGATCATGCCGAACTCGAACCTGATCTCCGGCGTGGTCAAGAACCGTGTGCGCTCGGACCGCACGGGCCGGGTCGCGGTCAGCCTGTCCGTACCGCGCTCCGCCGATGCAGAGCGGGTGCGCTCTGTCATGGTCAGCGCCGCCAAGCGGCACCCCCAGGTGCTGAAGGATCCAGAACCGCGTGTGCTGTTCAAGAAGATCAGCGAAACGGCGCTTGATTTCGATCTGATCTGCATCGTGCCGGAAGTCGATTTCGTCGGTATCGTCTCCAGCGACCTGCACTTCGCCATCTTCGCCGATCTGGCCAGCGAAGGCATCGGCCACCCGGAACGCGAGGTGGCGGTGAAAGGGCTGGACCGCATCGAGGACACGCTGGAAGAACTGGTCGACACCCTCGAAGATGCACAGGAGGCCCAGGCCGCGGCCTATCAGGCCCGGCGCAAACCTGCTTCCGGCGCGCCAGCGGCTGCCCCCGAGCCAGCCGCGCCCTCCGCTGCCGCCCCCGTCGCCTCCCCGGCGGCCGGCAGGGCAGCGGCGAAAGCGCAGCGCAAACCGTGAGAAAGGGCAGCACCTTGGCCTGCACTGCCGCCCTTGCGGGTCTCGCCGCGCTTCTCGGATTGTCAGGCTGCACCGAGACGGGGCGCCCCGCATCGCAGCCAAGTTTCTACGCCGATCTGGGGCAGCCCGGCGCACGGCTCGACACGGGGCAGGCCCGGGCGATGATCTCGGCCTACCGGCTCAATGCCGGTCTTGGTCAACTGGTCCTTGACCCGGCGCTCCAGGCTGCGGCCGAGCGCGAGGCCGGCCGGATGGCGGCGGCGGACAGGCCCGGCTCGGCCGATGCCGTCAAGCAGCGGCTGACCAGTGACGGGATCAGGTCTGCCGATGCCAACCTGTCGGCCGGCTACCGGACACTGGCGGAAGCCTTTTCCGGCTGGCGCGACTCCGCCCAGCATGACCAGGTGCTGAAGAGAAGGCCTGCCACCCGGATGGGCATCGCAACAGCCTATGCGCCCACATCGAAATACAAGGTCTACTGGGCGCTGCTGGTTGCGCCCTGACGGGACGAAAGCAAAGACGCGCCCTCAGGGCCTGAGGCGGGCGGGGATGGCCGGGGCCCCGGTCAGGATCATGAACGCGGAGCGGCTGGCGGCTCCCGGCATCCATCGCTCGCTCCACGCTGTCAGTCGCCCGCGACGCCAAACGTCTGCCGCCGCGCCAACCGGTGCCGGCGCAAGCATTGAAGGAACGTTAACTGTGATGCCCCTACACGCATCAAGCGTGACTGAACCGGTTCGGGCTGATTCGCGAGGGGAAACTCGATGGACATTGCAACCGGCCTGGGCCTGATCGCCGGCATGGCGACCATCTGCGCCATCATCATCATCGATGGCGGCAACTTCGGCGCCTTCTTCGACAAGCACGCGGTAATCATCATTTT
>JAPLOV010000110.1:53755-56932 GCA_026400565.1 Hyphomicrobiales bacterium | reverse complement strand
GCCGATGGGCATGAAGTTCGCCTTCCAGATGCGCGCCTTCCATCCGAGCGACCTGATCGCCGAGATTACCCGACTGGCGGAAATGGTGCGCAGGCAGGGGCCTGTTGCACTGGAGACGGCGGTCATTTCCGACCCGTTCCTGGCCCAGGGTGCGCGCTATGTGGCGGATGGCTACGACAAGGACTTCATCCGCAACACCCTGGAATGCGACCGCGACAATTTCCTGCAGCGCCTCGATGAGGGCTCGAAAGTCTACCGGGCCATTGGCGATTGCGCGCCGGCCTGGGGCATGATCGGCACGATCCTTGGCATGGTCACCATGTTCGCCAACATGTCCGATCCATCCAAGCTTGGCCCTGCGATGGCAACCGCGCTGCTCGCCACACTCTATGGAGCGGTCATTGCCAATGCGATCGCGACGCCGATCGCCGACAAGCTGCACGTCAAGATCGAGGAAGAGGAAATCTCGCGCACGCTGATCATCGACGGCATCCTGCAGATCCGGGACGCCAAGAGCCCGACGCTGATCCGGGAGATGCTCATGGCCTATCTGCCCGATCATCACCGGGCGGAATTCGCCGAAGCCTGATGCAGGCGCACGGTACTGACGGGAAAGAACGTGATGATGGCAAGGAAAAAGCGGGGCGGACACGGCGGCCACGGCTGGTTCGTGACCTTTGCCGACCTGATGGCCCTGCTGATGAGCTTTTTCGTGATGGTTGCGGCCTACTCCTCACAGAACAAGGAAAAGATGGCTGTCGTTGCCGGCTCATTTCGTGAAGCGTTCGGCTCCAACAAGGAGAACCGCTTCAACGGCATTGTTGAACTCAATGGCATCCCGACCAAGCCCCATCTGCAAAATGCACGCATGCGCCCGGTCGAGGAGGCAGCGGAGTTCACCGCCCCCAATGACATGAAGCGCAGGAGCGAAGGCCTCGATGTCGTCACCTTCGACCGTGGGCTCGGCCTGGCCGGAACAACCCTCAGGCAGGCCTTGAATGCGATGCCCGACATCGCGGAGATATCGAAGAACCTTGTGATTGAGGAAACCAAAGAAGGTCTCAACATCTCGCTGGTCGACCAGGACGGCAGGTCGATGTTTGCCGATGGCTCGACCTTTCCTTACGAACGGACCCGCAAGGTGCTCGAAGCCATCGTTCCGACCTTGCGCCGGATGTCGAATCCGATCGCCGTGACCGGGCACACCTCAGCGACCATGTCCGGCCGCACCCAGACCTGGTCGCCATGGGACATATCCGTCGGTCGCGCCTCCGCCATTCGCGAGATCCTCACCGCAGCCGGCGTGCCGGACAACCGCTTTTCCAGCATCGCCGGCAAGGGCGCGACCACTCCGCTGTTTCCGGAAAATCCCTATCTGGCAGCGAACAGGCGCGTGACCATCACCTTGATCTCCGAAGCGGGCCCGATCCCCCCCGGCCTCAAACCCTGACCGGCGCTGGCCGGATGCTCCATGCGGCGAAGAGCCGCCGCGATGCCAGACCATGACGTCAGGCGACGCCATCGGGCCCTGACGTTCACGTGCAATTCAGTTCCATGGCTGCTTGTGGGCAGCGATCAGCCGCGCTACGTCCAGAAGCCTGCCGGGGCAACCCGATAAGATGCCCGGCGCCACCCCGGACCCGACCTTTCCGGATATCCGAGGCTCGTCTAAAGAGACCGCCATGGCAATGCTCAGCATCTATCTCCGCGTCCTCGGACAACTCGGCCCCGAGAAGCGGCTCGGCGTCTATCTGGCGCTGGCCAACCTGTTTCTGGCGGTCGCGGCGTTTGCCGAGCCTGTGCTGTTCGGCAAGATCATCGATGTGCTGACCAGGTCGGCTGGCACCGGAGCCAAACCGACATGGCCCGAACTGATGCCGCTCATGCTTGGCTGGGTGGGCTTCGGCATCTTCACCATCCTGGCCGGCGTCTATGTCGCCCTCCACGCCGACCGCCTCGCCCATCGCCGGCGCCTCGCCGTGATGGCCAACTATTTCGAGCATGCGCTGACCTTGCCGATCGCCTTCCACACCGCGACCCATTCGGGCCGCGTGCTCAAGGTCATGCTCGATGGCACCAGCGGCATGTGGGGCCTGTGGCTGTCCTTCTTCCGCGAGCACTGCGCCTCGATCGTGGCGCTCTTCGTGCTCCTGCCCTTCACCATGTGGCTCAATTGGCAGATGGGCCTTCTGCTGGTCGTGCTTGTCGTTTTCTTCGGCGCGCTCACGGCCTTCGTGCTGAGAAAGACCGAGAAGCTCCAGGGCAGCGTCGAGCGCTATCACTCCGACCTTGCCGAGCGCGCCTCCGACGCGCTCGGCAACGTGCCGGTGATCCAGAGCTTCACGCGCATCGAAACCGAGGTGCGCGGCCTGCACACCACGATCAAGAGCCTGCTGGATGCCCAGATCCCCGTCCTGTCATGGTGGGCGTTGGCCACCATCGCCACGCGGGCCTCGGCCACACTGACCGTGCTGTCGATCTTCTCGCTTGGCACCTGGCTCTACATGCAGGGCCAGACCACGGTCGGCGAGATCGTCACCTTCACCAGTTTTGCCACGATGCTGATCGGCAGGCTCGAGCAGGTGGTCGGCTTCGTCAATTTCATCTTCATGCAAGCCCCGAAGATGCGCGAGTTCTTCGAGGTCATGGATACGTTGCCGCAGGTTCGCGACAAGCCCTCGGCGACGGAGGCGACGCGACTGACCGGCCAGATCAGCTTTCGGGATGTCTCGTTTTCGTATGATGGCAGGCGCCCCGCCGTGCTCGATGTCTCGTTCGACGTGCAGCCCGGCGAAACCATCGCCATCGTCGGCTCCACAGGTTCGGGCAAGTCCACCACACTTGGGCTGCTGCACCGGGCCTTCGACCCGCAATCGGGCGGGATCAGCGCCGATGGCATCGACCTGCGCGACTACACGCTCGGCTCGCTGCGCCGGAACATCGGCGTGGTCTTTCAAGAACCCATGCTCTTTGCCCGCACCATCCGCGAGAACCTTCTGGTCGGCAAGCCCGATGCCAGCGAAGAGGAGATGCGTGCCGCCCTCGACCGCGCCCAGGCCACCGAGATCATGGCGCGCCAGAGCGACGGGCTCGACACCATGGTCGGCGAGCGGGGCCGCACCTTGTCGGGCGGCGAGCGCCAGCGCCTGTCGATTGCGCGCGCCCTGCTGAAGAACC
>JAPLOV010000110.1:43379-53706 GCA_026400565.1 Hyphomicrobiales bacterium | reverse complement strand
AGCCACCTCTGCCCTGGACGCCACCACGGAAGCCAAGCTGCAGAAGGCGCTGGACGAGGTGATGAAGGGCCGCACCACCTTTGTCATCGCCCACCGCCTGGCCACCATCCGCAATGCCACCCGCATTCTGGTGTTCGAGCAGGGCAAGGTCGTCGAAAGCGGCTCGTTCGAGGAGCTTGTCGCCAAGGGAGGACGCTTCGCCGCGCTGGCCAAGGCCCAGTATCTGGCCGGGCCAGACAAGCCGACCGGCACCGAGCCTGCTGAGCCAGCGCCAAAGCAGCCGCGCACCCGGAAGGCTGTCGCTGCCAAAACCTGACGGAAGGGACAAGGCGCTGTTCGCTTGTGCCGCTTGCGCACGCGCAATTGTGCCGCTCGAATCCGAGACCGTGATGGTCTAATGCTATGGCGACACGGGATGACGCCATGACCACGATCCGGCAGCTTGACGGCGACTTCGACCACATCGTCGTGGGTGCCGGCTCCGCTGGCTGCGTTGTCGCCAACCGGCTGTCGGCCGATCCGGGCAACAAGGTGCTGCTGCTCGAAGCCGGTGGCCGCGACAACTGGATCTGGTTCCACATCCCGGTCGGCTATCTCTTTGCCATCGGCAACCCGCGCTCGGACTGGATGTTCGAGACACAAGCCGAACCCGGCCTGAACGGGCGCACGCTGAAGTATCCGCGCGGCAAGGTGATCGGCGGCTCGTCCGCCATCAATGCCATGATCTCGATGCGCGGTCAGGCGGCGGACTATGACCACTGGCGACAGCTTGGCCTCGCCGGATGGGGCTGGGACGACGTCAGGGCGGTGTTTCGCCGCCTTGATGATCACTTCCTCGGCGACACCGAGCATCATGGTGCTGGCGGCGAGTGGCGGGTGGAGGAACCGCGCCTGCGCTGGGACGTACTCGACGCCGTGCGCGATGCCGCCACCGAGATGGGCGTGCCCGCGACCAGCGATTTCAACACCGGCGACAACACCGGCGTCGGCTATTTCCACGTCAACCAGAAGCGCGGCATCCGCTGGTCCGCGGCGCGCGGCTTTCTCAAGCCGGTCCTGGGCCGGCCCAATCTTCGGCTGGAAACCGGCGTCCTCGTCGAACGCGTGCTGATCGAGAATGGCCGCGCCGTTGGCGTGCGCTTCCGCCAGAACGGCGAGATCGTCGAGGCGCGGGCACGCGGCGAGGTTGTCCTCAGTGCAGGGGCCATCGGCTCGGTGCAGATCCTGCACCTGTCCGGCATCGGACCTGGAGAGCAGCTTGCCGGGCATGGCATCGCGCCCGTGCTCGACCGGCCCGGCGTCGGGCGCAACCTGCAGGACCATCTCCAGCAGCGCGCCATCTACAAGGTCCGCGGCGTCCGGACCCTGAACGAGACCTATCACTCCTTGCCCCGCCGGGCGCTCATGGGCCTCGAATATGCGCTGTTCCAGACCGGCCCGCTGACCATGGCGCCATCGCAGCTCGGGATCTTCACCCGATCCTCGCCGGAACATGAGCGGACCAACATCCAGTTCCACATCCAGCCGCTCAGTCTCGACCGGTTCGGAGAGCCGCTGCACCGCTTTCCCGCGATCACCGTCTCCGCCTGCAACCTGCGTCCGACCTCGCGGGGCGAAATCCGGCTGCGCTCGCCCGATCCGGCTGACAAACCGGTGATCGCGCCGGGATATCTGTCGACCGAGGCCGACCGGAAGGTTGCCGCCGATGCCATCCGCGTCACGCGGCAGCTGATGCGCCAGCCCGCCATTGCCCGCTACCGGCCCGAGGAGCACCTGCCGGGACCTTCCGTGGGGGATGACGTCGAGGCTCTGGCCAGGGCGGCCGGCGACATCGGCACCACGATCTTCCACCCGGTCGGAACCGCAAAGATGGGCCTGCCCTCCGATCCGAGGGCCGTTGTCGACGAAAGGCTGCGGCTGATCGGCCTGCAGGGCCTGAGGGTCATCGACGCCTCGGTGATGCCGACGATCACATCGGGCAACACCAACACGCCGACGATCATGATCGCCGACAAGGGCGCCGCGATGATCCTTGCAGACCAGCGGCGCTGAGCCACGTCATGGCCTTATCCGGCCGACCACGGCGACCGCGCCGCCCGCAAGGCGAACCACGATGCCCTCGCCGGATGCTGGCACGATACCGGTCAGGCCGGTGATGTTGACCTGATGCGTGCTGACCACCAGCGCGCCTGGCCCTGCCCAGCGCGACAGCAGCGCCCTCGCATCGCGGGTCTGCGCCGGGCCCTTGCCGCGATCATCAAAGAAGGAGTTGAAGATCGGCTCGGGCCTCGCCATCCCGGGAAAGGCAAGGTCCGCGGTCTCGGTGGTGCGACACCACTGCGAGGTCAGCACCGAGCCCACCGCAATGCCCCGCATGCGGAAGGCCTCGCCGATGCGCCGGGCCTGCTGCCGGCCAGCCGCATCCAGATTGCGCTGTGTGGAACACTCCCCCAGTCGCATGCCGGCAGGATCTCCACCGCCGGGCGCATTGGCATGGCGGAACAGTGCGATGGCGCCACCGCGTAGCGCCTCCCATGCTGCCGCATCCCGCGCGTCATCGCCAGCCGCCGCACCGCTTCCGGATGCGAGACCAAGGCAGGCAAGCAGGGCCCGAAGGAGAAAGCGGAGACGTGACGGCGGACGGCCCTTCATCGGGCTGACCCGCGCGTTGTCGACATGTCCATGGCAACCAACCCCTTGCTGCATCGCCTGCACCGGCGCGGAATGGCCTGCCGGCCGGAGCGAATGATCCTTGCCAAGGATCCTTGCAAACGATCCTTGCAAACGATCCTTGCAAATGATCCTTGCAAATGATCCTTGCACCTGCCACCCCGCCCCGTCACCGGCACCAAACATCGCAGCCATGCATTTGCCGGGACCGGCCTTGAGCAACGCCCCGATGCGCGGCGCGGCATAACCGGCTAACTTGCCGTGATCGCGCGGCGCTGCGCGAACCTTGCCACCCGAACCGGTTGATGCCCGCCATGACTGTCGCCAGCCCGACCACGCCAAGCCATCGCGCCGCCATGCCGGTCCTCGTGGCGCTGAGTGCCACGCACCTGCTCAACGACATGATGCAATCGCTGATCCCGGCGATCTATCCGATCATCAAGGCGGCCCATGGTCTCGATTTCGGGCAGATCGGCCTGATCACGCTGACCTTCCAGGTCACGGCCTCACTGTTCCAGCCGCTGATCGGGCATTACACCGACCGCAACCCGATGCCCTACTCGATGGTTGTTGGCATGGGTTTCACCTTCGCAGGCCTGATCGGGCTCGCCTTTGCCGCAAGCTATCCGCTGCTTTTGGCAGGGGCCGCCTGCGTCGGGCTTGGCTCGTCGATCTTTCACCCCGAGGCCACCCGCATCGCGCGGCAGGCCTCCGGCGGTCGGCAGGGCTTTGCTCAAGGCGTGTTCCAGGTCGGCGGCCAGGCGGGCGGGGCACTCGGACCGTTGCTCGCCGCCGTCATCATTGTGCCGCGAGGCGAGGCCAGTCTGGCGTGGTTCTCCGCCGCAGCCCTTCTGGCGATGGTGCTGATGGTCTGGACCGTGCGCCGGCATGCCGAGGCGCGCCAGCAACTCCTGGCCAGGGCGAAGGCCGGCGGACAAGGGCCGGCTATCTCACCCTATGCCCGCTCGCAGATCATCGTCGCCATGACGATCCTGATCGTGCTGCTGTTCTCGAAGAACGCCTACAGCTCCAGCTTCAGCTCGTATTACACCTTCTACCTGATCGACCGCTTCGGGGTGACGGTGCAGACCTCGCAGGTGATGCTGTTCCTGTTCCTGGCCTCGGCCGCCATCGGCGCACTCGCAGGCGGCATGATCGGCGACCGGATCGGCCGCCACCGCATCATCTGGTTCTCGATCCTCGGCGCACTGCCGTTCACGCTGATCCTGCCCCATGTGGACCTGTTCTGGACCGGCGTCCTCACCGTGGTGATCAACCTGATCATGTCGAGTGCCTTCGCCAGCATCATGATCTATGCGATCGAGCTGGTTCCGGGCCGGGTCGGCATGATCGGCGGGCTGTTCTACGGCCTGTCATTCGGGCTTGGCGGCATCGCAGCGGCAATCCTGGGAGAGGTCGCAGACCGCACCAGCATTCATGCCGTCTACCAGATGTGCGCCTTCCTGCCGGCCATGGGCCTGCTGGCGTGGTTCCTGCCAGAGCCAAGGATCAGCCAGGGCTGACACGCGAGGCTCAGCGCGCTGCGATACACCTCGACCACGCGCCTACAGCCCCAGCTTGCGCTTGCGCTGGCCGAGCGTGCGCAGACGCAGGGCATTGAGCTTGATGAAGCCGGCGGCATCACGGTGATCGTAGGCGACAGCCCCCTCCTCGAAGGTGACCAGATCCTGATCATAAAGTGAATACGGGCTTTCGCGGCCGATCACGATGGTGTTGCCCTTGTAGAGCTTGAGGCGGACCGTGCCGGTCACGAACTCCTGGCTCTTGTCGATCAGGGCCTGCAGCATCTCGCGCTCGGGGGAAAACCAGAAGCCGTTGTAGATCAACTCGGCGTATTTCGGCATCAGCTCTTCCTTGAGGTGCGCCGCGCCGCGATCAAGCGTGATGCTCTCGATGGCCCGGTGCGCCACATGCAGGATCGTGCCGCCCGGCGTCTCGTACATGCCGCGTGATTTCATGCCGACAAAGCGGTTCTCGACCAGATCGAGCCGGCCGATACCGTTGATCTTGCCGAGGCGGTTGAGTTCCGCCAGCAGCGTGGCCGGACTGAGCGCCTTGCCGTTGATGCCGACCGCATCGCCACCCTTGAAGTCGACGGTGATCACGGTGGCCTTGTCGGGCGCGAATTCCGGCCCGTCCGTGCGCGAATAGACATAGTCCGGCACCTCCTGCGCCGGGCCTTCGAGCACCTTGCCCTCGGACGAGGCGTGCAGCAGGTTCGCATCGACCGAGAACGGCGCCTCGCCGCGCTTGTCCTTGGCAATAGGGATCTGGTGGACCTCGGCAAAGGCGATCAGCTGCTCGCGCGAGCGCAGATCCCACTCGCGCCACGGCGCAATGATGGTGATGTCCGGCTTGAGCGCATAATAGCCCAGCTCGAAACGGACCTGATCATTGCCCTTGCCGGTCGCACCATGGGACACCGCGTCGGCCCCGACCAGTTCGGCGATCTCGATCTGGCGCTTGGCAATCAGCGGGCGGGCGATCGAGGTGCCGAGCAGATAGACGCCCTCATACAGCGCGTTGGCCCGGAACATCGGGAAGACATAATCCTTCACGAAGGTCTCACGCAGGTCGTCGATGAAGATGTTCTCGGGCTTGATCCCCAGCAGCAAGGCCTTGTCCCGTGCCGGACCGAGTTCCTCGCCCTGGCCAAGATCGGCCGTGAAGGTCACCACTTCGCAGCCATAGGTGGTCTGGAGCCACTTCAGGATGATCGATGTGTCGAGGCCGCCCGAATCGGCGAGGACGACTTTCCTGACGCTTCTGGTATCGCTGGCCATGGCTCTGATGTCTTCCGGGAACAGCCCTCGGGCGGACGCCGCGGGCGCGTGCTGTGCTGGCACGTCCGGTAGACGATCAGCGCGCGGGGCGCAACATCAGCGCATCCGGACGACCGGCGCAAAGGCAGCAGGCCCGATCCACATCAACCCGCCGCCCGGGTCGGGCCGGGACCGCGGCGGCACGCATCTCGCAAGGTCGCTCCATGCCGGTCCGGAGCAAGCATCGTCGCAAGACCAGCCTGCCAACAAGACCGGCGATCATGATTGCCCATTTCCATCCGGTTGCATCGTGATCTACAGTAGTTTCGAATCGCGCGAGGTTTAGATGCCGAACCGCCCGTCTCTGGACTTCTGGTACGATTTCGCCTCGACCTACTCCTATCTGTCGGCGATGCGGATTGAACAGGTATGCGCCGAGGCAGGCGTGACCATCCGGTGGCGGCCCTTCCTGCTTGGCCCGATCTTCGCGGCGCAGGGCTGGAACAATTCGCCGTTCAACCTGTTTCCCGCCAAAGGCAAATACATGTGGCGGGACATGGAGCGGCGCTGCCGGAAGTACGGGCTGCCCCTGAAGCGGCCCTCCCCCTTCCCCCAGAACTCGCTGAGTTCGGCGCGGGTTGCGCTCGCGGGCCGGGAGGCCGGCTGGACACCCGCCTTCACAAGGGCCTGTTATCATCTTGCCTTCGCCGAGGGCCGCTCGATCCAGGAGGAAACGGTGATCGTGGAAGCCCTGCGCGCTGCGGGCGTGGACGCCCAGGGCGCACTGGTCCTCTCGCGCAGCGAAGAGGTCAAGGGTCGCCTGAAGGCCGAGACCGAACTGGCCAAGTCCATCGGCATTTTCGGCGCACCGGCCTTCGTCACGCCGGATGGCGAGATCTTCTGGGGCGATGACCGGCTGGAGGATGCGGTCGAATGGATTCGCGACCAGACCTGAACACGCCCGTTCATGGCGCGCGCGATCACATCGCCAGGCTGCAGTGGACCGGCTGCAGTGGATCGGCTGCAGTGGACCGGCTCCAGTGGACCGGCTGCTCTCGACCGGGTAACTAGCGCGCCGCGTCGCGGGCTTCGATATCGCCGGGCTGGAACCGGTAGACCTGCGAACAGAACTCGCAGGTGACCTGCACGGCTCCGTCATCGGCCACCATCTCGCTCCGATCCTCAGTGGTGAAGCGGCGCAGCATCGCCAGAATGCTGTCCGCCGAACAGCGGCACTGCTCGCGCACTGCCTGAGGCTCGAAAACACGGGCTCCGCGCTCGTGGAACAATCGCCAGATCAGCCGCTCGCTTTCCAGCATCGGGTCGACGAGTTCATGGTCAGCGACGGTCTCGACCAGCGCGCGTGCCTCAGCCCAGGCATCATCATTGACGCCGTCCGCGTCGCGCTCCGGTGCAGGCGTGCCATTGGGATCATCGCCAGGATGGAGATCCTGCTGCTTTTGCCGGTCCGGCGAGGTAGGCAGGAACTGGACCATGATGCCGCCGGCGCGCCAGCTTTCGCCGTGACTGCCGACCACACGGGCAGTCGCCAGCCTGAGGCGCGTGGGGATCTGCTCGGACTGCCGGAAGTAGCGATGCCCCGCTTCCTCAAGGCCGTCCGTTCCGTCAAGCTCGACCACGCCCTGATAGCGCGAGGCGTGGCTGCCCTGATCCACCGTCATGCCGAGATAGCCCGAACCAAGCAGCACGGCCGTGCTGGTCAGGTTGGCAGCAACCGCTTCGGCGATTCGTGCCACGTCATAGCGCGCCATGGCCCTGATCCGGTCCGGTGCATCGAAATCCACCACCAGCATTTCGATGGCGCCATCGGTCTTGGTCTGGAGCTGGAAGCGCCCGTCGAACTTGAGCGCCGTGCCGAGCAGCGCGGTCAGCGCCACGGCTTCGCCCAGCACCCGTGCCACCGGCTCGGGGTAGGCATGGCGGTGCACGATCGCATCAAGCGCGGGGCCGATCCGCGCGATCCGGCCGCGCACGTCAAGCGCCTCGACAGTGAAGGGAAGCACGCGATCATCGGGCATGGCGGCAAGCGCCTGCCCGATGACATCGGCAGGATCGGGGGCAGGATAGGGGCTGGCACCCTCACGTCCGGGCTGGCTGGTTGTCATCGGCGCGCGTCAGGCCTGCACATGCCCGAAGCACCAGGCCAGAATTGCCTTCTGGGCATGGAGCCGGTTCTCGGCCTCGTCATAAACCACCGATTGCGGGCCATCCATGATCTCATTGGTGACCTCCTCCCCGCGCGTGGCGGGCAGGCAGTGCATGAAGACCGCCTGCTTGTCGGCACGCCTGAGCAGGCCTTCGTTGACCTGATAGGGCCGCAGAAGGTTGTGGCGATTGCCTTCGGTATCGCCCATCGACACCCAGCAATCGGTGATGACGCAATCAGCACCCTCGACCGCCTCCTCCGGGCGCGTCGTCAAGGTCAGCTTCGCACCGTTCTCCCTCGCCCAGTTGGTCAGGGCAACCGGGGGTGCAAGCTCTGCCGGGGTGGCGATGTGCAGGTCGAAGTCGAAGCGCCCGGCCGCATGGATCCACGAGGCGAGCACGTTGTTGGTGTCCCCCGTCCAGGCGATCTTGCGCTTGTGAAGCGGGCCGCGATGCTCCTCGAAGGTCATGATGTCGGCCATGACCTGGCAAGGGTGCGAGGACTTCGTGAGTCCGTTGATCACCGGCACGGTGGCATACTCGGCCAGTTCGAGCAGGTGGGCGTGATCGAGGATGCGGATCATGATGGCATCGACGTAGCGCGAGAACACACGCGCCGTATCCGCCACGGTTTCGCGCTCGCCCAGTTCGATCTCCTTGCCGGTCACCATCATCGGTGAGCCACCCAGTTCGGTGATGCCGACCTCGAACGAGGCGCGCGTGCGCAGCGAGGGCTGGTCGAAGATCATGGCGACGACCTTGCCGTCGAGAGGCTTGTCGGCCTTGGCTTCCGCCGTGCGGCGGCGGGCCTTGATCGCCCGGCCGGCATCGAGCATGGCGCGCAACTGGCTTGTCGAGAAATCCGAGATATCGAGAAAATGACGCACCATGACGGCACTCCGGAACGATGGATCAGGCCATATCCGCCAGAGGCAGGCGGATGCGGGGCTCTTCAGAACAGAGGCGACCGGCGCCGCCAGTGACAAGGGTTATTCGGCAGCAGCCCGGGACAGCTCCGCCTCGATCGACTGGGCCGCACGCTCCAGCCGGACCATCGCTTCGCTCAGGTCCGCCTCGGTGATGGTCAACGGCGGGATCAGCCGGACCACGTTGTCGCCAGCCCCCACGCTGAGCAGGCCGGCAGCACGGGCTGCTGCCTGGAATTCGGTATTGGGCACGCGGGTCTTGATCCCGGTGAGCAGGCCCTCTCCGCGCACGCCCTCGATGACGCGCGGATGGCTGTCGGCAAAGGCGGCCAGCTTCTGCCTGAACGAGATCGAAAGCGCATTGACGTGGTCGAGAAAGCCTTCGGCCAGCACCACATCGAGCACAGCGTTGCCCACGGCCATGGCCAGGGGATTGCCGCCGAATGTCGTGCCGTGCGTGCCGGCTGTCATGCCCACCGCAGCCGCCTCGGTCGCAAGGCATGCCCCCATGGGAAAGCCCCCGCCGATGCCCTTGGCGATCGACATGATGTCCGGTGCGATGCCCGACCATTCATGGGCGAACAGCTTGCCGGTGCGGCCCACCCCGGTCTGCACCTCGTCCATGATCAGCAAGAGGCCATGCTCGTCGCACAGGGCCCTGAGACCGCGCAGGCACTGGGCCGGCACCGGCCTGAGGCCGCCCTCGCCTTGGATGGGCTCGATCATGATCGCGGCGGTCTCGGTCGTGATGGCGGCCTTCAGCGCCTCATGGTCGCCAAACGGGACCTGGTCGAAACCGTCGACCTTGGGACCGAAGCCCTCAAGATACTTCTTCTGGCCACCGGCCGCGATCGTCGCCAGCGTGCGGCCATGGAAGGCACCTTCGAAGGTGATGATGCGGAACCGCTCCGGATGGCCATGGCTGGCATGGAACTTCCGCGCCATCTTGATGGCGGCCTCGTTGGCCTCGGCTCCCGAATTGCAGAAGAACACCGTGTCGGCGAAGGTCGCTGCAATCAGGCGCTCGGCCAGCCGCCGGCCTTCAGGCATCTGGTAAAGGTTCGAGGTGTGCCAGAGCTTCGCCGCCTGCTCCTGCAGGGTCTTGACCAGATGCGGATGCGAATGGCCCAGCGAATTGACGGCAATGCCGGACCCGAAATCGAGATAGCGCTCACCGGTCGTGGCAATCAGCCAAGGCCCTTCGCCCCGCTCGAAGGCGACATCAGCACGGGAATAGGTCGGGAGAATGGGAGTGATCACGGAAGACATCCTTGGGGCACGAAGACCGGCATGGGCTCAGCCATGACAGCGGCGATGAACAGGAAATGAACGATGTGAAAGGCGTGTGACGCCAGTGCGGGCGCGTCTGTTCGCCCGGCCCGGGTTTCCCCGGCCAGGGATCATCGTCGTTCCCGCCACCCCGCTCTCACTGCGCGCATCTGCCCCGTTGCCTCACCGCTCCGGCAGGCAACCCGCTTCCGGAACCCGCTTCACAAAATAAAATGACGCCAGAAGGCCCCGGCGGACCGAAAGAATATGCGGATTCAGCGTGCCTGTGTCAATCCGATGTCCGAAGTCAGCTCATGCGAAGTCAGCTCATGCGAAGTCCGCTCATGCGAAGTCCGCTCATGGAAGAGTGCGCGCAGTGGTGCGTACGGGGCCCGGGATCACTGGCTTTCAGCTTTCAGCGCAGAGAGCCATGGTTTGAGGTGATTGCCGGCAAGCCGGAGACAGACGCTGAGCGTGCTGAATGGCGGGAACGACGATGATCCCTGGCCGAGG
>JAPLOV010000110.1:34180-43361 GCA_026400565.1 Hyphomicrobiales bacterium | reverse complement strand
CCCTGGCTGAGGACGGCGGGCTGGAGACAGCCATGGGCGAACTGGAGCTTCTGTCCGAACTCCTTTCGGACGATCAACCCTGCCACGCAGCCCAGGCCGGACGGCTTGTGCGTCTCAACGATGTGACGGGCGCGCAGGCGGCCGACACGAAGCCGATCACTCTCGCGCCATCCGGCGCAGATGCCGCCTTCCTGAGGGCAAAGCTGGACGCGCCGGGACCATAGCGTCACCCCTTCAATGCGCCAGTTCGGCAGCAAGCTTCTCGATCTGCCGGGCATCAGGCAAGCTCGGCTGGGCTCCTGCGCGGGTGCAGGCCAGCGATCCGGCGGCAATGCCGCGCCTCAGCGCTCCCGAGAATCCGAGGCCCTGATGCAGGGCTGCGGCAAAAGCACCGACGAAGGCATCGCCGGCGGCAACCGTGTCAACCACCCCGACGGACGGCGCGGCCACCGAACGTCGCACCCCGCCGGACCAGCCGATGCAGCCCTCTTCCCCGAGCGTCGCCACACAGGCAATGCCAAGCTCGCGGTCGACACGGGCTGCGATCAGGTCAGGGTCACGCTCCTCCCAGTCGAGCGACACGGAGAACACCACCGCTTCATGTTCGTTGACGATCAGAAGGTCGAGCAGCGCGATCAGGTCGGGACTGATGGGGCCGGCCGGCGCGGCATTGAGGATCACCCGGGCACCAGCCGCCTTGGCGAGGCTGGCCACCGCAATGCGCTCGGCCTCGGGTGTCTCGCTTTGCAGCAACAGGATGTCTCCCTTGCTCCAGACATGATGGGCGAGGCTCTGCGCACGCGCCTTCAGGTTGGCGCCAGCCGTCACGATGATCTGGTTCTGGCCGCGCGCATCGACACCGATGAAGGCGGCGCCCGTGGGCAGGTCCACACTTTCGACGCCGGTCAGGTCAATGCCGCCCTCGCGCAGCAGCGACAACGCGGCATCGGCGGCAGCATCCGTGCCGACAGCCCCGCCGACGCGCACAGGCGCGCCGGCACGCGCCGCAGCCAGCGCCTGATTGGCCCCCTTGCCACCGGGAAAGACCTGATAGGACGGGCCGATCACCGTTTCGCCGGGCCGCGGCAGCCGCTCGACCGCTGCCACGTGGTCAAGGATGATGGACGCAAGGACAACGATCATGGCCGTATCAGCCCCATCCGCTCAGGCATGATCGCCATCACATCGTCGCGCCGAGTTGCCAGGGCACGAACTCGGCATCGCCATAGCCCAGTTGCTCGGACTTGGAGCGTTCGCCGGACGCGACCTTGAGCAGGCACTCGAAGATCTCCTCGCCCTTCGCCTCAAGCGACACGCCATCGAGCACATCGCCGCAATTGATGTCCATGTCATCGATCATGCGCCGATAGATGTCCGAATTGGTCGCCAGCTTCACCGACGGGGTCGGCTTGCAGCCATAGGCGGACCCGCGCCCGGTGGTGAAGGCCAGGAGATTGGCCCCGCCCGCGACCTGCCCGGTGGCCGACACCGGATCGTAGCCCGGCGTGTCCATGAAGACGAAGCCCTTGCCGGTGACCGGCTCGGCATAGCCATAGACCCCGGTCAGCGCCGTCGATCCACCCTTGGCGGCGGCGCCAAGCGACTTCTCGAGGATCGTGGTCAGGCCGCCGGCCTTGTTGCCGGGCGACGGGTTGTTGTCCATCGACTGGTTGGCACGGGCCGTATACTCCTCCCACCAGCGGATGATGCCGATCAGCTTCTCGCCGACCTCGCGGCTGACCGCCCGGCGGGTCAGCAGATGTTCCGCCCCATAGATCTCCGGTGTTTCGGAGAGGATGGCCGTGCCGCCATGGGCCACCAGCCGGTCGACCGCATGCCCGAGCGCTGGATTGGCGGTGATGCGCGAATAGCCATCCGAGCCCCCGCATTGCAACGCCAGCATCAGTTCGGACGCCGGCGCGGTCTCGCGGGTCTTCGTGTTGGCGATTGCCAGCATGCCGCGCACCGCATCGACACCGGCGGCCACCGTCTTGCGGGTGCCGCCCATGTCCTGGATCGTCATGGTGCGGAACACGTCGCTTTCCGACAGCCCGTAGGCTTCCTTCATCTTGGCGATCTGGAAACCCTCGCAGCCGAGGCCGACGACAAGCACCGCCGCCATATTGGGATTGCAGGCATAGCCCCAGGTCGTGCGCTTCAGCACCTCGAAGGCAGGGCCGGCATAGTCGATGCCGCAGCCCGTGCCATGGGTCAGCGCGATCACGCCGTCGACATTGGGATATTCGGCCAGGATGCCGGAACGCCGCACCTCCTCGGCCATGAACTTGGCGACCGAGGCCGAGCAGTTCACCGAGGTCAGGATGCCGACATAGTTGCGCGTGCCGAACTTGCCGTTGTCACGACGGAAGCCCTCGAATGTGGCGCGCGCCTCTGGCGCAACCAACGCCGTGTCCGGTGCCGCACTGGCATGCGCATAGTCGAGCGCCACCGAGGCGAACAGGCAGTTGTGGGTGTGAACATGCTGTCCGGGCTCAATGTCGCCTCCGGCATAGCCGATCACCTGGCCATACTTGCGCACCGGCTCGCCGGACGCGATCGGCGTGATCGCCATCTTGTGGCCGCGCGGGATCCGGGCCTGTGCCGCCACCCCGGCCACGACCATGGCGGGATCGACCGGATCGACGGCCACGACCACGTTGTCGGACGGGCTGAGCCTCAGCACCCGCGGTGGTCCCGCCGGCTGCCCGGCCGGTGGCCTCGTGATCAGGTTCATGGCCTAGTCTCCCTTTGCCCCGCGGTTCTGGCAAGCGTGGTCAATCAATGGTCACCTTATCAAACCAACCGCAGGGCGATAGCGCAAGCCGCTGCCGGTCAGGTCGCAGCCCGATCCGCGCATGGCCAGGGTGATGATTCCGCTTGCCATCGCAGCGCAACCGGACAATCAAGCGGGCTGGCTGCAACGTTCCATGCTTCCTCCTGGCTCCCTCCTAGTTCCCTCCTCACTCCCTCCTGGCTTCCTCCTGGCTTCCTCCTGGCTTCCCTTGCCGCACCAACCCATCTGGCTGACATGACGATCCATCTCCATCAGGGCGATCTGCCCGAAGGCTTCGATCCAGGGCCGTCGCTGGCCATCGATACCGAAACGCTCGGCCTGAACCCGCACAGGGACCGGCTTTGCGTCATCCAGCTGTCCCGCGGCGATGGCACGGCCGATGTGGTGCAGATTGCCAAGGGCAGCGCGCCGCCCACCGTCATGTGCCGCATCCTCGCCGATCCGTCGGTGCTCAAGATTTTCCATTACGCGCGCTTCGACGTGGCCGTGCTGCTGCACAGCTTCGGCGTCGTCACCAGCCCGATCTACTGCACCAAGATCGCGTCACGGCTGGTGCGCACCTACACCGACCGCCATGGCCTCAAAGACCTGTCGCGCGAGTTGCTCGGCATCGATATGTCAAAGCAGCAGCAAAGCTCGGACTGGGGCGCGGCGGAACTCACCCGCGAGCAACTGGCCTATGCCGCCTCCGATGTGCTGCACCTGCACCAGCTCAAGGCGAAACTCGACACGCTGCTGCTGCGCGAAAGCCGCATGGAGATGGCAGAAGCCTGTTTCCGGTTCCTGCCGACGCGTGCCGCCCTTGATCTTCAGGGCTGGCCGGAAATCGACATTTTCGCCCATAGCTGAGAGCAGGCCGCCCGGAGGCATTCAGGCCACAGATTCGCCCAGAGCGCTCCTTAAGGTATCAGGGTCTTCCAGCTCATCGAGGGCCGGTTGCGAAATCCGAGCGATTGCAACAAGGTGGAGCGTCTCGTCATGAGCCGGCCCCACGGGCCGGCAGACGCGACATTCTGGAACCCCACAGCCGTGACACTGGCGACACATCTCGACCACATCTCTCCGGCGCAACAGCGCGGGCCGGGCCTTGCCGATGGGCACAGGGCGGAGGCGGCGCGTCTCAGGGCCGCCCAATCCTCAGCCGCCTATGCGCAGGCCAGACGCCACAGCCGGCTGGTGCGCCTGCTGCGTGTCGGCATCCCGATCGGGGCGCTGGCCAGCTTCGTTGCCTTCATCGTGTTCCCGTTCATCAACCCGTTCCGCGATGCCGGCGTCAGCGTCGGCGCGATCCGCATCGATGGTACGCGCGTGACGATGGAAAACCCCAGGCTGGCCGGCCACCGGAAGGACAACAGGCCCTATGAGGTCACCGCTGCCAGTGCGATCCAGGATATCCGCATGCCGAATGTGATCGAGATGTCCGGTATCAAGGCCCGTCTCCTCAACGCCGACAACTCGGTGCTCAACCTCACCGCGAACAGCGCGGTCTTCGATACCCAGAAGGAGCATTTGCAGCTCAAGGGCGACGTCCGCTTGCTGATGGGAGAAGGACAGGAGGCACAGCTCCAGTCCGCCGATGTCGATTTCAAGGCAGGAACCGTGCGCTCCCGCGAAGCGGTCACCGTGCGCCTCCCCGACATGAGCGTGGCAGCTGACAGCCTCGATGTCGTCGACAATGGCGCAAGAGTGACGTTCATCGGCCGGGTTTCTGCTGAGATCGACGATCGTGACAGCAAGGCGGCAGCCGCCTCGCGGCGTCCGGCCGCGCCAGCCGCAACGCCCGTCAGGCCGGCGTTGCCGGAGCCGTCCGCCTTTGCCCCGCCCGCCGCCCGGACACAGGCGGATGGCTCCGTCGGTGCGGTCATGCCCGCTGCCCTGCCGCGCGCCCTGACCTCACGGGCCGAGGGTGCAACGCCCCTTGCCCCGGCCGGCGCGGGCCGGAACGTGACCGTGATCGACCCGGCAACCGGGCGCGCCTTGCCGCGCAGCGTTCCATGAGCGAGACGACCTTGATGATGCGACATCCCCTCACCCCCTTGCTTTCAACAACCCGGCTGGCCGATGCCAGATTGCACGGTTCCGCAGGCACGTCCCCGCCGGGCAGGGCCACAGCGGGCCGACGCTGCACGGCACCATGGCTGGCAGCGATGCCCCTTGCAGCAGCAGCCTTGGCCGGCGCGCTGGCCTTTGCGGGGCAAGCCGAAGCGCAGCAGCCAAGGGCCGGGGCCACCAACTCCCCGCTGACCAGCCTTGGCGAGAACTCGAAGGATCCGATCAAGATCGATGCTGACCGGCTCGATGTGCTCGATAAGGAAAGCAAGGCCATCTTTGCCGGCAATGTCGTGGCCGTGCAGGGCAAGACCACGATCCGCTGCTCGAAAATGACGATTGTCTACGACAACCGGGGCCAGAGCCTTGCCGGCCAGGGAAGTGGGCGGGCGGCAACGACGGCGCCGGCACCAGCCAGCGTCGGCGGCGATGGCGGCATCAAGCGGCTTGAGTGCGATGGCCCGGTCACGGTCACATCCGACGACCAGGTTGCCACCGGCAAGAAGGCGGTGTTCGACCGGGAGAAGGATCAGGTTATCATGAGCGGCGATGTCGCCCTCGCCAAGGGCCAGAACGTCACGCGCGGCGAGCGGCTGGTCTACAACACCAAGACCGGCATCGCGAACTTCGATGGCGGCCGGGTGCGTGGCTTCTTCGTGCCCGGATCGATGGAAAGCACGCCGGCCACACCGGCCAACCGGGCCAGACCCGCAGGCGCGACCAACTGATGCGGCAGGGCCTGTGAAATTCCCCTTCTCCTTCCGCAAGTCAGGTCAGATGGCCGGTGCCTTGCCGCCGCATCAGCAGCGCATCGAGCCGATGCACGAGCATGTGGCAGGGGGGCCCGATGCGATGGCCGCGGACATGCCATCGGGGCTTGGCATCCTGTCGGTCTCCGGCCTCAGGAAGAGCTATCGCGGGCGCACCGTCGTCAATGAAGCGGCGCTGAACGTGCGCAATGGCGAGGCTGTCGGGCTGCTGGGGCCGAACGGCGCCGGCAAGACCACGATCTTTTACATGATTACCGGGCTTGTCGCCGCCGATCAGGGGCGGATCACGCTCGACGGCAACGACATCACCCGTTTGCCGATGTATCGGCGGGCCAGGCTGGGCATCGGCTACCTGCCGCAGGAACAGTCGATCTTTCGCGGCCTGAGCGTCGAGGACAACATCCGGGCCGTGCTCGAAGTGGTGGAGCCTGACAGGGACAAGCGCGAGCAGGAACTCGATGCCCTGCTCGACGAGTTCCGGATCACCCGGCTGCGCAAGTCGCCATCGATCGCGCTGTCCGGCGGGGAGCGGCGGCGCTGCGAGATTGCCCGCTCGCTGGCAGCCAGGCCGTCCTTCGTGCTGCTCGACGAGCCCTTCGCCGGCATCGATCCGATTGCGGTGGGCGACATCCAGGCGCTGGTCAGGCAATTGACCGATCGCGGCATCGGCGTGCTCATCACCGACCACAATGTTCGCGAGACGCTGGGGCTGGTCGACCGCGCCTACATCATCCACTCGGGCCGCGTCCTCACCGAAGGCAGCCCCGACGAGATCATTGCCAACCCGGATGTGCGGCGGGTCTATCTCGGCGAGGACTTCCGCCTCTAGCCAAATGTCCGCCTCTGGCCAGGGAGAGGCCAGGGAGAGGCAAGGAAGAAGCGAGACAGGCGTGCGTTGGCCCGGCACAGGCCAGCATGCGACCATTGTCGCTGCCATCGCGGAAGTCGGCCGCTTGACTTTGACCTTATCCGTCGGGAGTCATAGGTTCTTAAGTCAAGGCAAGTTTCATGCCGAAAACGATCCTCGAGGATCGTGCGTCTTGGGAATGGGTCGAATCGGCGAAATGAGCATTTCAGCCAAACTGGAGATGAGGCAGGGGCAATCCCTTGTCATGACGCCGCAGCTTCTGCAGGCGATCAAGCTGCTCCAGCTCTCCCATCTCGATCTGCAGAACTTCGTCGACGCCGAGGTCGAGCGCAATCCGCTGCTCGAGCGCACCGAGGCGGATGACCATATCGACCCGCGCGAGGCGGTGAGCGAGCCTTCGCAGGATGGCGAGCGCGGCGATGGCGCTGGCGACGGCTTCGACGAGCCCGCCCCGCCGGACTGGTATGGCGAGGAACTGGCCACGGGCAGGCAAGGCCTTGAAGAGACGCTCGGCACCCGCCTCGACAATGTCTTTCCCGATGAGGCCCCCCAGGTGGCGCGGCTGGAACAGAGCTCGGAGGCGATGCTGCCGGTGATGGGCGGCGGCGCGGTCGGCAATGGCGGATCGGCGAGTTTCGACGAGGACCTGCCCGGCCTTGAGGAGACCTTGTCGGTTGAACAGAGCCTGCATGAGGTCCTGTGCGAACAGCTCGACCTGGCAGTCACCGACCCTGTCTCCCGGTTGATCGGGCGGCATCTGATCGATGCCATCGACGATGCCGGCTATCTGGCCGAGCCGCTGCCGGAGATCGCGGAGCGGCTTGGCGTTGGCGTCGCCCGGCTTGAAGCCATCCTGGCGATCATCCACACCTTCGAGCCGTCGGGCATCGGTGCACGCGACCTGACCGAGTGCCTGACAATCCAGCTGAAGGACAAGAACCGTCACGACCCGGCCATGGCAACTCTGCTGGCCCATCTGCCCTTGCTGGCAAAGCGGGACTTCGCCCAGTTGCGCAAGCTGTGCGGCGTGGACGAGGACGATCTTGCCGAGATGATCGCCGAGATCAGGGCGCTCGATCCCAAGCCTGGCCGGGCGTTTGGCGGCGGGGCTGCGCAAACCGTGGTGCCCGATGTCATCATCAGGGCAGCGCCCGACGGGTCGTGGCTGATCGACCTCAACCCCGACACGCTGCCGCGCGTGCTGGTCAACCAGACCTATCACACCCGCGTCAGCAAGGCGGCCCGCACCGAAACCGACAGGGCCTTCATCGCCGAATGCCTCCAGACAGCCAACTGGCTGACGCGCAGCCTCGAACAACGCGCCCGCACCATCCTGAAAGTCGCGAGCGAGATCGTCCGCCAGCAGGATGCCTTTTTCGCCTACGGCATCGAGCATCTGCGGCCGCTCAATCTCAAGACCGTGGCGGACGCGATCGCGATGCACGAATCAACCGTCTCGCGGGTGACCTCCAACAAGTATCTGATCAGCCCGCGCGGGCTCTTCGAGATGAAGTATTTCTTCACGGCCTCGATCGCCAGCACAGGCTACGGCGAAGCCCATTCCGCCGAAGCTGTGCGCTATCGCATCAAAGCGATGATCGACGGCGAGAGCGCCCGCGATGTCCTGTCAGACGATGCGATCGTGGCAAAACTGCGCGAACAGGGCATCGACATTGCCCGCCGCACAGTGGCAAAGTACCGCGAAGCGCTCGGAATCGGCTCCTCCATGGAGCGACGCCGCGACAAGCAGTCCGGGCAGGGGCGCGATCGCTGACGCCGGGCCTTCCGGCTGGGTCGGAGCGCCTTGGATGCGCCATGAAATATCCATGTTTTTCAGACTCATAGCAGCCCGGCCCGGAGCTTGGCCTCATGCCGGCTTTTTTGCCGGCTTAACGCGGAATGCGTTGACACTCACCCCGCAACGTCACAGATTCAGGTGACCGGGTCTGGCCGGTCGGGGCTTGATCTTTGGGCCCGCGGCTCTCCCGAGACGGAGGGACTATCCATGGGTTTGCGTGTTTCCGGCAAGAATCTCGATGTCGGCGAGGCCATCCGCTCCCAGGCGGAAGACAGGGTCGGGGCTGCGCTCGGCAAGTATTACGAGGGCAGCTTCAACGGCCACGTGACGGTCGCCAAGGATGGCACCGGGTTTCGCAGCGATGCCGTGCTGCACCTTTCATCCGGCATGACGCTGGAAGCATCAGGATCAGCCCACGATGCCTACCAGAGCCTCGACAAGATGGTCGACAAGATCGAGAAACGGCTTCGCCGCTACAAGCGCCGGCTCAAGGACCACTCGGGCAACGCCCATGCCCGCCGCGTCCTGATGGATATCCCGTCTTATGTGATCGAAGCCCCCAACGAGGATACCGAGGAGGATCACGCCCACGATATGAACGGATCACATCCTGCCATCGTCGCTGAAACCACCCGCGCCCTGCATGATCTGAGTGTGGGCGATGCGGTCTCTGAACTCGATCTCACCGGCTCGCCTGTTCTGGTTTTCAGAAACGCTGGCAATGGCCGGGTGAACATCGTATACCGCCGTCGCGACGGCAACATTGGGTGGATAGACCCGCCGACCGCCTTGTCTTGAACCCCTGCATGGATTTAGGGACTTTCGCGCAGCAGCCCGGTCTGGACGGAAGCGTTCGGCACGGGAGTTGCAACAGACTGGCTCATCATGATCATTCACGACCT
>JAPLOV010000110.1:28716-34136 GCA_026400565.1 Hyphomicrobiales bacterium | reverse complement strand
TGATTCCGTCATTGCGCCGTTGAAAGCCAACGGCAAGAAACAGGCGCTTCAGGAAATTGCCCAGCGCGCGGCAGCCATCACCGGGCTGCCCGAACGCGAGGTCTTCGAGACCCTGCTTCAGCGGGAGCGTCTTGGCTCGACCGGAATCGGCGAAGGCATCGCCATTCCCCATGGCCGCTCGCCCTCGCTGACGCGCCTCCGGGGTCTGTTCGTGCGCATGGAAAAGCCGATCGACTTCGAGGCACTGGACGGCCAGCCGGTCGACATCATGTTCGTCCTGCTTGCGCCGGAAGGCGCCGGCGCGGATCACCTCAAGGCGCTGGCCCGCGTGGCCCGCGTGCTGCGCGACCGCGCCACGCTCGACAGCATCCGCCGTGCCGACGATGCGGCCGCGATCTACGCGATCCTGACCGAACGGGCGGCGCAGGCCGCCTGAGCACCAGAGACCCACGCATCGAGCGTGATCAGCGGTTGCGCCCCCGGCAGGGCGGGCTACAAACACCTCAGCCGCATGCCGGCCTTTGACCAATGGCTGGATGGTCGGCACACACCGAGCCGTGGCAAACAGGCGCAGCGTCCGGGGCATCCCGGCCGTCAGCCGTCTTGCCGCCACAGACCAACCGTGATCCGGAGCCACCCGCATGACCATGATCCATCAGCCGCTGTTTCCGCTGGGGCCGGACACAACGACCTATCGCAAGCTGACGGGCGAGGGCGTGCGCCTCGAACAAATGGGCTCCCGCGCGTTCCTGATGGTCGAACCCGAAGCCATCCGGCTTCTGGCAGAACAGGCCTTCATCGACATCAACCACCTGCTCCGGCCCGGGCATCTGAAGCAGCTTGCCAGCATCCTTGACGATCCCGAGGCGACGTCGAACGACAAGTTCGTGGCCTATGACCTGATGAAGAACGCCAACATTGCCGCCGGCGGGGTGCTGCCCATGTGCCAGGATACGGGCACGGCGATCATCATGGGCAAGAAGGGCCGGTTGGTGTTCACCGAAGGCGGCGACGAGGCCGCGATCGGCCAAGGTGTGATGGATGCCTATGTCAAGCGCAACCTGCGCTATTCGCAACTGGCCCCGATCTCGATGTTCGAGGAGCGCAACACCAAGAACAACCTGCCCGCACAGATCGAGATCTACGCCGAGGACGATCCCGCCGCTGCCCAGGCCTACAAGTTCCTCTATGTCGCCAAGGGCGGCGGCTCTGCCAACAAGAGCCTGCTGTTCCAGGGCACGCCCTCGCTGCTGACGCGCGAGCGCCTGATGGCCTTTCTCAAGGAGAAGATCCTGACGCTCGGCACCGCCGCCTGCCCGCCCTACCACCTGGCCATCGTCATCGGCGGGCTTTCCGCCGAACAGACCATGAAGACGGTGAAGCTGGCATCGACGAAGTATCTCGACAACCTGCCGACGCAGGGGTCGGAGATGGCGCATGCCTTCCGCGACCTCGAGATGGAGGCAGAGGTCCACAAGCTCACCCAGTCGCTCGGTGTCGGTGCCCAGTTCGGCGGCAAGTATTTCTGCCACGACGTCAGGGTGATCAGGCTGCCGCGCCATGGCGCGTCCTTGCCCATCGGCCTCGGCGTCTCCTGCTCGGCCGACCGTCAGGCGCTGGGCAAGATCACCGCGTCCGGCGTCCATGTCGAGGAACTGGAGCACAACCCGGCGCGCTACATGCCGGAGATCGACGAAACCAGGCTCGGCGGCGACGTGGTCCGGATCGACCTGTCACGGCCGATGAGCGAAATTCTCGCAACGCTCTCGCGCCATCCGGTCAAGACGCGGCTTTCGCTGACCGGAACCATCATCGTGGCGCGCGATCTGGCCCACGCCAGGATCCGCGAGCGGCTGGAGAATGGCGGCACCATGCCGGAGTATTTCAAGAACCACCCGATCTACTATGCCGGCCCGGCCAAGACACCCGTCGGCATGGCATCAGGCTCGTTCGGGCCGACCACCGCCGGGCGCATGGATTCCTACGTCGACCAGTTCCAGGCCTTCGGTGGCTCGAAGATCATGCTGGCCAAGGGTAACCGCTCGGCAGCGGTGCGCGATGCCTGCGCCCGGCATGGCGGCTTTTATCTTGGCTCGATCGGCGGCCCGGCCGCGCGCCTTGCGCAGGATTGCATACGGAAGGTCGAGGTTCTGGAATATCCGGAACTCGGCATGGAGGCGATCTGGAAGATCGAGGTCGAGGATTTCCCCGCCTTCATCGTCATAGACGACAAGGGCAACGACTTTTTCAAGGAACTCAACCTGAGCTGAGCACAGCGGTCCCCGGCCAGACAGCACCGGCCACGATTGGCTGCTGCTCAATTGGCAACGTGCGGCGAAGCGGCATCGATGGCCAGCAGAAGGCCCTTGATGAAGCGCCAGATCACGCCGGTGGACAGGAAAAGGTCGAAGGCCTCGCCCTCGTGGTGGCACTCCAACTTGTAGCCGTTGGCGACCACGGTGATGGTGATCTTCAGGCTCTGGCCGAACACGAAGGCGGTCTTGGCGGCGTAGACCGCGTTGACCAGTTCTGCGGCCAGCGCGCCGGTGTCTGCCAGCGAAAGGCGCAGCAACCGTGGATGCCGCCCCGTGCGGTTGAAGGCGAAAACGCCATCGAACGCGATATGTCCGCCCTCGTCGACCGACATGATGACATGGTGCAGCACCTTGCCATCAGGCAGAAGGATCGCCCTGTCGTCCAGTTCGACCTTGAACTGCGGCAGGTCGGCCTTGCGCACCTGCGCAGCTTCGGGCTGGCCTGCGCTCTGCACGATGACAGGCTTGATCGACACGGGGTTGTTCATCGCAGGGGGCTCATCCGGTCCGGACAGGGTGCGCCTTGGCTCCCCGTCTCACCCGTCCATCAAGGGCATCGTGCGGGCCGGTGTCAACGCCGGCGACAGCACTGGGCGAACTCAGCCGTCAGCGCGGCTGGCAGCGCGCGCAAAGGAAGGTCGAACGGCCCGACTGCACCAGCCGCTCCACGGTGCCGCCACAGCCGGGCGTGACACAGGGCTCGCCTTCCCGGTCGTAGACCTTGAAGGCATGCTGGAAGTAGCCGAGTGAGCCATCGGCATGGGCGAAATCGCGCAGGGTCGATCCGCCCGCCGCGATCGCCTCCGTCAGCACGTCGCGGATGATGGCGGCCAGCTCATGTGCCTTGGCGCGGGGCCGGCCCGTCGGCGTGGCAATGACGCCCGCTGGCAGCTCCGGATGCAGGCCCGCGCGGAACAGCGCTTCACAGACATAGATGTTGCCGAGGCCGGCGATCAGCCGCTGATCAAGCAACGCGGCCTTGAGCGGCGCGGCCTTGCCGGCAAACAGCCCTGCCAGCACCTCCCCCGACAGGGCATTGCCCAACGGCTCCAGCCCCATGCGCGCGAAATGGACCGAGCCATGGAGCTGCTCCTGCGGCACCAGATCCATGAAACCGAAGCGGCGCACGTCGTTGTAGGTGATGCGTCCGCGCTCGCCGAGGTCGAAGACCACATGGTCATGGGCGGGATGCCGGTTCAGGCCGGCATGGAACTCTCCCGGCTCATGGGGCCCGGCACCGGCGGCTTCGACGATGAACCGCCCGGTCATGCCCAGATGCATGATCAGCGCCTCGCCAGAGGACAGATCGGCGATCAGGTATTTCGCCCGGCGGGACAGCGCCTCGACACGCTGGCCCTCCACCCTTGCCCCGAAGCGGTCCGGAAAGGCGAAGCGCAAATCCTTGCGCCTGAGCAGGAGGTGCTCGATGCGGGCTCCGACCAGCGTCGGCTCCAGGCCGCGCCGGACGGTTTCGACCTCGGGCAATTCAGGCATGCGGGTTACGACCCATCCGGCGGAACAAGGACATCACGCCCGCATAGCGCAGCCGGAGAAGTTTCGCTATGTGTGCCGGCATGATGGCAGATCGCAAACCCGCTTCACCCGCTCCCGATGCCGATGCCGAGACGCATTTCGGCTTCGAAACCGTGCGCCTCGCCGACAAGCAGGCCAAGGTCGATGACGTGTTCCACAAGGTCGCGGGCCGCTACGACCTGATGAACGATGCCATGTCGGCCGGCCTGCACCGCATCTGGAAGGATGTGCTGGTCTCGATGGTGAAACCCCCGAAGACGCGGGCCTTCCGCCATCTCGATGTGGCCGGAGGCACAGGCGATGTGGCTTTCCGCGTGCTCGATGCAGGCGGCCCCGCAACCAGGGTCACCGTGCTCGACATCAACGGCGACATGCTCGGCGTCGGGCGCGAGCGGGCCGACAAGCGCTTCGCCGGCGATGACCGGATCGACTTCGTCGAGGCAAACGCCGAGGAACTGCCTTTCGAGGCGGCAAGCTTCGATGCCTACACCATCGCTTTCGGCATCCGCAACGTGCCCCGGATCGACAAGGCGCTGGCAGAGGCCCATCGCGTGCTCAGGCGTGGCGGCCGTTTCCTGTGCCTCGAATTCAGCCAGGTCGACATCCCTGTCGTCGACCGGATCTATGAGGCCTATTCCTTCAACGTCATCCCGCCAATGGGTCGCATGGTCACCGGCGATGCCGAGCCGTATCGCTATCTGGTCGAATCGATCCGCAAGTTCCCCAAGCCGAACGTGTTCGAGGGCATGATCGCCGACGCCGGATTTTCCCGTGCCAGCCATACGATGCTGACGGGTGGCGTGGTGGCCATTCATTCGGGCTGGAAGCTCTAGGTTGCCTGCCCCCCTCGCCTGTCACTGAAAGTCGCCCCTGAGGTGTTCACCACCCTTGCATCCATCGCCAGACTGACGCGCGTCGGCTTCGTGCTGGCACGCGAGGGAGCGCTGGCGCTGGTCGATCCCGCAGCCCTGCCGGGCGGGCCGGCGCGCTGGGGCCTGGCACTGGCACGCCTGATCGAGCGGCGGAACGCCGGCGCTTCGGCCGAGCGGCTGGCCGCGGCGCTGACGAGGCTTGGACCAAGCCATGTGAAGTTCGGCCAGTTCCTCGCAACCCGGCCGGATGTGGTCGGCCAGCGCGTCGCGGCCGACCTGTCGCTGTTGCAGGACCGCATGCCGCCCTTCCCGACCGATGTGGCGCGGCGCACGGTCGAGGCTTCGCTCGGCAAGCGCATTGCCGATGTCTTCACGGTGTTCGACGAGCCGATTGCGGCAGCCTCGATCTCCCAGGTGCATCCGGCCCTCACGAAGGCGGGCCGCAAGGTGGCGGTGAAAGTGCTCCGTCCGCAGGTCCGGGAGCGTTTCAGCCGCGATCTCAGAGCGATGCGGCGCGGCGCGGAGTTGGCGGAGCAATTCTCGCCGGAGGCCAAGCGCCTGCGCATCACCGGCGTGGTCGATACGCTGATCCGCTCGGTGACGATGGAAATGGATCTGCGTCTTGAAGCCGCTGCCTTGTCGGAACTGGCGCAGAACACGGCGGCAGACAGCGATTTCCGCGTGCCGAAGCCCCATTGGG
>JAPLOV010000110.1:6551-28696 GCA_026400565.1 Hyphomicrobiales bacterium | reverse complement strand
ATGCGGCGGGCCATGACCGGGTCAGGCTCGGCCAGTGCGTGATCCAGTCCTTCCTTAAGCACACCCTGCGCGACGGTTTCTTCCATGCCGACATGCACCCTGGCAACCTGTTCGTCGATGCGGAAGGCCGGCTCGTCGCCGTCGATGGCGGCATCATGGGCCGTCTTGGACCCAAGGAGCGGCGCTTTCTGGCCGAGATCCTGCTCGGGTTCATAACGCGCAACTACACCCGCGTGGCGGAGGTCCACTTCGAGGCCGGCTATGTGCCGGCGCACCATTCGGTGGCGGACTTCGCCCAGGCCATCCGCGCTGTCGGCGAGCCGATCCATGACCGAAGCGCCGATGAAATCTCGATGGCCAAGGTGCTGACCCTGCTGTTCGAGATCACCGGCCTGTTCGACATGAAGACCCGCACCGAACTGGTGATGCTGCAAAAGACCATGGTCGTGGTTGAGGGCGTCGGCCGCATGCTCGATCCGAAGCTCGACATGTGGCGCACGGCCGAGCCCGTCGTGCGTGACTGGATCGCGCGCAATCTGGGGCCGGTCGGGCGCATCGAGGATGCCGGACGCGGCGTCATGTCCCTCGCCGGGGCGGTTGCGCAACTGCCGGAGACGGTGGCGCGCGGCGAACGGCTGCTGGGCCATCTGGAAGAGGCAAGCTCACGCGGCTTTGCGCTCGATTCCGACAGTGTCGAAGCCATCGGACGGGCCGAAGCCCGCCGCAACCGCTGGGGCAATCTGGCCCTGTGGACGATTGCCGCGCTCCTTGCCTGGCAGATGCTCGGCGGCTGAGGGCACATGGCACAGGCACTGGCACCGGTTGCCACAGGCTGGACGCTGGGCTTATCTGGGCCATGACTGCTATCAAGATTCCCGTGTTCGATCAGGTTGCCAGCGCCGAGGCAGCACTGGACAAGCTCCAGGAACGCTACGACGCCGCCACCGCCGCCATCCGCAAGGCGCTCGACGCCTACCTCGACGACCGCACCATCCCCACGCCCGAGCAGCGCGCCCGCTTCCGCTATCCCGAATTGCGCGTCACCTATGCGCCCGGCAAGCTCTCCGCCAGTTCGCGCCGCGGCTATGCCAAGTTCGCCGCTCCAGGTGTCTATGCCACCACCATCACCCATCCGGGCGAATTCAGGGCCTATCTGCTCGACCAGTTGGCACCGCTGATGCGCGACTATCACGCGCTCGTCGAGGTCGGCATCAGCGAGCAGGAGATCCCCTACCCCTATGTGCTGCAGGGCGGCGACGAGTTGGCCCGCGGCGGCGTGACGGCAGCCGAGCTGGCGCGTCACTTCCCCGTGCCCCTCCTCTCCGCCATCGGCGACGAGATCGCGGATGGCACTTTCGACATGACCGGCACGGGACCAATGCCGCTGAGCCTGTTCGATGCCGTGCGCACCGACTATTCGCTGAAACGGCTGATGCACTACACCGGCACCGACTGGCGCGGTTTCCAGCACTGGATCTTGCTGACCAACTACCATCGCTATGTCGACCAGTTCGTGCGCCACGGCATCGATCTGATCAGGTCGGGCGAGGCCGAGCGGCTGGTTGCACCAGGCGGGCTTTCCATCGATGCGCGCTCGGCGGACGAATCGGCGGTCGCCCGGCTTGCGGCAGCACCCTGGCATCGCTTCCAGATGCCGGCCTATCACCTCGTCAAAAAGGACGGACAGGGCATCACGCTGGTCAACATCGGGGTCGGGCCTTCCAACGCCAAGAACATCACCGACCATCTCGCCGTGCTGCGCCCCAATGCCTGGCTGATGATCGGCCATTGCGGCGGGCTGAGGCAGGCCCAGGTGATTGGCGACTATGTGCTGGCCCATGCCTATTTCAGGCAGGACCGCATCCTCAACGACATCCTGCCGCCCGATGTGCCGATCCCGGCGCTGGCGGAGGTGCAGATTGCCCTCCAGCAGGCCGCGGCTCTCGTCACCGGCGAAAGCGGCGAGGCGCTCAAGAACCGCCTCCGGACCGGAACGGTCGTGACCTTCGACGATCGCAACTGGGAACTGCAATGGACGGCTGCCCGCAAGCGCATCAATCAGTCCCGGGCGATCGCGGTCGACATGGAATCTGGCACCATCGCGGCGCAGGGCTACAGGCTGCGCGTGCCCTACGGCACCTTGCTCTGCGTCTCCGACAAGCCGCTGCACGGCGAAATCAAGCTGCCCGGCGCGGCCAACGCCTTCTACGAGCGGGCCGTCAACGAGCATCTGAAGATCGGCATCGCCACCATTGATCTGCTGAAGCAGACCGGGCCAAGCATTCACTCGCGAAAACTGCGTGCCTTTGATGAGCCGCCATTCCGGTGATAGGAACGCTGACGCGTCCGGATGCCCGCTCCGCACAATGCGGTCGTGGTGCCTCCAGGCATGTTGCTGACATCTCTCGTGTGACCGGAACCGGACCAAGGCCATGCTTCAGGGCGCATCGATCCTTCTGATCATCGGCGGCGGTATCGCGGCCTACAAGACGCTTGAGCTGATCCGCGAACTGAAGAAGCGCGGATGCAGCGTCAGGGTCATCCTCACCAAAGCCGGCCACCAGTTCGTGACACCGCTCTCGATCGCTGCGCTGTCGGGCGAGAAAGTGTTCGATGACCTGTTCTCGCTGACCGACGAGGTCGAGATGGGCCATATTCAGCTCTCGCGCAGCGCCGATCTTGTCGTCGTCGCGCCCGCCACCGCCGACCTGATGGCGAAGATGGCGACAGGGCAGGCCAGCGATCTGGCCACCACGGCCCTGCTGGCAACCGACAAGCGGGTGCTGATCGCCCCGGCCATGAACGTCCGCATGTGGCAGCATCCAGCCACGCAGCGCAACCTTGCGACGCTGACCGGCGACGGTGTGGCCGTGGTCGGCCCCAATGCCGGAGACATGGCCTGCGGCGAGTTCGGCCCCGGACGCATGGCCGAGCCGCTGGAGATCGTGGCTGCCATCGACGCCTTGCTGGCAGGCCCACCGGCCATGCCTGCCGCAGCGGCGCTCGCCGGCAGACACGTGCTCGTCACCTCCGGGCCGACCCATGAGCCGATCGACCCCATCCGCTATCTGGCCAACCGCTCGTCCGGCAAGCAGGGCCATGCCATCGCCGCAGCGGCCCGGCGCGCCGGCGCACGCGTCACACTCATCAGCGGCCCGGTCACCATCCCTGATCCCGCCGGCGTCGAGACGATCCATGTCGAGACCGCGCAGCAGATGCTGGACGCGGTCGAGCGCGCATTGCCGGCAGACATTGCGATCTTTGCCGCCGCCGTCGCCGACTGGCGTGTCGCGGCAGCCTCGGGCGAGAAGATCAAGAAATCGGGAGGGCGGACGCCGGCGCTGGCCCTGACCGAGAACCCCGATATCCTCGCCACGGTTGCGCGCCATGCGACACTGAGGCCTGCCCTCGTTGTCGGCTTTGCGGCGGAGACCGAGCATCTGGTCGAGCACGCGCGGGCGAAGCTGGCGGCCAAGGGCTGCGACCTGATCGTCGCCAATGATGTCAGCCTGACCGGCTCGGGCATCACCGGCGGCGTGATGGGCGCGGACAGGAATGCCGTGCATCTGGTCAGCGCCAGCGGCGTCACCAGCTGGCCAACGCTCGGCAAGGACGAGGTCGCCGCGCGGCTGGTTCAGCATCTCGCCGGCCTCGGTGCGCAATGGGCCTGACAGAGACCCGCCCGATCGAGGTCAAGGTGTTGCGCCTGCCCCACGCGGATGGACTGCCGCTGCCCGCCTATGCAACGGCGCAGTCCGCCGGGCTGGACCTGATGGCCGCCATCGGGCCGAATGAACACCTGACGCTGAAGGTCTGTGAAAGGGCCCTTGTCCCCACCGGCCTTGTGCTCCACATCCCTGAAGGGTGTGAGGCGCAGGTTCGTCCACGCTCGGGGCTGGCCCTGAAACACGGTATCACCGTGCTCAACAGCCCCGGGACGATCGATGCCGACTATCGCGGCGAGGTCAAGGTCATCCTGGTCAATCTCGGACACGAAGCCTTCGTGCTGCGCCGGGGTGACCGGATCGCCCAGCTCGTCGTGGCTCCTGTGGCACGGGCCATGCTGGTCGAGACGACCAGCCTCGACGGCACCGGGCGTGGTGCTGGCGGGTTCGGATCGACAGGCCTTGCCGGCCAGCGGCAAGAACAGGAGATGGAATGATGGCGTTCTTCAACGAAAAGGTTTTCTTGCCGTGATCCTGCTGTCCCGACGTAGCCTGCTCTCGATTGCCGCAGTGGTCGATATCGCCCTGCATGCCAGGCCCCAGCCTGTGTCTGCCAAGATGCTCGCCGCGCGCCACGATCTTCCGCCGCGGCATCTGGAGACGGTTCTCCAGGCACTGGTGCGCCACGGCATCCTGAAAGGCATCAGGGGTCCGCGCGGAGGCTACGAACTGGCGAAGGAGCGCCGCCGGGTCACAGCTGGCGACGTGGTCCGTGCCGCCATGTCGGCGACGGGCGAGGACGATCTGCCGCCATTGCCCCATTCGCGGCTTGTCGATGAGATTGTCGGCCCCGAGGTCAAGGCGGCAGGCGAAGCCTTCCTCGCGCGGCTCGACGGGATCACGGTCGAGGATCTGTGCAAGAACGCCGAGCAGCAGAGCGTCTTTGGTGCAGAGACGACGGTGACAGATTTTACGATCTAGAATGTGGAATAATTTGATTATCGACATATTCTGTAGATTATGCTCAGTGCTCGCTTCTCATGCAGGAAGAGGATGCGGTCATGGCCCAGGAAGCACACAGAACCAACCCGACCAGTGATGCACCGCACCGTGCCCCGGGACGCGGGCTGATCTACGATTCGATCACCGACACCATCGGCGACACACCCATTGTCCGCCTGAAGCGCATCGGTCTTGAACGCGGCGTGAAGGCCAACCTTCTGGCCAAGCTCGAGTTCTTCAATCCAATTGCCAGCGTCAAGGACAGGATCGGCGTCAACATGGTCGATGCGCTCGAAGCATCGGGCCGCCTGAAGAAAGGCGGTGCGCTGATCGAGGCCACATCCGGCAACACGGGCATCGCCCTTGCCTTCGTTGCGGCGGCGCGCGGCTACCGGATGATCCTCGTCATGCCCGAGACCATGTCGCTGGAACGCCGCAAGATGCTGGCACTGCTTGGCGCCGAACTGGTTCTGACGCCCGGGGCGCTCGGCATGCGCGGCGCGGTGGCCAAGGCCAACGAGTTGCAGGCGACCATTCCGGGCGCGATCATCGCCGGGCAGTTCGAAAACCCGGCCAATCCCGACATTCACCGCCGCACCACCGCCGAGGAAATCTGGAACGACACCCGTGGCGAGATCGACTATGTCGTCTCGGGCGTTGGCACGGGTGGTACCATCACCGGCGTCGGGCAGGTGCTGAAGGCGAAAAAGCCCTCCGGTTCTCTCCGGCGGACAGGCAGGCCCGCACAAGATCCAGGGTATCGGCGCAGGCTTCGTGCCCAATGTCCTCGACCGTGAGGTGATTGACGAGGTCATCACGGTCGGCAACCAGACGGCGTTCGACACGGCCCGCGCCCTGGCCCGGCTCGAAGGCGTGCCGGGCGGCATCTCGTCGGGGGCCGCAGTTGCCGGCGCGCTCGAGCTTGGCAGCCGCTCTGGCATGGAGGGCAAGAACATCGTGATCATCATTCCCTCCTTCGCCGAGCGCTACATTTCCAGCGCCCTGTTCGACGGCCTTTGAGAACGCACCAGCCGGTCGCTGCCTTGCCGGCGACCGGCACTCCCGATGCCCACTCCCGATGCCCACTCCGGATGCCCACATGGGCCCGCTATCGGGAGAAAGGCTGCTTTTCTGTCTTGTTCAGAGCCCATTCAGCCATGGACCCGACAAAGGGTCGATTGAAATGTGGTCCGCTTTTTGACAGAAGAGCTGCGTTGTCTCGCATCTGCGAAAGCCGGAGCGTCAGGGGCGACCGGGCCGGACGTGCGGCCCCATCAGGCGAGGGTTCTTCATGAGCGGCAAGAAGTGGGTCTACACCTTCGGCGATGGCAAGGCCGAGGGACAGTCCAGCATGCGAAACCTTCTTGGCGGCAAGGGTGCGAACCTGGCCGAGATGTGCAACCTGGGTCTGCCCGTCCCACCCGGCTTCACGGTGCCCACCGAGGTCTGCGTCTACTACTACGACCACGGCCAGAGCTATCCGCCGGAGCTGAAGGCACAGGTCGAGGCCGCTCTCGCCGAAACCGGCAAGATCGCCGGCAAGACCTTCGGCGATCCGGCCAATCCGCTGCTGGTGTCGGTCCGGTCGGGAGCCCGCGCCTCGATGCCGGGCATGATGGACACCGTCCTCAACCTTGGCCTCAATGACCAGACCGTCGATGCCGTGGCCCGCGCGGCCGGTGACGAGCGCTTCGCCTATGACAGCTATCGCCGGTTCATCACCATGTATTCGGACGTGGTGCTGGGTTGCGACCATCACCACTTCGAGGAGGCGCTGGAAGACTACAAGGACCGCAAGGGCGTCCAGCTCGATACCGACCTCGGAGCCGAAGACTGGAAGGTCCTTGTCGGCCGCTACAAGTCAATCGTGCTGAAGGAACTGGGCCGGAACTTCCCCCAGGATCCCCACGAGCAGCTCTGGGGTGCGATCGGTGCCGTTTTCGGATCCTGGATGAATGCGCGCGCCATCAAGTATCGCGAACTCAACAACATCCCGGCAGCCTGGGGCACGGCCGTCAACGTGCAGTCCATGGTGTTCGGCAATCGCGGCGACACCTCGGCCACCGGCGTCGCCTTCACCCGCAATCCCTCCACCGGCGCCAAGGAGCTTTATGGCGAGTTCCTGATCAATGCGCAGGGCGAGGATGTCGTGGCCGGCATCCGCACGCCGCAGGACATCACCGAGATCGCCCGCAAGGCCGCCGGCTCGGACCGCCCGTCCATGGAAGTGGCCATGCCCGAGGCCTATGCTGAACTGGTCCGCATCTACGGCATTCTCGAAAAGCATTACCGCGACATGCAGGACATGGAGTTCACCGTCGAGAGCGGCAAGCTCTGGATGCTCCAGACACGCGGTGGCAAGCGCACGGCCAAGGCTGCACTGCGCATCGCGGTCGAACTGGCCAATGAAGGCCTGATCACGGAGCACGAGGCCATCCTGCGCGTCGAGCCGGGCTCCCTTGACCAGCTCCTGCACCCGACCATCGATCCAAAGGCCGAACGCCGCGTCATCGCCACCGGCCTGCCGGCTTCGCCGGGCGCAGCAACAGGCGAAGTCGTGTTCACCTCGAACGAAGCCGAGGTGCTGAAGAAGGCCGGGAAGAAGGTCATTCTTGTCCGCATCGAGACCTCGCCCGAGGATATTCACGGCATGCATGCTGCCGAAGGCATCCTGACGACGCGCGGCGGCATGACAAGCCATGCGGCGGTGGTGGCCCGCGGCATGGGCAAGCCGTGTGTCTCCGGCGCAGGGCAGATCCGTGTCGACTATGCCAGGAAGACCTTCACGGTCGGCGCGCACACGCTCAAGGCCGGTGACTTCATCACCATCGATGGTGGCACCGGCCAGGTCATGCTGGGCGAAATCCGCATGCAGCAGCCTGAGTTGGCCGGCGAGTTCGCCACGCTGATGGTATGGGCGGACAAGGTGCGCCGCCTGAAGGTGCGCGCCAATGCGGAGACGCCGCACGATGCCCGCACCGCACGCGAGTTCGGAGCCGAAGGCATCGGCCTTTGCCGCACCGAGCATATGTTCTTCGATGGCGACCGCATCGTGGCCGTGCGCGAAATGATCCTGGCCGACGATGAGGCCGGCCGCAGGCGTGCGCTGGCCAAGCTGTTGCCGATGCAGCGGGCCGATTTCGTCGAGCTGTTCAAGATCATGCAGGGTCTGCCGGTCACGATCCGCCTGCTCGATCCGCCGCTGCACGAGTTCCTGCCGCATACCGAAGCCGAGATGGCCGAGGTTGCCACCTCGATGGGCGTATCGGTCGAGAAGCTGAAGCGCCGTGCGGCCGACCTGCACGAATTCAACCCGATGCTCGGTTTCCGCGGCGTGCGTCTGGCCATCGCCTATCCGGAAATCGCCGAGATGCAGGCCCGTGCCATCTTCGAGGCCGCCGTGATCGCCGCCAGAGAGACGGGCCAGCCCGTCATGCCGGAGGTGATGGTGCCGCTGGTGATGACCTTGCCCGAGCTTGACCTCGTGCGTGGCCGCATCGATGCCATGGAGAAGGCCGTCGAGGCCGAAACCGGTGCCAAGCTCACCTACCAGGTCGGCACCATGATCGAGTTGCCGCGCGCCGCCCTGCGGGCACGCGAGATTGCAGGTGCGGCCGAGTTCTTCTCCTTCGGCACCAACGACCTGACGCAGACCACGCTCGGCATCAGCCGCGATGACGCGGCCTCGTTCCTTGGCCCCTACACCACCAAGGGCATCCTGCCGGCAGACCCGTTCGTGACCATCGACCGCGACGGCGTGGGTGAACTGGTCAGAATCGCGGTCGAGCGGGGGCGTCAGACCCGGCCCGACATCAAGCTTGGCATCTGCGGCGAGCATGGCGGCGATCCGGCCTCGATCCAGTTCTGCGAGGAAACCGGGCTCGACTATGTGTCCTGCTCGCCTTACCGCGTGCCCATTGCCCGCCTTGCCGCCGCACAGGCAGCACTCGGCAAGGTCACGGTCAAGGAAGGCTGATGCCAACCCGCCTTGGCCTGCTCGACCATGCCTTCTTCGCGCTGATGCTCGTGGCCGGCATCGCTACGGCCCTGTTCGTCACGCGCAATCCGGCCTGGGCAGATGCCGGCATCCCGCCCATCGTCTGGCCCATCGGCGTGGCCTTCGCCTTCGATCTGGCCAGCGTCGCGGTCCGGCGCGGGGGCATGCCGCCGCTGGCCATGCCGATCCGTGCCGTCGGCGTCATCGGGGCGATGGCGCTCTACACGCTGCTGCAAGGCCGGCTCTGAGCGCGCTGCGGCAAGCCTGTCAGCGCTTTGCCAGCGCCTCGGCGCGGATGCCCGACAAGGTCCTGGACGGCGTGATCGCTTCCGGATCGATCAGGCAATGCAGGATCGACGGCTTGCCGGACGCCAGCGCCCGCTCGAAGGCCGGCGCGAACTCTGCCGTGGTCTCGACCCGCTCGCCATGGCCCCCGAAGGCACGGGCATAGGCCGCAAAGTCCGGATTCTTCAGTTCCGTCGCGGAAATCCGCCCCGGATAGTGCAGTTCCTGATGCATGCGGATGGTGCCATACATGCGGTTGTCGACCACAACGACAATGATGGGCAGCTCATACTGCACGGCAGTCGCGAACTCCTGACCATTCATCAGGAAACAGCCATCGCCCGCAAACGCCACAACCGTGCGCTCCGGCATGATGCGCTTGAGCCCGACCGCTGCCGGCACGCCATAGCCCATCGAGCCCGAGGTGGGTGCCGCCTGCGTGCCGAACTGGCGGAAGCGGTGAAAGCGATGCACCCAGGTGGCGTAGTTGCCCGCGCCATTGCAGATGATCGCATCGGGCGGCAACCGGTCGCGCAGCCAGACCACAGCCTCGCCAGGATGAAACGAGCCGGGAATGGCCGCCGGTTGTTCCGTCCAGCCATGAAAGGCCGCATGAGCCGCCGGGGCCGCTCCTGCCCATGGCACGGTCTGCGGCGGATGCACCGTCTGGAGCGCAGCCGAGAAGGCCGTCGGTGAGGCATTGATCGCAAGGGCCGGATGATAGACCCGGCCCAGTTCGCCGGCATCGGGATGCACATGGACAAGCGTGCAGCCCGGCTCGGGAATGCCGAACAGCGCATAACTCTGGCTTGGCATTTCCGACAGGCGCCCGCCGACGAGCAGCACGAGATCGGCTTCCCTGATGCGCGCAAGCAAAGCCGGATTGGGCGCGATCCCGAGATCGCCGGCAAAGCAGGGATGATCTGCCGGGAACAGCATCTGCCGCCGGAACGTCACAGCCACCGGCAGCTCGAAGCGCTCCGCGAAATCCCGGAAACGGTCCACGGCCTGCTGGTCCCAGCGCGAGCCGCCCAGCAGCGCAACCGGGGCCTTCGCCGCCCACAACATCTTTTGCAGCGCGATCATCTGCGTCAGCGAGGGATGGGTCTCGACCGGCACGCAAGGTGTCGCGTCCATGACCACCGCTGCCTCGGTCAGCACATCCTCGGGCAGCGCGATCACCACCGGGCCGGGGCGGCCGGAGGTGGCAACATGGAAGGCGCGGCTGATGATCTCGGGAATGCGCGCCGGATCATCGATCTCGGTGGCCCACTTGACCATGCTGCCGAACACGGCGCGATAATCAAGCTCCTGGAAGGCCTCCCGTTCACGCATGCCGCGCTCGATCTGGCCGACGAACAGGATCATCGGCGTTGAGTCCTGCCGGGCAATGTGAAGGCCGGGCGAGGCATTGGTGGCGCCGGGTCCGCGCGTCACCATGCAGATGCCGGGCCGGCCAGTGAGCTTTCCGGCAGCCTCGGCCATCATCGCAGCGCCACCTTCCTGCCGGCAGACGGTGATGCGGATGGCGGCGTCGTGCAGGGCATCAAGCACCGCCAGATAGCTTTCTCCCGGCACACAGAAGACGTCCTGCACGCCTTGCAGCAGCAACTGGTCGACCAGGATCTGGCCCCCCGTGCGCGCTGTGGCACCCATCATCGCGACCGGGCTCATGGCTGGCCTCCCCAGGCTGGATCTTGAAGAACATCGAGATTGTGTTCACCGAGGCGCGGGCTGGGCCGCGCCGAGACCTGACGGACACCGTCCATCACGATCGGCGAGGCAACCGTGGGAATGCGGCCATCCCTCGCAGCCGGTGCGGCAAGGTCGCGGCGGATGCCGCGCGCCACCACCTGCGGATCGGCGAACACCTCATCCATCCCATTGATCGGCCCCGCCGGCACGCCTGCCACTTCCAACCGAGCCAGCAGGTCGGCCTTGGCAAAGGTCCTCGTCAGTCCGTTGAGCACCGGGACCAGCTCGGCGCGCGCGCTGATGCGGTCCTTGTTGGTGGCATAGCGCGCGTCGGTGCCAAGCCCCGGCTGGCCGAGAGCCTCGCACAGCTTGCGATACTGGCCGTCATTGCCGCTGGCGATGACGACGTGGCCATCGGCCACCTCGAACACCTCGTAGGGCACGATGTTGGGGTGCGCATTGCCCAGCCGGCCCGGTGCCTTTCCCGAGACCAGGTAGTTCATGGCCTGGTTGCCCATCACGGCGATCTGCGTGTCCATCAGCGCCAGATCGAGCGTGGCACCGATGCCGGTCTGGTCGCGTTGCCGCAGCGCCGACAGGATGCCGACACTGGCATAAAGGCCGGTGAAGATGTCGGCTGTGGCATAGCCTGCCTTCGTGGGCTGTCTGCCCGGCTCGCCGGTGATCGACATCGGCCCGGCCATGCCCTGGATCAGAAAATCGTAGCCGGCGCGCTCCGCATAGGGGCCGTCCTGCCCGAAGCCGGTGATGGAGCAGCAGATCAGGCGCGGAAAGGCCGCCCTGAGCGATGCGGCATCGAGGCCATACTTGACCAGCCCGCCGACCTTGAAGTTCTCGACCACCACGTCGGCATGGCTTGCAAGGCGCATCACCAGCGCGCGCCCTTCCGGTTCGCGGAAATCGGCGATGATCGAGCGCTTGCCGCGGTTGCAGGAATGAAAATAGGCGGCGGAAAGCGCCCCGCCATCAGCGGCCTCGACGAAGGGCGGCCCCCAGCCGCGCGTGTCGTCGCCTTCCGGTGCTTCGACCTTCACGACGTCGGCGCCAAGATCGGCCATGAGCTGGCCAATCCACGGGCCGGCCAGAATGCGCGCCAGTTCCAGCACCCGGATACCGTGAAGCGGACCTGCCATGGTCATTCCTCTTCCGAAAGATCGAGCACTTCACCCAGTGCCATCAGCCCGATGATCTGCGCAACATAGATTTCCAGCGAATACCGCCCGCAGAAGCGCAAGGCCGGGCCGGCAGCGGGCGGGATCGGCCAGGCCAGGTCGAGGCGGCGGAAGCGGAGCAGCAACCCGCTGACCAGGATGATCGAGCCGGCCGCGATGAAGGCATCGACAGTGCCCAGTTCGTAGTCATGGATCTCGTTGGCGACGAACAGCAAGGTGGCGACGGCCCCCACCGCCCGGCGTGCCAGCCAGGCCGGATCGCGCGGCTTGTCCGGGCCCGCTTCCAGCGCGCGGCGATGGAGCAGGCCAACCAGCGCCAGGAGCCAGCCGGAAGTGCCATAGTCGATCACGAGATCGGCCGGATAGGACAAGGCCAGCAGCACGGCGACGAGCGCCGCCAACCGCCAGCCAGAGCTGGCCACATGGCGATCAACCCATGGCATGGCCCAGCGCAGAAGGGCAAAGCTCAGCAGGATGTTGAGCGTCACATCATTGATATCGCCACCCACATGCCACCAGTCGAGGCCTGTCAGGGCAAGTCCGGTGGCGATCCAGAACCACGGCACATGCCGCGTGCGGGCGAAGCCGATCAGGAAGAAGAAGATCGGCAATGCGCCGCGCCCGACCGCGTGCATCCAGTCCTGGTCAGGCTGGATGTAATAGGCCCAGTGGTCGAACAGGATCAGCACAAGGCCGAGCGTCTTCCACAGATCCGTGCTGGTCACCCCGGCACGGATGGCGACAGGCGACGTCGCAAGACTCACGTCAGAACATGGTCCAGGCCGCGTCGGACGCCCACCAGGCCCGACACCTTGCGCGCCGCCAGCAGCGTGCCGGCCACATACGGAGCCGCCGAAGAGCCCGCATCGTGGCGGATCACCAGCCGTTCGTCGGGCGCACCGAAGATGGCCTCGCAGGACAACACGAAAGATGGCATGCGCACGGAATGCACCTGAACGGGAATGGGCTCGCCCAGCGCAGCCCCGCGCGTCTCGCGGGCTCCGCCAAGCTCGTCAACCGGTTTGGATGTTCCCTGAAGCCGGACCTGAGCCAGCAGTTCGCCCAGTTCCCGGCCCGTGCCTGACGGCGTGTCGGGCTTCTTGGCGGAGGCATAGTCGATCACCTCGACATCGGGCACATACTTGGCGGCCTCCAGCGCGAAGCGGCGCAGCAAGGTGGCGGTGATCGAGAAATTGCCGGCGGCCAGAACGCCCTTGCCGGCACTGTGTGCGGCCACGTTGATCTTGTCGTAGTCCGCTGCGGTCAGCCCGGACGTGCCGATCACCACATGCCGGCCCCGCGCCAGTGCGGTCAGGGCATGGTGCTTGACCGCATCCGGCTTGGTGTAGTCGATCACGACGTCGGACGGGGCAGCGAGCGCCTCGGCAATCGTCGCATGAACAATGACGCCGATTGGCCCGATGCCGGCCACCTCGCCTGCATCCTTGCCGGCGGCATTGCGCGAGACGGCAGCCACCAGCAAGAGGTCGGGCGCGGCATGGATCGCCGAGACGAGCGCCTTGCCGACCCAGCCGGACACGCCGGCAAGAACGATGCGGACAGGGGATGTGGTCATGCGGTGAACCTCTCGCGGATCAGATGCAGCAGCGGAAACAGGGCAAAGGCAACCTGCGGCATCATTTCAAGCATGCCTTGGGTCGTTGCGTAAGTCGCAAGATGCATGGCCAGCGTACGGCCAAAGCCGAACACGGCCACGGCAGCCTCACCCAGCATCAGCACGACGAAGGCCACCGCACCCATCGCGAGCCGCCGGCTTGCCGAGGCCGCAACGCCATGGCCGCGGACCAGCCACCATGCAAAGAGCCACGCCGCCAGCAGGATGACAGGGCCTTCCACGAGCACGACGGCATCACGCCCGAACAGTGGTGCCAGCCAGAGTTCGCGCAAGGAGCCCAGCAGGAAGCCGAGTGCGAAGATGCCTGAGCCATAGACCAGCCCTGCACGGAGGGCGGTGATCATGGTTGCCGGCCTCAGAAGAACGCCTGAAGCCCGGTGATGGCGCGGCCCAGGATGAGAGCATGGACATCATGCGTGCCCTCGTAGGTGTTCACGGTCTCGAGGTTCGCCGCGTGGCGCATCACGTGATACTCGATCTGGATGCCGTTGCCTCCGTGCATGTCGCGCGCCATGCGGGCGATATCCAGAGCCTTGCCGCAATTGTTGCGCTTGACGATCGAGATCACCTCAGGCGGAAGCTTGCCCTCATCGAACATGCGGCCGACCCTGAGCGAGCCTTGCAGGCCCAGCGCGATTTCGGTCTGCATGTCGGCCAGCTTCTTCTGGAACAGCTGCGTCTGCGCCAGCGGCCTGCCGAACTGGTGCCGGTCGAGGCCATACTGGCGGGCCTGCGCCATGCAGGCTTCGGCAGCGCCCATCACGCCCCACGAGATGCCGTAGCGGGCGCGGTTGAGGCAGCCGAACGGACCCTTCAGCCCCGAAACATTGGGCAGAAGCTGGCTTTCAGGGACAAAGACGTTGTCCATCACGATTTCGCCGGTCGTCGAGGCGCGCAAGCTGAGCTTGCCGCCGATCTTGGGGGCTGAAAGGCCCTTCATGCCCTTCTCGAGGATGAAGCCCCTGATCTCGTCGCCATGGGCGGCGGATTTGGCCCATACCACGAACACATCGGCAAAGGGCGAATTCGAGATCCACATCTTGGAGCCGTGCAGCACATAGCCGCCATCGACCTTGGTGGCGCGGGTCTTCATGCCGCCGGGGTCCGAGCCGGCATCGGGCTCGGTCAGGCCGAAGCAGCCGATGAACGCGCCGCTGGCAAGCTTGGGCAGATACGTCTTGCGCTGGTTCTCATCGCCATAGGCATAGATCGGATACATCACCAGCGAGGATTGCACGCTCATCATCGAGCGATAGCCGGAATCGACCCGTTCGACCTCGCGAGCCCTCCGGCACCGTGACCCCGAGCAGGCCGATCTCGCCCATCAGCCGGAACAGCTCCGGATCGGCCTTCTCCTCCATATAGGCTTCGGCCACGCGCGGCAGCAGCACGTCCTGAGAGAAGCTGCGCGCCGCATCGCGGATCATGCGCTCCTCTTCCGTGAGCTGCTCGTCGAGCAGGAAAGGGTCTTCCCAGTTGTAGACGGCCTTGGCTGGCTTGGCGGATTTCGTCTGGGGGACAGCGCTCATGATGTGGCCTCTTTGCGGATCGACATGTCGGGACAATCTCTAGCGCCCATCGCGCAGGGTTCCAAGCCGCGTGATGATCGCTTCGGCCTCGGCCACGGTGCGCTCGATGATCGCAGCGGCGCTCTCGATATCCTCGATCAGGCCTGTGGCTTCGCCGACCCAGACGCCGGCATGGTCCGGATCGCCCGCTGCCACGGCAGTCTGGTAGGCGGCCCGGAGTTCCCCGGCCCGCGCACGATGTTCGCCAGGACGATGTTCCCATTCCTGCACGAACCGGTTGTTGATCACCCGTGCCGTGAAACCTGGCGGCCAATCATAACCCCGCGCGATGTCGGTCGCGCTCTGCCGGACCGTCTGATCTCCATCAGATTTCAAAGCCACGGCCTGATGGCCAGGATGGGCCAGCGATTCCCTGCAGGCCCAGAAGCGCGAGCCCATCAGCACGCCGTCAGCACCCAGCGCGAGGGCTGCCGCCAGCCCGCGGCCATCCGCGATGCCGCCCGCAGCCACCAGCAGCGTATCGGGCGAACGGCGCTGGAGCAGCGTCGCGATCTCCGGCACGAGCGTCATCGTCGCCCGCCTGGCCCCGTGACCGCCCGCCTCGCTGCCCTGCGCCACGATGATGTCGACGCCAGCCTCAAGCGCATCCTCGACATGGGCCAGCGTCTGGACCTGGCAGATCAGCAAGGCACCGGCAGCCCTGACCTGTGCAGCATGGGGACGCGGATCACCGAAGGACAGCATCAGCGCGACAGGCGCATGGGCGAGGGACTGGTCCAGCAAGGACGGGTTCTGCGCCATCGACCAGGTGATGAAACCGCAGCCGATGCGGGCATTGCCGGCAGCGGCGAACGCGCGGGTCAGCCAGCTCGCGTCGCCATAGCCGCCGCCGATCAGCCCGAGCCCGCCAGCATGTGTCACGGCAGCCGCAAGTTCCCCTCCTGACGCAAAGGCCATGGGGGCCGACAGGATCGGGTGGCGGATGCCGAGACGGTCGGTCAGGCGCGTGTTCAGCATGTGCGCAACACGCCCGGTCGGGCCAGCACTGCGCGGTCAGCCCTCGACATCGAAGACCACACCCTGCGCCAGCGGCAGCGTCGTGCCGTAGTTCACGGTGTTGGTGGCGCGGCGCATGTAGGCTTTCCACGCGTCGGAGCCTGCCTCGCGGCCACCGCCGGTCTCCTTCTCGCCGCCGAATGCTCCGCCGATTTCCGCGCCGGAGGGGCCGATGTTGACATTGGCAATGCCGCAATCCGACCCTGCCGCCGACATGAACCGCTCCGCCTCGCGCATGTCGAGCGTAAAGATCGAGGACGACAGGCCCGCCGCCACGTTGTTCTGCATCGCGATGGCCTCGTCGAGCGCCCGATAGCGCGTGACATAGAGGATCGGCGCAAAGGTCTCGTGCAGCATCGGCCCGCACTGGTCAGGCATTTCCACCAGCGCCGGCGCGACATACCAGGCATCGTCTCCGGCGAGGCCTGCCACGCGCTGTCCGCCATGGATCACGCCGCCATGGGCACGGGCATCACCCAGCGCACGCTCCATGGCATCGAAGGCGGCTCGGTCAATCAGCGGACCGACAAGGGTCCCAGCCGTGCGCGGGTCTCCAACCTTGACGGAACGATAGACGGCTGCGAGGCGCGCCACGAACGCGTCATGGATGCTCTCGTGCACGAACAGCCGCCGCAAGGTCGTGCAGCGCTGGCCGGCGGTGCCCATGGCGGCAAAGGCAATGCCCCTCAGCGCCAGATCGAGATCGGCGGTCGGGGCCACGATGGCGGCATTGTTGCCGCCCAGTTCGAGGATGGCGCGTGCAAAACGCTTCGCCAGACGCGGGCCGACCTCGCGGCCCATGCGGGTCGAACCGGTGGCAGACACCACGGCAACGCGCGGATCGTCGACCAGCATCTCGCCGAGCGCCCGCCCGCCCATGATCAGCGCACACAGCCCTTCGGGCGCATCGGCGCCGAAGCGCTTCAGGGCCCGCTCCACGATGGCCTGGGTTGCCAGAGCCGTCAGCGGTGTCTTTTCCGATGGCTTCCAGACCACAGGATCGCCGCAGACCAGCGCCAGGGCCGCATTCCAGGACCACACAGCGACGGGGAAGTTGAAGGCCGAGATCACGCCGCAGACGCCGAGCGGATGCCAGGTCTCCATCATCCGGTGACTGGCCCGCTCGGTGGCGATGGTCAGGCCATAGAGCTGCCGCGACTGACCGACCGCGAAATCGCAGATGTCGATCATCTCCTGCACCTCGCCGAGGCCCTCGGAGGTGATCTTGCCCGCCTCGATGGTGACCAGCAGGCCCAGATCATCCTTGGCAGCGCGCAGTTCCTCGCCGAGCAGACGCACGAGTTCGCCCCGGCGCGGCGCAGGCACCAGCCGCCAGGCCCGGAACGCCGCATCGGCGCGGGTGATGACGGCGCTGGCCTCATCAGGCGTATGCTCGCGCACGGTCGCGATGAGCTCGCCGGTGATCGGCGTGCGGGCAGCGAGGCCCATCTTGGCAAAGGCGCTGTCGGGCACGCCCAGCCGCGTCATCACGTTCTGCACATCGGCGCGCAACGAACCCGTCATGTCTCAACTCCCGATCACGAAACGGGCGGCAAGATGCGCCGGGCGCGTCGCTGGCGCAATCGCCAAGTTGGCGCGGCGACATGCACGAGGGGCAAGGGAGGCTGGCAAGGGAGGCTGGCAAGGAAGCGGCACGTCGCCATGCCGACACCGGGGCTTGTCAGACGGAAGGCAGCGCGGTCATGGTCGCAAGCATGAGCACGTCTGATTTGTCTGCCGATGTCGTCATTGCCGGTGGGGCCGCCATCGGCTCGTCGGTCGCCTGCCATCTGATGGCCGAGCCCGGCTTCAAGGGCAGCGTTCTGGTGATCGAAAAGGATCCGACCTATCGGCTGTCAGCGTCCGCGCTGTCCGCCGCCTCGATCCGCCAGCAGTTCTCGACCTCGGTCAATATCCGCATCTCGCTGCACGGCATCGACTTCCTGCGCCGGGTTTCCGAGCATCTGGCCGTCGGGGACGATGTGCCCGAGATCGGGCTGAAGGAAGGCGGCTACCTCTATCTGGCCTCCGTCGAGAACCTGGCAGCCTTTCAGGCGATGAATGATCTCCAGCGCCGCGAGGGCGCGGACATCGCGCATCTGGATGCCGCCGCCCTGGGCCAGCGCTTCGGCTGGCTGAACCTGGAGGGCGTTGCGGGGGGCAATCTCGGTCTCAGCGGTGAGGGCTGGTTCGATGGCTGGGGGCTGCTCCACGCCTTCCGCAGGAAGGCGAGGTCCCTTGGCGCGACGTACCTGACCGGCGAGGTGGCCCACTATATCCGCAAGGCCGGCCGGATCGCGGCGGTCGTGCTGGCCGATGGGCGGCGCATCGCCTGCGGCGCGGCCGTCAACGCGACCGGCAGCCATGGCGCCCGCCTCGCGGCAACCGCCGGCATCGCCATCCCCGTGAGGCCCAGGAAGCGCTACGTCTTCACCTTCACCTGCAAGGGCGATGTCACAGGCTGCCCGCTGCTCATCGACACGACCGGCACCTATTGCAGGCCCGAGGGCCATCGCACACAAGAGGGCCAGATGTTCATCTGCGGAGCGTCGCCGCCCGAAGCCGTGGACCCTGACTGGGACGAAACCTCGCCCGCTGTCGCCGATGTCGATTGGAGCTTTTTCGAGGACACCGTCTGGCCCCGGCTGGCGGCCCGCATTCCCGCGTTCGAGGCCATCCGCCCCGGCCAGGCCTGGGCCGGGCCCTATGACATGAACCTGATGGACGCCAACGCCATAGTCGGCCCTGCCGTCGGTGTTCCGAACCTCTATCTCGCCAACGGCTTCTCCGGACATGGCCTGCAGCAATCGCCGGCGGTCGGACGAGGGCTTGCTGAATGGATCAGCCATGGCCGGTATGTCAGCCTCGATCTGTCCGATCTTGGCCATGAGCGCATCGTGCACAACCGTCCATTGCTGGAAGCCAATGTGATCTGAGGGACCAAGGATGATTGCCCAGGACCATGTGCGCCTGATGGCGCGCTACAACGCTTGGCAGAACGTGAGCCTCTATCGTGAGGCGGACACGCTGGGCGAAGCGGCGCGGCGGCTGGAGCGTGGTGCGTTCTTCTCGTCGATCCATGCGACACTCAGCCATCTGATATGGGCTGACAAGGCATGGATGCACCGCTTCGACGGCACCGGCAAGCCCGTCGGCGGTATCCGTGAATCAGCGGGTCTCTACTCCGACTGGCTGGTGATGCGTGAGGACCGCGTCAGACTTGATGCGGCCATCTGCGACTGGGCCGATCGTGTCGACGAAAATTGGCTCTCTCTCGCGACGACCTGGTATTCCGGTTCGCAAGGCAAGGACGTCACGCGGGCCAACTGGCTGCAAGTGGTGCATTTCTTCAACCACCAGACCCATCATCGCGGTCAGGTCCATGCCATGATCACGGCGGCAGGCGGCAAGCCCGATGACACGGATATCGTCTTCATGCCAAACGTCGAAGCGTTCTAGCCGAGCTCTCGCAAGCGCGGCGGATCGCATCCGGGGCGTGTGCAGGTGATGGCCGCAGCTTTGCTGGCGAAGGTCATCCATCGCTGCAACTGCGCTGCATCAGGCGCGATCCCCGGCATCCCCAAGGCGCTCTCCTGCGCCATCGCCCCCAGAAGGCCAGCGGTGAAAGTGTCGCCTGCGCCGACCGTGTCGACAACCGCAACGCGTTGGCCCGGCACCTCGACGAAGCTGCTTGCGGTCAGGGCCAGCGCGCCATGCTTGCCGCGTGTCACGATGGCTATCCTTGCCCCCAGTGCCAGCCAGCGTTGCAGGGCCTGATCGGGCGGCAGGCCCGGATAGAGCCAGCCGAGATCGTCCTCGCTGGCCTTGGCGATGGTGGCATGCGCCACGCGCGCCTCGACCAGCGCCACGGCCTCGTGATGCGGCGGCAGACAGGCGGCGCGGATGTTGGGATCGTAGCTCGACGTGCCCCTTGCCTTGCCATCAGCCAGCAGCGCGAGGCTCGCGCCTGCTGCGGCGCCAACCGTGGCGGCGAAGGACGCAGCATGCACATGGGCCATGCCGGGGGGCAGGGCTTGCGGCCAATCGGCTGCGTCTTCATGCGCTGTCCCTGCCAGATGGAGCGCGAACATGGCGCCATGGCTGGCCTGGGCCGGGCTGACGATGGCAACCGGCATCGGCTTGTCGCTCGGCATCAAGCCGGACGTGTCGGCCTGCTCCTGCTCAAGCGCGGCCCTGAAGCGCCGGCCTGGCGCATCTGTCGACAGGGCGGTGACATAGCGCGGCTGAAGCCCGAGCCGCGCGAGCGCCATCGTGGTGTTGAAGCCCGAGCCGCCGAGCACGCAGGCAAAGCGCTCCGGAACCTCATCGAGCGGCAGGAAATCGGCAATGGCCTCGCCGATCACCAGAACCCGGTTCACAGCATACCGCGCCGCGCCAGATGGCGCATCAGGTGGCTGGCGCCATAGGTCCAGGGCGGGCAGGCATCGGCATGCTGCATCCGGTTGACCAGGCTGCCGAGTCCGGGCGCGCTGATGGTGACGATATCACCGAGCTTGTGCGTGAAGCCGCCGCCAAGGCTGTCGCGGTCCTTCACCGGTGCGAACATCGTGCCAAGATAGAGCGCCGCGCCGTCCGGATACTGGTGATGCGGCCCGATCATCTGGCGGACGATATCGGCCGGGTCGCGGCTGATCTTCGCAAGCGAGGACGAGCCTTCGAGCACGAAACCATCCTCTCCCGTCACGGTGAGTGAAACGACCGTGCTGCGGACATCATCCAGCGAGAATGTCCTGTCGAACAGGCGCACGAAGGGACCAAGCGCGGCACTGGCATTGTTGTCCTTGGCCTTGCCGAGCAGCAGCGCCGAGCGGCCCTCGACATCCCGCAGATTGACGTCATTGCCCAGCGTCGCCCCGACAATCCGGCCATCGGACGCCACCAGCAGCACCACTTCCGGCTCCGGGTTGTTCCATGTCGAGATGCGGTGCAGCCCGGCATCCATGCCGGTGCCGACGGCGGACATCGCGGGAGCCTTGGTGAAGATCTCCGCATCGGGGCCGATCCCGACCTCAAGATACTGGCTCCAGGCGCCCTGCGCGATCAGCACCTGCTTGAGTTGCATGGCTTCGGGCGAGCCCGGCTTCAGCCGCGACAGGTCATCGCCGATCAACTGGCTGATGCCGGCCCGGATGGCTGATGCCGCCTCAGGGTTGCCGCGCGCCTTTTCCTCGATCACGCGCTCCAGCATCGAGACAGCGAAGGTGACACCGGCAGCCTTGACTGCCTGGAGGTCGATCGGCGCCAGCAGCCATGGCCGCGATGGATCGCGCGCGTCCGGGATGGTATTGGCCAGGATCGCATCAAGCGTGCCCAGCACAGCCCCGCTGGCCGCTTTCAGCGCAGCGGCAGGGTCGGGCTGTTCGGCCAGATCACGCACGGTGGCATGGCTCGCCGTGATGTCGACCAGCCCCTCTGGCCGCACGGCCACGACGCAGGGGCCGCCGATGCCAGGATCCCAGACTCGTCCGACCAGCGCTCCTGCGAGGCCATCAACGGGAAGTGTCTGGAGCGGATCAAGCCTGAACATGGGAACGTGCCTCGCGTGGCCGGACCGGCCCGGTGCGACCATGCTCCGGGCAGCCCCTGCAAGGCAAGAGCCCGGCAACGCAGATCAGGCCTGCCCGGGCCTGAGCTTGTAGAAGGTGTGCCGACCGATCGTGTCCATTCGCTTCAGGCGCTTGGCCCAATGGGGGCGCACATAGTCGGCGTGATAATGCGTCGAGGCGCCGACATCGCTGAGGTAGGTCTTGCCGCTCACGACATCGGTGGCGATCTGCACGGCCACGCGCCAAGGCTCGGCCTCGGTGATCCTGAGCGACCTGCCTTCGCAGGCGAAGGTGAACTGGCAAGCCAGGAAGCGGTGCCGGTTCTGGTAGACCACGCCGCAGACGGTGTCCGGGTAGTTCTGGTGGCGCACCCGGTTGAGGATCACCTGCGCAACCGCAGCCTGTCCCTCCTCCGGCTCGCTGCGGGCCTCGAAATAGATCGCCTCGGCAAGGCAGCGCATTTCGCGGAAGTGGTTCTGCGGAGCAATCAGCTCCGCATAGCTCAGACGCGGAGATGGGT
>JAPLOV010000110.1:0-6526 GCA_026400565.1 Hyphomicrobiales bacterium | reverse complement strand
CTTCGGCGCAATGGTCAGCCCGCCGGTTGAGGCCGGCGCATCAGGGCCTGCCGGAAGGGCGGCAGTCAAGGGCGCGCCACCCGCTTCATCAGCGGGCGGTAAAGCCGCCGGCTGTTCCAGCCGCGGCAGGTCGAACGAGCCGGGGCCGAGCAGGGCCAGATCAGTCCGTTCCATGGTGAAGCCGGCAGAGACCACACCCTCCCCCTCGAACCCGAAGATCAGCCGGTCGAGGTCGGCCTTCGTCGGGCTGCGCAGACCCTCGGTGGCATCCGCCTCGATGATCCGCCTGAGGCCGACGAGCTGGTCGCCCTTGCGGCTCCGGTCGATGTCGGGAAAAGCTGCCTCGGGGGAGCGAGCTGCGGATTTCAGGTCCGGCCGTGGCTCGAGCAGCATCTGCCGGGGTGAGATCGCCTGCGGCTCTTCCGGGCTGAAGGCGGCCGGCTGGACCAGGCCAGTCGGATCAAGGCCAGGCAGATCAGGTCCTGGCAGATCAGGTCCCGGCAGCTCAAGTCCTGGCAGCTCAAGTCCTGGCAGCCTGAACGCGCTCGACGTGGTGAGGATGGATGATCCGATGGACAGATCGGAGCGCGGATGCGCTGCTTGCCGCTCCAGCGCCACCAGCGATGAGCCGCCTGTTTCCTGCCCGGCACTGGCCGTGAAGGAGACAAGCGCGCCGGCAGACAGCGCCCATGGCGCAACTGTTGCCAGAGCCCAGCGCGCCACCGAGGCACGCATACCGGATCGACGCCGAACAGGACGCATCACACTTCAACCCACGCGACAGACACAACACGACACCAGACGCGCGCACCGCAATGCGCAACATGGTTATGGCCTCGGTAAGGTTGATGCCCGGTTAATCGCGGTCGCCGGATACCCCGCCATGACCGCAGCGTATTGGGGGCCCGCACCATCGCGGTCTGGTCCGTCTGACCTGGCCTGCTATCGTGCGTGCCAATCCTGCGTGCGAGCGAGACCGCCATGAACAGCCCTTCCCCCGCATCATCCACGCCTCCTGCACCCGCGGGGCAAGCCGTGCCATGGTGGCGCACGCCCGAAGCGCTGATCGTCTGCGGCTGCCTCATGGCGCTGATCACCTTCGGGCCGCGCGCCTCGGCTGGCCTGTTCCAGGTGCCCATGACCACGGAATACGGCTGGAGCCGCGAGATCTTCTCGCTGTCATTGGCCATCCAGAACCTGCTCTGGGGGGTGGGTCAGCCCTTTGCCGGCGCGATTGCCGACCGCTACGGCACGATGCGCGTGTTCATCGTTGGGCTGCTGATGTATGCGCTGGGCCTTGTCGTCATGGCCTATGCCTCGACGCCATGGATGCTGCATCTGGGCGGCGGCGTGCTGATCGGCTTCGGTTTGTCAGCCTGCTCGTTCAATGTCGTTCTGGCCGCCTTCGCCAAGCTCCTGCCTGACAGCTGGAAGCCGATCGCCCTCGGGGCCGGCACCGCAGCCGGCTCGTTCGGCCAGTTCTTCTATCCGCCGATCGGCAACATCCTGATCGACAGCATGGGCTGGCAGATGGCGCTGCTGATCTTCGCGCTGACGGTCCTCGCAGCCTTGCCGCTGACACTGGCGCTGGCCACGCGGGGCACCAGCAGTCAAGGCGGCGCGGCCACCTCGGCCGCCAATCTGCCCAACCAGACCATCGCACAGGCCCTTGCCGAAGCGTTCCGCCACCGTTCGTATGTGCTGCTGGTGATCGGCTTCTTCACTTGCGGCTTCCAGCTGGCCTTCATCACCGTGCACATGCCGGCCTATCTGAAGGACATCAGCATGCCGGCCTGGGTCGGCGCCTGGACACTGGCCGCCATCGGCCTTGCCAACGCCTTCGGCTCGCTCGGTTCCGGATGGATCATGCAGCGCATGCCCAAGCGCCATCTCCTGGCCTGGATCTACCTTGGCCGCGCGGTGGTGATCACGGTCTTCATCCTGGTGCCGCCGTCACCGGCCACGGCGCTGATGTTCGGCGTCGCCATTGGCGTGCTCTGGCTGTCGACCGTACCGCCCACATCGGCACTGGTCATGCTGATGTTCGGCACCAGGTACATGGCGATGCTGTACGGGTTCGCCTTCTTTTCGCATCAGGTCGGCGGCTTTCTTGGTGTGTTGCTCGGCGGCATGCTTTATGAAGCCACCGGCAGCTACCTCGTGGTCTGGTGGATTTCGGTGGCGCTCGGCGTGGCCTCGGCGCTGATCAACCTGCCGATTGTCGAAAAGCCCGTGGTGCGCCAGCCCGAGCCGCAAACCGCCTGATCGCGGGCAGATCGATACCTGTTCATGGAGCCCGTCATGGAAACCTTCAAGGCGCTCGTGGTGCGCAAGTCAGAGGCCGGCCAGATGGTGGCCGTCGAGCAGTGGACCGACGCCGACCTGATGGAGGGCGATGTCACGGTCCGTGTCAGCCATTCCACCGTGAACTACAAGGACGGGCTGGCACTGCCCGCCAAGGCCCCGGTCGTGCGGCGCTGGCCCATGGTTCCGGGCATCGATGCGGCCGGCATCGTCGAGACCTCGTCGCATCCCGGCTTCAAGCCCGGTGACGCGGTCATCCTGAACGGCTGGGGGACCGGCGAAACGCATCTGGGAGCCTATGCCGGCAAGACCCGCGTCAAGGGCGACTGGCTCGTGCCGCTGCCTCCGGGCCTTGATGCCGCACAGTCCATGGCCATCGGCACCGCAGGCTACACCGCGATGCTGGCCGTGCTGGCGCTGGAGCGACAGGGGGTGAAGCCCGCTGACGGACCGGTGGTCGTGACCGGAGCGGCGGGCGGCGTGGGCTCGGTGGCGATTGCCTTGCTGGCGGCGGCAGGATGGCATGTCATTGCCTCGACCGGCCGCAGCGGCGAGACAGACTATCTGAAAGATCTCGGGGCCGCTGAGGTCATCGACCGGGCCGAACTCTCGGGCCCGGCCAAGCCGCTGGCGCGGGAGCGCTGGATCGCCGGCATCGACTCGGTCGGCTCGCACACGCTTGCCAACCTGCTGGCCATGACCCGCTATGGCGGCATCATCGCCGCCTGCGGACTGGCGCAGGGCATGGACCTTCCATCGTCCGTGGCCCCGTTCATCCTGCGCGGCGTGACGCTGGCCGGCATCGATTCGGTGATGTGCCCGATGCCGCGCCGGATCGAGGCCTGGGGCCGGCTGGCCCGCGATCTCGACAAGGCCAGGCTCGCGCGCCTGACAAGCACAATCAGCTTCGGGCAATTGCCCGAAACCGCTGCTGCGATCCTGGCTGGCACCGTGCGCGGCCGCGTGGTCGTTACCATCGATTGAGCCACAACAATCCGCATCGGCACCGGCCTTTACCTCAAGGGTAAATCACCCTCGATCAGCTTGCGATGCCGGCCGATTTCCGCCGCCAGCATGTCGAGCGTGGTGCGGATGCGGGGACTTTGCCGGATGTCCGGGTGGGTCAGCAGCCACAGTGCCGTCCCAAAATCCGGATTGGGGACCATCATGCGCTTCAGGCCCGGCTTGGCGTCGCCGATGAAGCACGGCAGCGGCCCGATGCCGAGGCCCGCCTCGATGGCTTCCGCCAGACCGAGCACGGCAGACGTCTTCAGCACGATCCGCTCCGGCGCAACCCTGTCCTTGACATAGCGTGCGGCCTTCACGTGGCCGAGCTGATCGCCAAGGCAGACCCAGTCCCGGTCGAACAGCGACGCTGATTCGTAGGCTTCCGGCTTGGCCAGCGCGTCATCGGCGCGGCCGTAGACGGCCCAGGCGAGCGTGGCCAACCGCCGCCCGATCAAGGTGTCCGGCGGTGAATCACTGGCCCTGATGGCGATGTCGGCATCGCGCTTGGACAGGTTCAGGGCCTGATTGCCGATGACCAGATCGATCCTGATGCTGGGATGAGCCTTGCGGAAGGCATGGAAGATCGGGATCAGCAGATGCAGGAACAGCGTGTCGGTGGTCGTGATCCTGACCTCGCCGGAAGGCTCGATCTCGCGGCCTGCAATGCGCCGCGCGAAAGCGCTCACGTCGTCGTCCATGCGGGCCGCGAGCGCAGCCATCTCCTCGCCTGCCGGCGTCGCGATGTAACCGGTCTTGCGCCGCTCGAACAGAGGCAGGCCGACGGCCTCCTCGATCTGGCCGAGGCGACGGAAGACGGTCGAATGGTTGACGTTGAGAGAGGCCGCCGCCCCGGTCAGGCCGCTCGAATCCGCGATGGCCTTGATCAGCCTGAAGTCATCCCAGGACAATGGGGTCATGTTTATCCTTGCATCGACGCAAAATCAAAGATGCATCAAAAGATATTTTCTTGCAACAGAGAAAATGTGAAAAGCCCTGCATCGAAACCAGACCGGAGCCACCACCATGATCGATCGTCGCACCGCAGGCTATGGACTTGCCCTTCTGCGCATCTCGCTGGGCATGATGTTCGTTGCACATGCCGGCCTCAAGTACGTCGTTTTCACCATGCCAGGCTTTGCCGGCTTCCTCGGTTCCATCGGCCTGCCGTCACTGCTGGCATGGCCAATTGTTCTGGCCGAACTCGTCGGCGGCCTCCTGCTGATCGTCGGCGTCCAGGCCCGGCTTGTCTCCGTTGCGCTCTTGCCGATCCTGCTGGGTGCACTCGTCATCCATTGGCCGAATGGCTGGATCTTCACGGCGAAGAATGGCGGCTGGGAATATCCGGCGTTCCTCGTCGCCGCCCAGATCACCCACATCCTTGCAGGCGATGGCGCGCTGGCCCTCAAGCCATCCAGCCTGTCGTTGCCCGGCGGAAACAGGGATTTGCAGCCGGCGGAATGACGGCCCGGAGCATCTGATACATTTGCCGCGCTGGCTCTTCAGAAAGGTCAGCGCGGTGCCGCCGCCCGGCCCAGCCGGTCGAGAATGGCCTCCCCCAACCCGTGCTGCGGAATGCGGGCCACGGCGATCCGTCGGGCACCACTGGCATCGAGCAGGCGCAACAGGGCAAACAGGTTCGCCGCCGCCTCGATCAGGTCGCCGCGCACGCTGAGGTTGGCGCGCGGGCAGGCTTCCGGCAGCTCGGGGTCAGGTCCAAAGCCGAGCCAGGCCTCGCCGTCCATCGGCGCAACGGCATCGAGCCGCAGCGTCGCATGGGGTGCATAGTGCGAAGCGAGCTGGCCCGGCGCGATGGGAGAGGCACCCGTCTCTCCCGCATCGACCAGCAGCCGGCCGATCACCGCCTCAGCCGCCGCGCGTGTGATGCCGCCGGGCCGCAGCAGGCGCGGGCTGCCGCCCAGACAAGCGATGATCGTCGACTCAACGCCAATGCTGCAAGGGCCGGCATCGAGCACGGCGTCGATGCCGTGGCCGAGATCCGACAGCACATGCCCGGCACTGGTCGGGCTGACATGCCCCGAACGATTGGCCGATGGTGCCGCGACCGGCCGGCCAAGCTGTTCAAGGACTGCCCGTGTTGCAGCCTGGTCCGGAACCCTCAACCCGACCGTGGCGAGCCCTGCCCGCGCCAGATCACAGACCGTGCAATCGGGTGCGATCGGCACCACCAGCGTCAGGGGGCCTGGCCAGAAGGCCCGCGCCAGCGCCAGCGCCGGGGCATTGAACAGGCCCTGCTGGCGCGCTCGCCCGGTGTCTGGCACATGGCTGATCAGCGGATTGAAGGCCGGCCTGCCCTTGGCCGCGTAGATGCGGGCCACAGCCACAGGGTTGGTCGCATCCGCACCGAGGCCGTAGACCGTCTCTGTCGGCAAGGCGACGAGCCAGCCAGCTGCCAGAAGCCGCGCTGCCTCGGCAACGCCATGTCCATCGGCGGCGAGGAGCGCTGCGCGGCCAGCATGGCTGGCAGTTGACGGCTGTTCGTTCATATATAAACCATCATCATGATCATCTCTGGACGTCTCGGTAGGCTCTGGCCCATCATGGCGTCAATCGCTGACAGCCGCGCGACACCGGCCCGGCTTGCGGCGTTCCGGCAAAAAGCCCAGAAAGAGTCAAACCAGCACAGGCGGGCGTCCAGCAACGCCTGCCTGCAAGCAAGAACGCCAGAGGGAGACACCGCCATGAGCTACCGCGCGCCCGTCGACGAGATGATGTTCACGCTGAAGGCAGTGGCCGGGCTCGATCGTTCGATCGCCGATGGCACCTACCCCGACCTGTCGGATGATCTGGTGGCCTCGATCCTCGAAGAGGCTGGCAGGTTTGCCTCCAGCATGATCGCGCCACTGAACCGCGTCGGTGACCGCACTGGCACCCCGCTGCACGATGGCGCGGTCACGATGCCGGCGGGATGGAAGGACGTCTACACGGCCTGGGCGGAGGGTGGCTGGAATGCCTTGCCGGCAAAGGAGGAGTTCGGCGGCCAGGGCCTGCCGGCGTTGATCAACGCGCCGTGCCTGGAAATGTGGAACGCCGCTTCGCTGGCCTTCGCACTCGGCCCGCTGCTCACCTGCGGCGCGATCGAGGCGCTGACGGTCCATGGCTCGCAGCATCTCAAGGACACCTATCTCGGCAAGCTCGTCGCCGGCACCTGGATGGGCACCATGAACCTGACCGAGCCGCAGGCCGGCTCCGACCT
>JAPLOV010000123.1 GCA_026400565.1 Hyphomicrobiales bacterium | reverse complement strand
CGGCGCTCGGCATGGGGGTTGCGGCCGATCTCACCATGAAAACCCGCACGCCTGACGCCCTTGCCGCAAGGGCGAGCCGCCGGCTGGCCGTCAGGTCATAAGCCCGCGTCTCGCCCCTGAGTTCGATGATCACGGCACCGAGCGCCGCGCATCGCGCTCCTTCCAGCCCTGCCTGGAGGGCCGATGGCGCATCCCGCGCCCTGATGAGCAGCAGATGAGCGGGGTCGAACCCCAGTTCCGCCAACCCTGCCGGATGCGGCATGCCCGTCTCATGGCCCAGTGCCTCATGCCGCGCCCAGAGCGTTGCCTGCTGCCCGCCTGCCACGCCCAGCATCACGGCGAGGGCAGACAGGCTCACGCCATCGGCCTCGGCGCCCGCATAGAATTCATGCAAGGCACCGCGCGCGAGCGAAAAACCCGGCGCGAGTGAATAACCCGGCGCTCCTTGTGTTGGATGAACCTGCTCGGTCGCGAGGGTGGGCGGCATGTCTGGAAGCCAAATGTTCATGATATGTTCTATCTAAACAAGGGCGGGACCGAAGAGTCAAGAACGCTGGCTCCAGCAAGCCTTCTCCTGCAAGCCTTCTCCTGCAAGCCTTCTCCTGCAAGCCTTCTGCTGGAAGTGGCCTCATGGAAACGCCTGCCTGGCCGTGCTGGCCGTGCTGGCCGCCTTGGCCGGCAGGACCTGTCGGCCAGCCGCCGTGGACTGGCGCACAACCAGTTCGATCGGCAGTTCAGTCTGCTCGTGGCGGCGCTCGCCCTTGATTTCGGCCAGCAGGGTCGCGGCACAGAGTTGGCCGATCCGGGCGGTCGGGATCATCACCGTGGTCAGGGCCGGCGTGATGTGGGCCGACATCTCGATATCGTCGATGCCGACCACCGACAGGGCCTCCGGAACGGCGATCCCGCGGGATTGGGCTTCCTGAATGCAGCCGATGGCGAACAGGTCAATGCCGCCGATGATGGCGCTGGGCGGCTCGCCAAGCTCAAGAAGGCGCGCACAGCCGGCCCGGCCCCCTGCCATGGTCAGCCCCTGTTCGCTGACCAGCGCGCCGGGAAGATCAAGGCCGGCCTCATGCAGTGCCTGCCGCGCGCCGGCAAGACGGGCCTGCTGGCGGTCATTGAAGGGAAGGTGACCGACGACCATGCCGATGCGGCGATGGCCAAGCCCGATCAGGTGCCGGGCGGCGAGGTGGCCTGCAAGCCGGTTGTCCACCGTCACCGCTGCACAATCTTGCGTGCCGACCCAGCTCAGCACCACCGGCACGCCCGCGGTGCGCAGCAGCATGGCCGTGTCCTGTGAGCGTTCCGCGCCGACCAGCATCAGCCCGTCGACACCACGCGTCAGCAGCGTGCGCACGGCCTCGGTCTCGGCAGCGGGGTTCATCTCGTGGGAGGCCACCAGCAACTGGTAGCCCTCGCGTGCCAGCGCCGACTGCATGGCCTGGAGCACCCGCGCGAAGATGGTGCTGTCCAGGGTCGGAACGATCGCGCCGATGGTCATGGTTCGGCCCGAGGCGAGGGCCCTTGCCATCCCGTCCGGGCGATAGCCGAGCTTTCGCGCGCTGTCATGCACCCGCGCCAGCGTGTCGGGCGTCAGCAGGTCCGGCTGCGCCATGGCGCGCGAGACCGTCGCTGGCGAAACGCCCGCATCGCGCGCCACATCCACCAGCCGTGCCTTCACTCTCTTTGCCATAACCCGAGTATGAAAATATTTTCATTCCCTGTCGAGAAGAACCTCATAATCTGAGTAACTCGATGCAAGTTCATCGGCTTGACAGGTGTTTTGTAACCTGACAGTTTTGATGAAAGCGCTATCATTCAAGATGGCCGTCTCCATTCAGGGTGGACAAGGTGATGATCGGGCGGCGTGGCTGGATCGGCCTCGGGACTGTGGCAGCGCTGATTGCGCTGTGGTTCCTGCTGACGACCGTCACGGGGATCGTCAGCGGCGCGCGCTTTCCCTCGCCAGCCGAGTTCTGGTTGTCGCTGCGCCAGATCTGGGGGCGCGGCTATGCCGGAGGGCAGCTGATATCGCACGCCCTGCACAGCCTCAAGCTGGTGGCCATGGGCTTTGCCGTGGCCATCGCCACCGGCATCCCGCTCGGCCTGTGGATGGGCTGGAACCGCAAGGCCGAGGCTGCGATCAATCCGGTGTTCCTCGTCATCCGCCCGATCCCGCCGCTGGCCTGGATTCCGCTCGCGATCCTGTGGCTCGGTCTGGGTGACAGCGCGAAAATCCTGGTGATCTGGTTCTCCGCTTTCGTGCCATCGGTGATCAATACCTTCGCAGGCGTGCGCAACATCGACCGGCCGATGATCGAGGCAGCGCGGATGCTGGGCACGCCGCGCTGGCGGATGGTGCGTGAGGTGATCGCGCCAGCGGCCTCGCCGCTGATCTTCACGGGGCTGAGGCTGTCCTTGCAGGCGAGCTGGACCACGCTGGTCGCCGCCGAACTGGTAGGGGCACTGGTCGGTGTCGGCTTCGTGCTCAACATGGCCCAGCAGGATCTGTATCCTGGCATGATCCTGGTCGGCATGGTCACGGTGGGCCTGCTTGGATGGGCCACGACCGTGTTGCTCGGCATGGTCGAGCGGCGGGCCCTGTCCTGGAACATGGCGGCGCGGGATTGAGCCGATGAACAGCACACCGCTCACCTGGCGCGAAACCATGGCCTGGAGCCTGCTCGGGGTCGTGCTGTTTCTCGGGCTGTGGAGCGGGCTGACGACGAGCGGCCTCGTGCCGCGCCAGTTCCTGCCGCCGCCGCAGGAAGTGGCGAGCCGCTTCATCCAGCTCCTGACCTCACCGTTCGCGGGCGCAACCTTGCCGCAGCATCTGGGTTCCAGCTTCATGCGCTATGCCTATGGCGTGCTGCTGGCCGCCGCCATCGGCGTGCCACTCGGCCTGCTGATGGGCTGGTTCCGGCTGCTCGATGATATCGTCACACCGATCTTCGACGGCTTGCGTTTCATCGCGCCGATCGCCTGGGTACCGTTCGCGGCGCTGTGGTTCGGCACCGGCATTGGTGGGCCTGTGATGATCATCTTCGCAGGGGCCTTTCCGCCGTGCCTGATCAACGCCTATCGCGGAGCGCGCTTCGTCGAGCCGCGCCTGATCGAGGCGGCGCGCATGCTCGGCACCGGCCATACGCGCATGATCCTCGAAATCCTGCTGCCAGCGGCGGTGCCATCGATCGTGGCGGGCCTCAGGGTTTCCGCCGGGCTGGGCTGGCAGTCGCTGGTCGGCGCCGAACTGATCGTGGCCGCTGCGGGCGTGGGCTTCATGATGGTGCAGGCGCAAGGCAGCGTGCAGACCGCCACCGTGATGACCGGCATGATCGCCATCGGCATCGTCGGCATGATCATCGATGTCCTGCTCCGGCAGGGCGAAGCCTGGCTGCGCCGCCGGCGCGGGCTGGAGGCATAAGGCAACGTCATGGGCTCCATCCTGTTCCAGAATGTCGACAAGGTGTTCGGGCCGGCCAGTTCCGGCGTAAAAGCGCTCGACAACATCAATCTCGAGATCGCCGAGAAGGAGTTCGTTGCCATCGTCGGGCCATCCGGCTGCGGCAAGACCACGTGCCTGCGCATGGTAGCCGGCTTCGAGGCCCCGTCCGCCGGCCTGATCAGTGTCAGCGGCAAGAAGGTCACCGAGCCTGGCCCGGACCGCGCCGTGGTGTTCCAGCAGTTTGCGCTGTTCCCCTGGAAGACGGTGCGCGAGAACATCGAGTTGGGCCTGCGCAACAAGAACCTGCCGGCCGGCGAGCGCAACACGCTCGTCGAGAGCGCGCTGAAGCTGATGAACCTCGAAACGCATGCCGACGCCTTCCCGCACCAGCTTTCGGGCGGCATGCAGCAGCGCGTCGCCATCGCGCGGGCCTATGTGCTCGATCCTGACGTGCTGCTGATGGACGAGCCGTTCGGCGCGCTCGATGCCCAGACCCGCGTGGTCATGCAGGAAGAACTTGTCCGGCTGGCGAGGGTCAACCCGCGCACGGTCCTGTTCATCACGCACGCGGTGGAGGAGGCGGTCTATCTCGCCGACCGGGTGGCCATCATGACCCGCAGGCCGGGGCGCATCAAGGAGATCCTCGACGTGCGCTCGATCCGCCAGGCGGAGAACTGGGACCGTTTCCAGAAGATCGAGGATGTCATGGACCTTGAATCCTTCGTCCACCTGCGCACGCACATCTGGAAGTCGCTGCGTGAGGAAAAGGGCTCGCAGAGCATCTGATATGGCCAAACCCGCACACCTTGACCGTGATCTGACGGAGCCGGAGCCGATCCCCGAAGCGGGCATCGCGCGCGCGGTGGAACTGATGCGCTCGGGCCGTCTGTTCCGCTATGGCGAGATGGGGGCCGACCAGCTCGATGTCTCGCTGCTGGAGCAGGAATTCGCGGCTTTCGTCGGGCGGCGCTACTGCGTTGCCGTCAATTCGGGTGGCGGGGCGCTGTTCCTGGCGCTGAAGGTGGCCGGCGTCGAGCCGGGCGATCCGGTGCTGGTCAACGGCTTCACGCTGGCGCCTGTGCCCGGTGCGATCATCCATGCGGCAGCAAGGCCAGTGATCGTCGAGATCGGGCACGACTACGTGATCGACATTGCAGACCTGCGCGCCAAGGCTCTGGCCAGCGGCGCGCGGGTGCTGCTGCTCTCGCACATGCGTGGCCATCTTGCCGACATGGACGCCGTCGCCGCGGTTTGCGCCGAACTGGGCCTCGTCATGATCGAGGATTGCGCCCACGCGATGTGCGCCAGCTGGAAGGGCCGGACCATCGGCACCTTCGGGCAGGCGGCCGCTTTCAGCGCCCAGACCTACAAGCATCTCAATGCGGGCGAGGGCGGGTTTCTGGTTCTCGACGATGCTGCGATGGCAGCGCGCGCCATCCTGCATTCGGGGTCCTACATGCTGCATGGCCAGCATCTGAGCAGCCCGGGGCAGACGGCTCTGGAAGCGGCCAGCGGCAGCGCTGCGAATTTCAGCATGCGCATGTCCGCGCTGGCGGCCTCGATCCTGCGTCCGCAACTGGCCGAGTTGCCGCGCCGTGCCGCGCGCTGGAATGCCATTCACGACCGGATCGCCGCCGGGCTGGGCCGTTCGCAGCATCTGCGCGTGCCGCCGCGTGATGGCGGTCAGGTCTACTCGGCAACATCGATCCAGTTTTCGGTGAAGGGCCTTGATGCCGGCGAGATGGCCGTTTTCCTGGCTGAGGCCAAGGCTCGGGGGCTGCCGATCAAGTGGTTCGGAGCCGCCGGGCAGGTCGGTTTCACCAGTGCGCCGCGCCATTGGGCCTATGCCGGTGAGCAAGGGGCCCTGGCCGCCACCCATGCCGTGCTGGAGACGCTTTGCGACATCCGCACACCTGTTTCGCTGACCGACGAGGAGTGCGACCTGATCGCCACCATCGTCGCCGAGGCACTGGAAACCGTCATCCGCGCCCGCGCGGAGGCTGGTCCAACCGGGCGGGACAACCCGCTCAAGGTCGCATCGTAACAACAAAGGGAGAAAGACCATGAAGAGACTTCTTGCCGGACTGGCACTGGGTGCCGCGCTGATCGGGGCGCAGCCGACCCCAAGCCTCGCGCAGGCGCCGATCGGGGTCAGCTACCAGCCCTCGCTCTACTGGGCGCTGCCGTTCCACTATGCCAACGTCAAGGGTTGGTGGAAGGATGTCGGCCTCGCGCCAAACTTCAGCACCTTCCCGGCTGGCGCGCCGCAGATCGCGGCTGCTCCCTCCAAGTCGTGGGATGTGGGCGGAACCGGCTCGGTGCCGGCGGTTCTCGGGGCCGTGCGCTTCAACATCGTGACCATCGGCATCACCAATGACGAGTCCAAGACCAACGCGATGATGGTGCGCGGCGACAAGTTCGACGCGATCAAGGCCAACCCGCAGTCCCTCAAGGGCCAGCGCCTGCTGCTGACCACCAACTCGACGGTGGACTACGCCTCCCGCAAGTGCCTGGTGAAGATGGGCCTTGGCGCGAACGACATGCAGTTCGTCAACCTCGGCCAGGCGCAGATCATCACGGCGCTGACCTCGAACAACGGCGACATTGCCGGCGTCTGGGCTCCCAACACCTACACGCTCGAAGAACGGGCCAACGCGAGGTATCTGTGCTCGGGCGCTGACGCCGATGCGATCGTGCCCGGTGCGCTGATCGTGCGCGGCGACTTCGCCAAGGAGAGGCCCGATGACGTGGCCAAGTTCCTGGCCGTGTTCCTGCGCGGCTGGTCGTGGGCCAATGCTAATCCTGCCGAAGCGCGCACGCTGGCGCTCGACTTCTACAAGCAGGGCGGCCTTGAGGTCTCTCCCCGCGCCATGGATCAGGAATTCGCCCTGCGTCCGACCTTCGGCCTCGAAGAACAGCTCAAGATCATGGCCCGCGCCGCCAGCGGCTCGACCGTGGACGGCTGGTTCAGCGAGATCGGCAAGTTCATCACCGATGTCGGCACGATTCCGGCCAATCCCGATCCGAAGAGCTACATTTCCGACGAGTTCATGAAGCGTGTCGCGGCTGATCCGAAGCTCCGCGCCTTCGCCACCGAATTCGACAAGAAGTGACGCACAACGCGCTGCGGGCCGGCTTGCCGTGTCCGCAGCGCTTCGTTTCATTGCACCATCCCGAGGAGCCGATCATGGCCATCACCACTTTGAAAAAAGCCAGCAAGACACCGGAGACCGAGACGGACACTGCCCGCAAGGTTGTCACCGAGATGCTGGCTGCGATCGAGGCGAGGGGCGAGGCGGCGGTGCGGGACTATGCCCTGTCGCTCGACAAGTGGTCGGGTGACATCGTGATGGACAAGGCCGCGATCGCGGCACGCATCGCCGACATTCCGCCATCGGTGAAGGACGACATCGCGCTGGCGGCCTCGCAGGTGCGCCGTTTTGCCGAAGCCCAGCGCGCCTCGACGCAGGACTTCTCGATCGAACTCACGCCCGGCCTGCATCTGGGGCAGAAGCTGGTGCCGATCAACACGGCGGGCTGCTATGTGCCGACCGGCCGCTATGCCCACATCGCCTCCGCCTACATGTCTGTTGCGACCGCGAAGGCTGCCGGCGTCAAGACCGTGGTGGCCTGCTCGGCTCCGTTCAAGGGCCAGGGCATTCACCCGCATGTGCTCTATGCGATGACCGTGGCAGGCGCGGACATCATCATGTGCCTCGGCGGCGTGCAGGCCATCGCCGCCATGACCTTCGGGCTGTTCACCGGCAAGAAGGCCGACATCATCGTCGGGCCCGGCAACAAGTTTGTGGCCGAGGCCAAGCGCATGCTGTTCGGCAAGGTAGGCATCGATGTCTTTGCCGGACCGTCCGAAGTGGCCGTCCTGGCCGATGCCGGCGCTGCCTGGCGCGACTATGGCGAGATCATCCTGTGCGACACGCGCGAGGAGATGGTCGAGGTGTCGGACGCCTATGCCTGCGAGCATCTGGAAGTCCATTGCGCCGATCTCGGCTGGTGGCATGCCAACCTCACCAATTACGGCTCGCTGTTCCTCGGCGAGGAGACCAATGTGGCCTTCGGCGACAAGGTGTCCGGGCCCAACCACATCCTGCCGACCAAGTTCGCGGCGCGCTATTCGGCGGGCCTGTCGGTGCACAAGTTCCTGAAACCGCTGACCTGGCAGCGCATGGACCGCGAGGCCTGCAAGGCGCTGGCGCCGGTTTCGGCCCGCATCTCGCGGATGGAGGGCATGGAGGGCCATGCCCGCACCAGCGACGTGCGCATGGCCAAGTATGCGCCCGGCACGAATGTCAACCTTGGCCTGCCGGTGGAGGTCTGATGGTCTTCCGGCTTGGCCAACTGTTCGACCTGACGGGCCGGACAGCCCTCGTCACGGGTGGCAACAGCGGCATCGGGCTGGCCATGGCCCGCGCCCTTGGCCGCGCCGGAGCCGTTGTCGTGCTGGCGGCGCGCCGCGAAGCGCAGACCGCTGAGGCCATCACCGGGCTGGGGCAGGACGACGTGACAGCGACAGGCATTCTGGTCGATCTTGCGAAGGCGGATTGCGCGGATGTGGTGGCCGCCGGGCTGAAGCAGTTCGACCTTGATGTGGATATCCTCGTCAACGCCGCCGGCGTGAACCTGCGCCAGCCCTTCATGGAGGTGACGGCGGAGGCTTTTGACCTGCATATGGCGCTGCATCTGCGCGCCCCGTTCCTGCTGACACAGGCGCTGGCCCCCATGATGGCGGCGAAGGACTATGGCCGGATCATCAATCTGGCGTCGCTGCAAAGCACGCGCGCCTTCCCCAATTCAGCGCCCTACGGCGCCGCCAAGGGCGGTATCGTGCAGTTGACCCGCGCCATCGCCGAGGAATGGTCCCGCCACGGCGTCACCTGCAACGCCATCGCGCCGGGGTTCTTTCCGACACCGCTGACCGCGCCGGTCTTCGGCGATCCCGAGCGGGCCGCGCGCAATGCGGCGCAGACGGCGATCGGCCGCAATGGCGAACTCGATGATCTGGCCGGAGCCACCGTCTTTCTGGCCTCTGCGGCATCGGCCTACATCACTGGCCAGACGCTGGCGGTCGATGGCGGCTTCACGGCGCGATGACAGGAGACAGGCAGATGAAGGCCCTTGTCTATCTCGGACCCAACCAGATGGTCCACCGTGATGAGCCCGAACCGATGCCGCTGGCTGACGAGGTGCTGGTCAGGGTCGAGGCTGTCGGCATCTGCGGCTCGGACATGCATGCCTATCACGGTTTCGACAGCCGGCGACCGCCACCGCTGATCCTCGGGCACGAGGCCGCCGGGCGGATCGTCTCCGGGCCGCGTGCGGGCCAGCGCGTCACCATCAACCCGCTGGTGGTCGATCCGGCCTGTCCCTATGCCATCGAGGGGCGCTGGCACCTGTCGCCGACCCGGCAGATCATCTCGATGCCGCCGCGCCCCGGTGCCTTTGCCGAGTTCGTGCGCATCCCGCTGCGCAACGTCGTGGCCATTCCCGATGACATGCCGATCAGCACGGCGGCCCTGGCTGAGCCGATCGCCGTCGCCTGGCATGCCGTGCGGATCGGCATGGAGCGCCTGCACCTGCCGCTGGCATCAGCCCGTATCGTGGTGCTGGGGGGCGGGGCCATCGGGCTGGCCTCAGGAATCGTGGCCCGCCATTTCGGCGCGCATGACGTCAGGATCGGCGAGACCAATGCCATGCGGCGCGCCACACTGAGCCAGCACGAGCGCTTCGAGACCTATGATCCGCTGGTGCCGGGCATGGTTGCCGACGGCACCATCGACCTTGTGATCGACGCTGTCGGTGCGGTTGCCACGCGCAGCGCCGCCTCGGCCATGGTGCGTCCCGGCGGGGTGATCGTGCATGTCGGCCTGTTGCCGGGGCAGGATGGCCTCGACGTGCGCAAGATCACCCTTCAGGAAATCACGCTGATGGGATCGTACTGCTACACGCCGACCGATTTCGGGGACACGGTGCGGGCGCTGGCGGGGCGGCAGCTGGGCGGGCTTGGCTGGTTCGAGGAGCGCCCGCTGGCCGAAGGCGCCGCCGCCTTCGCAGCCATCGATGAAGGGCGCATTGCCGCTGCCAAGATCGTGCTGCGTTGCTGACGCGGCCCTAAAGACTGGCCTCAAGGCCCTGCGCCACATGGCGCGCGATCTGCTCGTGGGTGGCGAACCAGACGCCCCCGCCGCTGCCGGCGGCCTTCTCCTTGATGTGCCGGATCAGGTCTTCGAGGATGAAGATGCGCGAGCGGTAGGTGATGACATGCGGGTGCATGGTCAGCAGGAACAGCCCACCGTCGGCATGGGCGCGGTCGAATTCGCGGATGAAGATGTCGAGCACGGCGGGCGGCGGGGTGTAGGGCCGCAGTGCCTGAAAGCGGTTCATGTTTAAGTAGGGCGCGTCGTCCCTGATCCATTCCACCGGCAGTTCGACGATGCCGGTCGGCTCGCCATTCTCCACCAGCTCATAGGGATCGTCGTCTGCCATCAGGGAGGAATCGTAGATCAGGCCCAGTTCGCGCTGGATTTTCAGCGTGGCGGGCGAAAAGTCCCATGATGGCGTGCGCATGCCGACCGGCCTTGTGCCGGTGATCGCCTCCAGCGCATCGGCAGCCCGCAAGTGCAGGTCGCGCTCGATCGCTTCGGGCAGGACGGAGTTGAGTTCGTGGATCCAGCCATGCAGGCCGATCTCGTGCCCCTCCGCGATGACGCGGCGCTGCTCATCCGGATAGAGCTTCGCAGCCACCGCCGGCACGAAGAACGAGGCCGGGATCTGCTCGCGCCGGAGGATGTCGAGGATGCGCGGGATGCCGACCCGCGTGCCATACTGGCCCCATGACAGGCGCCCGATCGAGATGCCGCCATCGCGTAACTCATTGGTGTCGTGGTCGCTGTCGAAGGACAGGGCGACCGCCGAGCGTGCACCGCCGGGCCAGGTGGCCGGCTTCAGCGAGCGACCGGCGCGCACCTGCCCGACGCGGCGCTGCCATTCCTCGTCCGGCCACTCCCAGGGTTGCTGATCCATCTGTCAGGCCTCGCCGGCAAGGGGAAAGTGGCAGGAGACGCGATGGCCGGTGCCGTCATCCGCGCCACCGGCCAGTTGGGGGGCGTCAGACCGGCAGCGTGCCTCGGCGCGCGGGCAGCGCTGGTGGAAATGGCAGCCCGGCGGCGGCGAAAGCGGGGAGGGCAGTTCGCCCTGGATCGGCTTGAAGGTCACCAGTTCGTCGCTGCCCGTGACCAGCTTGGGCACGCTGTCGAGCAGGGCGCGGGTGTAGGGGTGGCGTGGTGCGGCAAAGATCTCCGCGGCCGGACCGATCTCGACGATGCGTCCCAGATACATGATCGCCACACGGTCGCAGAGGTGGCGCACGACCCCCAGATCATGGCTGATGAACAGCATGGTCAGCCCAAGGTCACGCCGGAGCTTGAGGAACAGATTGATGATCTGGGCCTGGATCGAGACGTCGAGCGAAGCCACGGGCTCGTCGCAAACCAGCACGTCGGGCTGCATGGCGAGTGCCCGGGCAATGGCGACGCGCTGACGCTGGCCGCCGGAGAACTGATGGGGGAAGCGCTCCGCCGCTTCCACGGGCAGGCCCACGGCTGTCAGCCAGCGCGCCACGTAGGCCGGTGCATCGGAGCGGCTGACAAGGCCATGGGCGAGCGGGCCTTCGCTGATGGTCTCGCCGATGCGCACGCGCGGATCGAGCGAGGCGAAAGGATCCTGAAACACCATCTGGATGCGGGTCGTCCGCTTGAGCGGGGTGCGACCATCGCCCATCACCGTCTCGCCGGCGATGCTTGCGCGCCCCTCGCTCGGCGGATGGATGCCGGCGATGACGCGTCCCAGCGTGGACTTGCCGCAGCCGGACTCGCCAACGAGGCCAAGCACCTCGCCCTGCTCGAGGCCGAACGAAACCCGGTCTACGGCATGCACGGTGCGCGTCTCCACCGGGCTGCCGAGCAGCGCCGCCAGCCTGTCGCCGAGGCTGAGTTGCGGCGTGAAGCGCTTGGACACGGCCTTCACCTCGACCAGCATGGCGGGCTCAGCGGTTGTCATGGTGCGCTCTCCGCCGCCAGCGGGTGATGGCATCTGAAGCTGCGGGCTCCCTCACCGTTGAGCGCGGGCATGGTCGCGCAAAGCGCATCGGCAAAGCCGCAGCGGGGCTGGAAGGCGCAGCCTTGCGGCAGATCGATCAGCGAGGGCATGGCGCCGGGGATCTGGACGAGATCCTGGCCCGGGCGCGCGATGCCCGGCAGCGAGCCGAGCAGGCCGCGCGTGTAGGGATGACGGGGCTGGCGCAGCACCTCGGCGATCGGCCCGGCCTCGATCAGCCGGCCCGCATACATCACGAGCAGGCGTGCCGCCAGCGACTTCATCTCGGTCAGGATCTGGGCCTGGATCGAGACATCAAGCGCGGTGGTCGGCTCGTCGCAGATGATCAGCTTCGGGCGGTTGAGCAGGGCAATGGCGATGGCGACGCGCTGGCGCATGCCGCCGGAGAACTGGTGGGGATAGGCTTCGATGCGGCGGGCAGCATCGGGGATGCCGACGGCGCCCAGAACCTCGATGCAGCGGGCGCGAGCGGCCGCGTCGCCAAGGTTCTCATGGGCGGCGATGGCCAGCCGCATCTGGGTTTCGATGGTCAGGACCGGGTTGAGCGTGGCCGAGGGGTCCTGAAACACCATGGCGATTTCGCGCCCGCGCATCGAGCGCAAGGCGGCATGCGAGAGGCCGACCAGTTCGCGGCCATTGAGCTTCACCGAGCCCGCGACGATGCGGCCGGGCGGATCGATCAGCCCCAGGATCGAGAAGCCGGTGACGCTCTTGCCTGATCCTGACTCGCCGACAAGACCGATGATCTCGCCTTCTGCGACCGTGAACGAGACATCCTCGACCGCATGGAGCGAGCCCGCCCGCGTGGCGAAGCGCGTGGTCAGGCCGTTCACATCGAGCAGGACCGGGCTCATCGCCGAAGCCTCGGATTGAGCTGGTCGCGCACCTGGTCCCCGACCAGATTGATCGCCACGATCAGCACGATCAGCGCCACGCCCGGATAGATCGAGATCCAGTAGCGCCCGGACAGCATGTACTGGAAGCCGTTGGCGATCAGCATGCCCAGCGAGGGCTCGGTGACCGGCAGGCCAAGCCCGAGGAAGGACAAGGTCGCTTCCAGCGCGATGGAGTTGGCGACCTGCACGGTGGCGACCACGATCAGCGGCGGCAGACAATTGGGCAGGATGTGGCGGAACACGACGCGCCGCGCCGCCAGCGGCGTGGAGAGCGCGGCGTCGACATAGTCCTTCGAGCGTTCCGCCGAGGCAGCTCCGTGCGCGGTGCGGGCGAAATAGGCATACTGGGCCGTGACCAGGGCTGCGATCAGCGGCCATTTGCCCTGTCCCAGCAAGGCCGCCAGCACCAGGGCCAGCAGAATGGCAGGGAAGGAGAGTTGCAGATCGATGATGCGCATGATCAGCGCCTCGATCCGCCCGCCGAAGAAGGCTGCGAAGGCCCCCAGCGTCGCGCCGAGGGCAAAGGCGATGGCACCGGCAATCAGGCCGATCTGGATCGAGATGCGCAGGCCGTAGAGAATGGCCGAGAGCAGGTCACGGCCCTGTGCGTCCGTGCCAAGCCAATGGGTGAAGCCCTTCGAGCCGACAAAGCCGGGGGGGCGGCGCGCATCCATCAGCACCAGATTGGCCAGATCGTAGGGGTTCTGCGGCGAAATCAGCGGGGCTGCCATGGCCATGATGCTGATCGCGATGACCACGCCGAGCGCGATCACCGCCACCGTGTTGTGCCGGAACTCATCCCAGAAACGGGCCAGCGGCGTCGAGGCTTCGGTCACGCGGCCCTCCGTGTCCTGAGGCGCGGATCAAGAGCGGCATAGGCCACATCGACGCTGAGGTTGATCATGATGAAGAAGAACGCCACCAGCATCAGGTAGGCGACCATCACCGGCCGGTCGAGCGTCGAGATCGAGTCGATGATCAGCTTGCCGACGCCGGGCCAGGAGAAAATTGTCTCGGTGGCGACGGCAACGGCCAGCGTCGAGCCGAATTCGAGGCCGAACACGGTGACGATCGGAATGGCGATGAGCCGCAGCACATGGCGCAGGAGGATGGTTCCCTCGCTGAGGCCGGCGGCGCGCGCGAACTTCACGGTGTCGGTGAGCATGACCTCACGGGTGCCGGCGCGGGCGAGCCTGACCATCAGCGCAAACTTGAACAGCGACAGGTTGAGGGCCGGCAGGAACAGGTGCATCAGCCCGTTCCAGGTCAGGAAGCTCCACTGGATGCCGAACAGCGCGGCCGTGTCGCCGCGATTGCCCGCAGGCAGCCAGCCGAGCGAGACGGCAAAGGTGAAGATCAGCACCAGCCCGATCCAGAAGGTCGGCACCGAAAAACCCAGGATCGAGATCGCCATGATGGCCTTCGATACCGGGCTGTCCGGCCTGTAGCCGGCATACATGCCCAGCGGGACGCCCAGCGCTGTTGCGCCGAGGACGGCGGCGAGGGTCAGTTCCAGCGTTGCCGGCAGCCGCGAGAAGATCAGGTCCAGCACCGGCATGTTGTAGACAAACGAGCGCCCGAAATCGCCACGCGCCAACCGGCCAAGAAAGTCGAGATACTGCTTCCACAAGGGCTGATCGAGCCCGTAGGCGCGGATGGTCTGCTCGCGGATGAGCTGCGTCGCATCGGGAGAAATCAGCACGTCGATCGGGTTGCCGACCGCGTAGACGCCCGTGAACACCAGCGCCGAGATCACCAGCATGACCAGGCAGGCCTGCAAGACGCGCTGGATGATGAAGCCTAGCATGGCACCATCCGGTGGCCGGGGCCTGCCGCAGCCTCGCAGACGCTCATGCCCAGCCCTCGGTGATGAGGGTGCGGGTTTCGGCGACAGCGGTGTCCCAGATGGCGAGCATCTCCTCGTCGGCGCGCTGGTAGAGGCCGCCATAATTGCCATCGCCGAGCATGGCCTTCTTGGCGCCGGGATCAAGCTGCTGGAAGCGGCCCAGATCGAGCATTGGCTTGCCTGTGGCCGGCATGGCGATGTTGCCGAGCCGCGTCCACGGGAAGTTCTCCATCCACGAGGCGTGGCTGGCAATGGGGTCGATGCGCTGGACATGGGCCATGGTGGCTGGTGCGCTCCACCAGTTGTGCCATTTGACCTGAACGCCGCGGTTCCGGTCCAGCCATTCGAGCACGGCACCATGTGCCGGCGAATTGCCACCATGGCCGTTGACGATGGTGATGCGGTCGAAGCCGGACCGTACCATGCCGTCGAGCACATCCGTGATCAGGGCGCACAAGGTCGACAGCCTGAGCGTGACCGTGCCTGGATAATCGACGAAACTCGGTGTCAGCCCATAATTGAGCACCGGAAAGACCGGGATTCCGGTGCCGGCCACCGCATCGAGCGCCACCCGCTCGGCCAGGATCGCGTCGACGCACAGGCTCAGATGGGCATGCTGTTCGGTGGAGCCCACGGGCAGCACGGCGCGCCGGTCGGCTTTCGCCCGCGCCTCGACCTGCATCCAGTTCATCTCGGCGATGCGCATGGTCTCAGTCTCCGGGAGGGGGTTGTTCGGTGTCGCCGTGGAACATCGCGAGCACGACCTTGGCCATCAGCGCCGACAGCGTTTCGCGTTCGACGAGGCTGAGAGGGGCCAGCATTTCCTCTTCGAGCGCCACGAAACGCGGCAGCGCCTCCTCAAAAATCGCGCGGCCCGCCGGCGTCAGCGACAGAAACTGCTGGCGGCGATCGATCATGCCGGTGCGGCGCAGGACCAGCCCGATGCGGATCAGCCGGTTGACAGCGCGGCTGAGCGTGTTCTTCGGGAAGGCGGTCGACGAGGCGATTTCGCTGGCTGTGATGCCGTCCTGCAAGGCGAGGCTGTAGATCACCACGAACTCGATGCGGGCGAGGCCGAAGCGTTCCGACACCCAGCCATAAAGCGGCTGATTGTAGCGCAAGGCCAGATAGTTGAAGCGCGCCGCGAAGCCGCAAGGGTTCTTCCAGAGCCGGGCATGGGTGAACGAATCCAGCCGCTGCCGCGCCAGCATTTCCGCGCCGATCCCGGCATCGGGCGCAGCCATCTGGCCGGCGAAGCGAAGGCCGGCGGAGGCCGGTCCTTGGAGGGTGTCGGGCTGTTCCATCACGAACCTTATGGATGACGAGGCCGAGTATATCGGCAAAAATTAGTTCCACAAGGAATTGACTGTCATGAAACTTGCGCTTTCAATGGGGTTTCGGGCCTGTGCCACGAGGGCAACGGGCTGCCTGGATCGGGAGGTTCCCATGCGCTTGTCTGCCCCTTCGTCACGACGCTCCCTCATGCTGGCGCTGGCCTGCGCCACGGCTTTGTCGGTGCCGCTTGGCCTGCCCTTCACTGCCACCGCCTCCGCCCAGACGCTGACCATCGGCGTGCGCGGCGGCCCTGATTCCATCGATCCGCATTTCACCGCCAGCGGCACCCATGCCGAGGCGCTGAAGCACGTATTCGACACGCTGACATGGTCTGGCGACGGGCTCGAGATCGAGCCGCGCCTGGCCGAAAGCTGGAAGCCGATCAACGACACGACCTGGGAATTCAAGCTGCGCAGGGGCGTGAAGTTCCATGATGGCTCGGACTTCACCGCCGAGGACGTGAAGTTCTCGATCGAGCGCATCCCGACCGTTTCCGGCCCCAACCCGACCACGATCTACGTGCGGCGGGTCAAGGAGGTGAAGATTGTCGATCCGCACACGGTGCACATCGTCACCGACGGGCCGGCCCCGATCCTGCCCAACGACTTCATCCGCCTGTTCATCGTCTCGGCCAAGGCCGCTGCCGGCCTGACCAAGGAAAGCGCCAACGAGGCCTTCAACACCGGCAAGGCCGCCATCGGTACGGGGCCTTACAAGTTTGTCTCGTGGCAGCCCAAGGGCGACCTCGTGCTCGACCGCTTCGATGGTTTCTGGGGCCCCAAGGAGCCCTGGGCACGGCATGTGCGCAAGGAAATCGCCAATGATGCGGCCCGCGTTGCCCAGCTCAAGGCTGGCCAGCTCGATCTGATCACCCGCGTTCCGGCGACCGACGTCGCTTCGCTCAAGCGCGATGCCAAGCTCAGCGTGCAGACCATCGACACGGTCTATGTCTTCAACGTCGAACTCGACATGCGCGAGAAGGCTCTCAACACCACGGCCAAGGACGGCTCGGCGCTGCCGGCCAACCCGTTCCTGGACGTGCGGGTCCGCGAGGCCATCGACCTTGCCATCGACCGCAAGGCACTGGCCGAGGTGGCAATGGAAGGCCTCGGCGTTCCGGTCAACCAGATGGTGACGCCGTCGATCTTCGGCTTCAACAAGGCGCTCGCGGCTGGCCGATGCCGGCTATCCGAACGGCTTCAGGACGCAGTTCTCGTTCACGCAGGACAGGCTTCCGGGCGACCGGCAGGTCGGCACCGGCATCGCGCAGATGCTGGCGGGGATCGGCATCGATGTGCAGGCCAATGCGCAGCCGGCGGCGGTGTTCTTCCCGGCCCGCACCCGCGGCGAGTTCTCGTTCTCGATGTCGGGCTGGGGCACCCTGACCGGGGAAGCCCACTACACGCTGTCCTCGCTGGCGCATTCCAATGACAGGGACATGCGCATGGGGGCCTTCAATGTGCTGGGTTACAAGAACCCGGTGATGGACAAGCTGCTCCAGGATGCCGCCATCGAGATGGACGAGGCCAAGCGTCGCAAGCTGCTCGAAGACGCCAACGCCCTTCTTGAAAAGGACCGCCAGCGCCTGCCGATCGTGGCGGTCGGGTCCGCCTGGGCGATGCAGAAGGACAAGGTGACGATCACGGCCCGCGTCGATGAGGACACGCTGGCCATGAACATCAAGCCGGCTCGCTGAGCGATGGGCACAGGGCAGGCCGGTGCGGCGCTCGGCCTGCACGGAGGCTGCGGAACACTGGACCGCAGCCTCATGTCCGAAGCGGAGTGGGCGGAGAGCCGTTCCCATATTGCGCAGGCCTTGAGGGCCGGCTGGGCCGTGCTCACTGCTGGCGGCGCAGCGCTCGACGCTGTGCAGGCAACGGTTCTGGTGCTGGAAGACAGCCCGCACTTCAATGCAGGCCATGGTGCTGCGCTGACCGAGGCGGGCACGCATGAGCTTGATGCCTCGATCATGGATGGCAGCACGCTGGCTGCAGGGGCTGTGGCCGGCGTCACCCGCGTGCGCAACCCGGTCCTTGCGGCGCGGGCCGTGCTGGAGAGCGGCAAGGCTGTTCTGCTGATCGGTCCTGCGGCAGATGAGTTTGCCAGGGCGTCCGGTCTGGCCATGGTCAAGCCGGACTATTTCACCACGCAGCGCCGCATCGATGCGCTGGCCAGCCTCAGGCAGCGCGCGCTCGATGGCAGCACGGCGCGCGCCTCAGAAGCCGAGAAGCATGGCACAGTCGGTGCGGTGGCGCGCGATCGGCATGGCCATCTGGCTGCTTCGACATCAACCGGCGGCTTCAACAACAAGCCCGTTGGCCGGGTCGGGGATTCGCCGATCATCGGGGCGGGAACCTATGCCCGTGACGGGGTCTGCGCCGTGTCCTGCACCGGCCAGGGCGAGGTCTTTATCCGCACGGCGGCGGCGCATGATGTCATGGCGCGGATGCTCTATGGCCGCGAGAGCCTCGAACAGGCCTCCCGGACACTGGTGTTCGAGACACTCCAGAGCCACGGCATCGGTGCCGGCATGATCGTTCTCGGCGCCGAGGGTGATCCTCTGGCACCCTTCAACACGCTGGGCATGTATCGCGGCTGGATTGGCACAGATGGCCGGATGTTTGTCGCGACCCATCAGGAGGTGCATGCGATGGGAGCCGTGTCGTGACAGCCGGACCGATCCTGATCTGGGGAGCCGGCGCGATTGGCGGCACGCTGGGTGCCTACTGGGCGCGTGCCGGGCTTC
>JAPLOV010000073.1 GCA_026400565.1 Hyphomicrobiales bacterium | reverse complement strand
GAGACAGTCGGCGTGCGCGGGTTTTCCGTCGTCAATCACATGCTGCTGCCAAAAGCATTCGAGAGAACCGTTGAGGAGGATTTCCTCCACCTGCGCGAGCAGGTGCAGATATGGGATGTTTCCTGCCAGCGTCAGGTGGAGATCAGCGGCTCCGATGCGGCAAAGCTCGTGCAATGGATGACGCCACGCAACATCAGCCGGATGAAGCTGGGACAATGTTTCTATCTTCCGATCACTGATGAGAATGGGGGGATGATCAATGATCCCGTGCTTCTCAAGCTGGCGGAGGACCATTTCTGGCTCTCCATCGCAGACTCCGATGTCATGCTCTGGGCCAGGGGACTGGCATTGGGGCGCGGGCTCAGTGTCTTGGTCGATGAGCCGGATGTTTCGCCCCTTGCAGTCCAAGGCCCCAAGGCAGCAGATGTCCTGGCGATCATCTTTGGCGAAGGCATCCGCGCCCTCGGCTTCTTCAAATATGGCCTGTTCGAGTTCGAAGGCACACAACAGGTGATCGCGCGGACCGGCTATTCCCGGCCCGGCGGCTATGAAGTGTTCCTGCGTGGCAGCCATCTTGGCCCCGCTCTCTGGGACAGGATATGGGAAGCCGGGAAGCCCTACGGGATAAGCCCGGGCTGCCCCAATGTGCCGGACCGGATCGAGGCGGGCCTTCTCTCCTACGGCAATGAATTCACGCGCGAAAACAATCCGCTGGAATGCGGCATGGAAAAGTACTGCACGCTCGACGGTTCCATCGACTATATCGGCCGCACGGCCATCGAACGTGTGGCCCGAGAGGGCGTGAAACGCCAGATCCGGGGCGTCCTTTTTGACGGTGGGCGCTGCCCTCCCTGTGGCAAGCCGTGGCCGGTGCTGGCGGGTGATGCCGATGGCCCCCAGATCGGGCAGATCACCTCCGCAGGCTGGTCGCCCCGACTGGAGCGCAATGTCGGCCTGTCCATGATCGACAGGGGATATTGGGAGCCTGGCCAGAAGGTCACGGTGCTGTGCGCTGACGGCGCCAAGAGACGCGGAACGGTTTCCGCATTGCCATTCGCATGAGCGAGCTTCCGGCGGGCCGATATAACAGCGCGGCGCTCAGCGGAGAGACGGCACTTGCTCAACTCCTGAGCAATGCCTCCGTCGAACTCGGCCCAAACCGGGCGCAGGATGCAACGGCCATTGCAGCCAAGCTTCCGCAGGGGACAAGTGTCTTCATCAGCCATCTGCCACGCCATTCGCTGGCGCAATCCTTATCGGCAGTGCAGAGCCTTCATGAGGCCGGTCTACATCCTGTTCCGCATATCGCCGCCCGGCGCGTGGTCTCGCGTGAGGAACTCACCGCGTTCCTGAGGACCGCGTGCGGCCGGGCGGGTGTTCGGCGCCTGCTGCTCATCGGCGGCGACCTTGGGGACGCCGCCGGCCCATATAACGACGCCGAAGCGGTGCTGGCCGATCCTGCAGTCGCCGATACCGGTCTCGAGGAAATTTCCTTCGCGGTTTATCCGGAGGAGCACCCATGCATACCAGCGCACCAGCTTGAGGATGCGTTGGATCGCAAGATCACGCGCGCCTCGGCAATGGGTCTTTCGGTCAGTCTTGTGACCCAACTCTGCTTTACACCCGAGCGGATCACGGCCTGCATCGATACCGTGGCGGCGCGGTATCCTCTGGTCGCGCAGCATATAGGAGTTGCAGGGCCGACAAGCTTGATGTCCCTGGCGCGCTATGCGCAAACCTGCGGTGTTGCGAATTCGTTCGGGTCGCTTGTCCGGATGGGAAGCAAGAGCTTCCGGCTAGCAACAAGCAGCGACCCGCTTAGAGAGCTGGTGCCGGTCGCAGCTCACCTTACTGGACGCAACAGGCCAAACATTGCCGGCGCTCACTTCTTCGCATTCGGCGGTGCAATCGCGACTGCGGACTGGATCGCAAACGAGATGGCCAAACGATGAGACCAGTTGGATCTGGAACGCACGTCCCAACTGAAGCAGCCGAAATGCGGCGTCAGGCGTGCGTCGGCGGAGCAGTCCGGGGAGAGCTGGCGATCTCGTGACCAGCGGCCAGCAGTTCATCGCGCAAGTGCGCTATATGTGCCGGCCCGACTTCGCAGCATCCGCCGACAATGGTTGCGCCTTGCTCGATCCAATTGAGGACAAAGGCCGAATAAGCTGCGGGATCGAGATCGCGTCGGCTCTTAAGTTGCTCCTTGGTGTTACCTGGCAAGAATGTTGCAGGAATTGCCGAGAAACCGTTCGCGTACCCGCCGGTGGCGAATCCCGTTGCCACGAGTGCCGGCATTGAGGCGGTGATGCTTTCGGGCGGGCAGCAATTGGCCAGCACAGCATCGACACGAAGCCCGTTCAGCGCTCGCGCTGCGGTTGCGACGGACTCGGCGGAGCGCAGCCACGGTCCATTGTCCATGAGCGACCAGCCGACCCAGACCGTCTTGCCGAATGGCTGCATTGCGGCCGCAGCGGCACGACCCTCTTCAGCGGTCGACATGGTCTCGCAGATAAACATGTCAACATGAGGGGCCTGAAGTTCTCCCAGCCGGCTGTATTCGTCATGATTGGTCTTGAATGTGCGCACGCGGTCCGGGCGATAGGTGCCGTTCAGCGGCGGGATGCAGCCCGCGATTGCGACATCGGCTCCGGCCGGCCCTGCCATGTCGCGCGCCCGCAGCGCGAGTTCGCAGGCAATCCGCTGCAGTTCTGGCACCTTGTCGGCCGCGCCGACCATTGCCATCCGCGTAAACGTCGAGGAGTAGCTGTTGACGGTGATCACCTTCGCACCGGCAAGGATGTAGTCCAGATGCACCTGACGGACGAGATCGGGTTCTGACATCAGATACTCGGCCGACCAATGAAGCGGTGCCTTGTTAGAGGAGCGGTTCTGAAGTTCGAGGCTTGTGCCGCCATCGAGAAGGACAACTTTCACAGACACACTCCAGGCGCAATAACCCACATCGAGCGAGACCTCGAAGGACTCCAGAGCATCGCTTGTCGCTCAACTGAAATCAGGAATGTTGTCTCCAGCCAAGGTCGCAACACGTAAAATCTACCATCCTGACGCATTAAGAAATCTTGGGGTGAAAGCCGCTAAGCCCCCCCGGTTGTCGTCCAGCTGAAGCGAAGCAGGCAAGGCTGGTGCCGAGCTGCAAGCCCGCATTTCATGAGGGCAGTGTCCGAGGAAGATTCCTCTTGCCGGTTGGGGTGACCGCCTTACCCTCTCGGGCACGACAAGACCTGCCATGTTCCGCTACTTCAAGACCAGTCCCGAGATCATCCGCCTGGCGGTGATGATGTATGTCTGCTCCCCGCTATCGTTGCAGAACGTCGAGGACCTGCTCCACGAAGCGCAGCATCGACGTGACGCATGAGACCGTGCAGTTCT
>JAPLOV010000167.1 GCA_026400565.1 Hyphomicrobiales bacterium | reverse complement strand
TGAAGTCGAAACGGGCAGAATGGGCAAACCCCTTCTCCCAGGCCCTCTCCCACAAGGGGAGAGGGAGCAAATGCGCGGATTACTCGGCAGCCATCTTCTTCAGGGCCTTCTGTGCAGCCCGTTAGACCACTTTCGGCGTGGCCGGCATGGCCACGTCCTCATGCCCGACCGCATCGGTGATGGCATTGATCAGCGCTGGCGGAGCAGCAATCGCGCCGGCCTCCCCGCAGCCCTTGATGCCGAGCGGGTTGGACGGACAGGCCGTCACAGTCATCCCGACCGTGAAGGATGGCAGGTCATCGGCGCGCGGCATGCAGTAGTCCATGTAGCTTGCCGTCACCAGCTGGCCTTCCTTGTCGTAGACCACGCCTTCCAGCATGGCCTGGCCGATGCCCTGGGCGATGCCGCCATGGACCTGCCCCTCGACGATCATCGGGTTGATGACCACGCCGAAATCATCGACCGCCGTCCAGTTGACCACCTTGGTGACGCCGGTGTCGGGATCGACCTCGACCTCGGCGATGTGCACGCCCGCCGGGAAGGTGAAGTTCGTCGGATCGTAGAACGCACCCTCCTTCAGGCCAGGCTCCAGATCCTGCCCGTTGAACTTGTGGGCGATGTAGGCCTGAAGCGCGCAAGCCCCGAAGTCGAGCGTCTTGTCCGTGCCCTTCACCGAGAACTTGCCGTCCTTGAAATCGATGTCCTTCTCGGAAGCTTCGAGCTGGAAATCGCTGACATGCCGACCGCACCGGAGCGCGAGCCGTAGGTGCCCATGCCCATCTGCACCTTGTCGGTGTCGCCATGGATGATGGAGACACTCTCCAGCGGCACGCCCAGACGCTCGCAGACCAGTTGGGCGAAGGTGGTTTCATGGCCCTGGCCATGGCTGTGCGAGCCCGTCAGGATTTCCACGGTGCCGATCGGATTGACCCTGACTTCCGCCGATTCCCACAAGCCGACGCCGGCACCGAGCGAGCCCACCGCCGCCGACGGCGCGATGCCGCAGGCCTCGATATAGGACGAGAAGCCGATGCCGCGCAGCTTGCCACGCTTTTCGGCCTCCTTGCGGCGCTTGCCGAAGCCCTTGTAGTCCGCCGCGTCCAGCGCCTTCTTCATCGAAGCGTTATAATTGCCGGCGTCATACATCATGATCACAGGTGTCTGGTGCGGGAACTTGGTGATGTAGTTCATCTGGCGGAACTTGGCCGGATCGATGCCAAGTTGCCGGGCCGCAACCTCGACCAGCCGCTCGACCACGTACGTGGCTTCCGGCCGCCCTGCCCCGCGATAGGCGTCAACCGGTGCTGTCGTCGTGTAAACGGCATCCACCTCGGCATAGATCGCCGGGATGTTGTACTGGCCCGACAGCAGCGGCGCATAGAGATAAGTCGGCACCGACGACGAGAAGGTCGACAGGTAGGCGCCGAGATTGGCGATGGTGTGAACGCGCAGACCGGTGATCTTGCCGTTCTCGTCGATCGCCATCTGCGCTTCGGTCACATGGTCGCGGCCATGGGCATCGCTGAGGAAGGCCTCGGTGCGATCGGAGTTCCACTTCACCGGGCGGCCGACCTTCTTGGAGGCCCAGACGCAAACCGTCTCCTCCGCATAGATGAAGATCTTGGAGCCGAAGCCTCCGCCGACATCAGGGGCCACCACGCGCAGCTTGTTCTCCGGCGCGATGCCGATGAAGGCCGACAGCACCAGTCGCGCCACATGCGGGTTCTGGCTGGTCGTGTAGAGCGTGTAGTGATCCTCGGCCTTGTCGTAGAGCCCGATCGCGGCGCGTGGCTCCATCGGATTGGGCGCAAGGCGGTTGTTGACGATGTTCATCTTGACGACATGCCTGGCCGCCTTGAAGGCCTTTTCGGTGTCGTCCTTGTTGCCCAGATGCCAGTTGTAGACCGAATTGTTCGGCGCCACGTCGTGGACCACGGTCTTGGACGTCATGGCCGTCGCGGTGTCGACCACCGCCGGCAGCACGCCGTAATCGACCACCACCGCTTCCGACGCATCGCGAGCCTGCGCCAGGGTGTCGGCGATGATCACCGCCACATGGTCGCCGACATAGCGCACCTTGCCCTGCGCCAGCGCCGGATGCCCGCCGGCCCGCATGGGTGAGCCATCCTTGTTGTGGATCATCCAGCCGCAGATCAGCCCGCCGATCTTGTCGGCGGCGAGATCATCGCCTGTCAGGACGGCCAGGACACCCGGCATCGCCAGCGCCCTGGAGGCATCGATCCTCTTGATCGTGGCATGGGCGTGCGGCGAGCGCAGGAAGTAGGCATGGGCCTGCCCAGGCCTGTTGATGTCGTCGGTGTAACGGCCCGAGCCGGTGATGAAACGGTGGTCTTCCTTGCGGCGGACGGAGGCGCCGATTCCCGTAGCGGACATGATGATCTCTCTCGAATGCTGTGATGGACAGTCGGCAATCGGCAGCGGGCAGCCGGAAGGCAATCGCGACGGTCGGATGGTGATGGGCGCGGCGCGTGAGCCGGCCTTTCCCCGCCGATTGCCGACTGCCGGCTGCCTTTACTCGGCGGCGTGCTTCATCGGCTTGGCCGGTCCAGCCATGGCTTTGGCTCCGGCGTCAACGGCACGGACGATGTTGTGGTAGCCGGTGCAACGGCAGATGTTGCCCTCAAGCTCCTCGCGGATCGTGTGCTCGTCGAGGTCATTGCCCTTGCGGTTGACGATGTCGATTGCCGACATGATCATCCCCGGCGTGCAGAAGCCGCATTGCAGGCCGTGATGCTCGCGGAAGGCCTCCTGCATCGGGTGCAAGGTGCCATCGGCAGCAGCAATGCCCTCGATGGTGACGACGTTGGCTCCCTGGCATTGCAGGGCAAGCGTCGTGCACGCCTTGACGGCCTTGCCGTCGATGTGGACCACGCAGGCACCGCACTGGCTGGTGTCGCAGCCCACATGGGTGCCGGTCAGAAGCTGGTTTTCGCGGATGAACTGGACCAGAAGGGTCCTGGGATCGATATCTGCAGTGACGGCTTTGCCGTTCACCGTCATCGAGACGGTGGCCATGATGTGCTCTCCTCCTCCAGGCCGCAAACGTCGCACCATAGCGCGCGCGGTCATTTTTCTGCCGGCCGGGACCTGCGCGCCACCGCACTGCCCTGGTCTTTGCAGCCATGCCCCGGCGCATTGGTGCCGAGACATCCAGCCCTGCACCGCAATGCACTCTGGACCTCTTCAAAAACTAACGTAACCGGCCTGTTTCTCGCGTCAAGTCAGTTACCTAAATAAAAAATAGGCTGAATCCGGACCATTTTTTGACAATTCCGTCATTTTTTATCGACTGCATAGCACCCGCCTCGCCGGTTTGTCTGCATCAGGCCGATCACGGCCTAGCAGGCATCTGCCCACGGCCGTGTGAATGTCCAAGCTGCAAAATCACGGCAAGAACAGGCCCGCTACCGGCTCAATCTCGTCATGACAAGATATTGCAGCACGATGGCAACAACCCTGTTCTATGCCAGCAGCACTGGCAAAGCCTGAACGGGTTTGCTAACGCCGCTGCACTTAGGAGGTCGTCACACATGATATCGCGACTCGTTCTGCTTCTTGGTGCTGCACTTGGCCTTGCTGTGCTGCCCGTTTCGGCACAGACAAAGCCGCCTCCGCCCGGAGCAACGCCGCCAACGGCGACAGCACCATCTTCCAAGCCAACCCTGTCCTTGCCGGCAGCCGGCCCGACAGCCGCGGCAGCACCCTCCTGGAATGGCTCCTGGAGCGGCGCGTTCGGTGCCCGTTCCGACATCGTCGTCACGATCAGCGGCGACAAGGTGGCGGGCGTTGCCTTGCTGGGCCAGCCGCTGACGATCACGGCAAGCAGCATCACCCCGACCGTGGCCAGCATGAGCGGTCCCGATTTCTCGCTGACCCTGACGAAGGTCGGCCCGGCCAACGCGCAAGGTGCCTACGAGAACAACCGCAGGGAAAAGGCCAGCGCCCTGTTCAGCAAGAACTGAGGCCGCGCGAACCAGGCGGCCTCGCGCAATCAACCAGCGACGGCGAGTGCGAACTTGGCGAAGAACTCGTCCGCGTATTTCTTGGCAACGGAATCGATAAGGCGCGAGCCGAGTTGCATGATCTTGCCGCCAACCTGCGCATCCACATCGTAGCGCAGCACGGTACCGCCGCCCTCCGCATCGGAGAGCGCTACCTTGGCCCCGCCCTTGGCGAAGCCGGCAATGCCCCCCTCGCCTTCCCCGCTGATCGTGTAGCCGTTCGGCGGATCGAGATCGGACAGCGCCACCTTGCCCTTGAAGGTAGCCTTCACCGGGCCAAGCTTGATCTTGGCCACGGCAGAGAAATGGGTGTCGTCATCCTTGGTCAGTTCCTCGCAGCCCGGAATGCAGGCTTTCAGGACCTCGGGATCGTTGAGCTTGGCCCAGACCACTTCGCGGCTGGCCGGAAGGGTGACTTCACCGTGCATTTTCATCGCCATGGTCGGCATCTCCCCCTGTGCTGGCCTCGCTGGCTCTTGCGGCAGAGCCATGCAGGCCGCTATCCAGATCAGGACACGATCCTGGATAGAATGCTATTCAGGACAAACAGCCCGCGCTGACAAGTGGGAACAAAGGTCAATCACCATGTTGCCATCGCATGCAGCCCGCTTGTTCGACCCGTTGATGGTCGATGAGGCGGTGGCGGCGATCCTCTCCGATGCAGGCTATGTCCAGCGCATGCTGGTCTTCGAGGGAGCGCTGGCGCGGGCCGAAGCGGCTGTTGGCGTCATTCCGGCCAAGGCTGGCCTGGCGATCAGCCGCGCCGTCGAAACGCTGCATGCCGCCGAGCTTGACGAATTGGCCGCCGCAATCGCCGCCGGCACCGCGAAGGCCGGCTCGCCGGTGATCCCGCTGGTGACGTTGCTGACGGCCCGCACCGAGGCACAGGGGCAGCCCTACGTGCATTGGGGCGCCACCACGCAGGATGTGATGGACACCGCGCTGGTGCTGCAATGGCGCGACATCGCTGCATTGTTCGAAGCGGAGCTTGCTTCATTGGCCGATGCGCTGGCCGGACTGGCCCGCCAGCATCGCGACACGCCGATGGTGGCGCGCACCGTGATGCAGCATGCGCTTCCCACCACCTTCGGGCTCAAGGCCGCTGGCTGGCTGACTGCTGTGTTGCGGCACCGGGAGCGACTCGCACAGATCGCTCCGCGTGTCCTCTGCCTCCAGTTTGGCGGGGCTGCCGGCACGCTCGCCTCGCTGGGTGAGAGGGGCGGCGCGGTGGCCGAGCGTCTTGCCAGCGAACTTGGGCTTGGCCTTGCCGGTACGCCATGGCACACCGCGCGCGACCGCGTCGGCGAGATCGCGACTGTCTGCGGCCTGCTGTGCGGCACGCTTGGCAAGATCGGCCGTGACATTGTCCTGATGATGCAGACCGATCTCGAGGAAGCCTTCGAGCCCGCAGCGGCCGGACGCGGCGGCTCATCGACCATGCCCCACAAGCGCAACCCGGTGCTCGCATCGGTGATGGTCGGCGCGGGCACGGCAGCTCCCGGTCTGGTCAGTACCATCCTGTCGGCGCAGATGCACGAGCATGAGCGCGCTGCCGGCTCCGGCCATGCCGAATGGCGCACCTTGCCCGAATTGCTGAAGGTCACCAGCGGCGCGCTCAAGGCCGCCGTCACGCTGGCCGAGGGGCTGGATGTCCGGCCAGACCGGATGCGCGCCAATCTTGACCGGACCCGGGGCCTGATCATGGCCGAAGCCGTGATGATGGCGCTGGGGGCCGGCTTGGGCCGCCTTGAGGCCCATCACCGCATCGAGGCTGCCTGCAAGCGGGCACGCGCAGACGACACGCACCTGCGTGACGCCGTGCTGGCCGATGCTGCCATCATGGCACATCTGTCCCCGCAGCAGGTCGAGGCCCTGTTCGACCCGACATCATATCTTGGCTCGGCAGGGGCCTTCGTCGATGCGGCGCTGGCCGCGCAGACACGCAGCAAGGATGGATCGGCAGCATGACAACCCTGTCAGATGAGGAACGCCTGATCGCCGCCGGCACAGACGGCAGTGCCATGGCCATGCGCATCGTTGCCGAGAGCGCACGCCTGCTTGGCGCCCCGCGCCTGATCCCGGTCGCGTCGGCCCATATCGACGGCGCGCTCTACCACGGCGATGCCGGCACGCTCTTCGCAGAGGAACTGGTCCGTCTGGGCGCCAGAACAGCCATCCGTGCCACGCTCAACGTCGGCGCGCTCGATCTCATGGGCTGCTCCAAAAGCCGGCTGACGGGCTCGGACCGTGACATGGCCAAGCGGCTCATGCTGGCCTACGAGGCCATGGGCTGCGAGCGCACCTGGACCTGCGCACCCTATCAGGCTGGACACCGCCCGACACTGGGCACCGATGTGGCCTGGGGCGAGAGCAACGCCGTCGCCTTCTGCAACTCGGTGCTCGGCGCGCGCACAAATCGCTATGGCGACTACCTCGACATTGCCTGCGCCATCACCGGACGTGCGCCCGATTGCGGCCTGCACCGGCCCGAGAACCGGCGCGCGACGGTCGTGTTCGATATTGCGGCCATCGACCCGGTCTGGCTCGCCAGCGACTGGGCCTGGCCCGTGCTCGGCACCTTGTTCGGCCGCGAGCTCGGCACCGCCATCGGCGTGGTCAGCGGTGTCGCCGGCCCTGTCTCCGAGGATCGGCTCAAGGCGTTCGGCGCCGCGGCAGCCTCGGCAGGCGGCGTCGGCCTGTTCCACATCGTCGGCATCACGCCCGAAGCGCCGGACCTCGCCACGGCGACCGGCGGTGCCGATACCGGCCCGCTCACCGGCACCATCATGGTCACACCCGCGATGATCCGTGCAGCGCAGGCGGGCCTCTCCACGGCAGCCGGCGCGACCCGCATCGATGCGGTCGCCATCGGCAGCCCTCACCTGTCGCTCGAAGAACTTGAATCAGTTTCTCAGCTTCTGGCCGGCAGGACTGCGCGCGTGCCGATCTACGCCTGCACGGGCCGGCATGTGGTGCGAGAGGCTGATCGAACAGGTTTGCGCAAGGCGCTGGAAAGACTCAATGTCATCATCGTGGCGGACACTTGCGTGGTGGTCACGCCGATCCTGCCCGCCATCGACGGCGTGCTGATGACCAACTCGGGCAAGTTCGCCCATTATGCGCCCGGCAACACCGGCTACGGCGTGGTCTACGGTTCAATGGCCGATTGTCTGGAAAGCGCAGTCACCGGCCGCCCCATCATGGCCGAAAGCGGAGTCATCTGATGCCGGTCGTCGTGCAGGCCTTGCAGGCCGAGATCCTGATACCCGGTCCTGCAACAAACGGGGAAGCCCTGGTTCTGGCGGCTCCGATCAGCTTCTGGGGCGGCATCTATCCCTTCACCGCCGCTGTCATCGATGCACGCCACCCTGATCGTGGCCGCAACATCGCTGGCAAGGTGCTGGCCCTGCCCGGCACGATCGGCTCGTCGTCGGCCTCCGCCGTGCTGCTGGAACTGGTGCGCACGGGATTGGCCCCGGCTGCGATCATCCTGCACGAACCCGATGCCATCCTGCTGCTTGGCCTGATCGTGGCGCGCGAGATGGGCTGGCAGACCCCGATGGCGCTGAAACTCGACAGGGCGGTCCAGTCGCGGCTCACAGGCCAGATCACCATTGATGCACAAGGGCGCATCACACCAGCGCGACCTGACGCCCCGCCGGCCTGATCGGCAAGGCCCTTGCCCTCAGAACGTGCCGAAGCGCCGGTTGCGATAGATCAGGCCCGGTCCATCCTGCGAGCCGCCAAGCGCCAGTACCTCGCCGATGACGATGCGGTGTGTCGCCATGGTGCGCACATCCACCAGCCGGCAGTCAAAGCTGTTCAGCGCGGACGCGAGCACGGGCGCGCCGGTGACGGCGATGGTCCAGTTCCCCACGCCGAAGCGTGCCTCACCCTCAAGACCCTTGCGGCCGGCAAAAATTTCCGCCACGGCTTGGTCATCGCCGGAGAGCGTGTTGATGCAAAACAGGCCATTGGCCTCAATCTGAGCCAGCGTGTTGCTGTCATGATGGATGCAGACCAGCATCATCGGCGGGGCATCGGACAGGGACGTGACGGCGCTGGCTGTCAGCCCGGCCCTGTGCCCGTCACGCGCCGTCGTGATCACATGCACCGACGCCGTCACCTGGGCCATGGCTTGCCGGAACGCAACGGAGGGAACCGGCGCCGGCGCAAGGCCGCCTTCCGCCGGGAAGTTGGGTCTGGCTGTCATGAAAACTCTGCTGCTCTGGCCATCGGCAGACGACGACCCTTCACACACTCATGTAGGCCGCCACGGCGAAAAAGCCAGCGCCGTCATCCTGGGACGCATTGGCAGAGCGCACAGGACTGCCCTATCTGACAGATCAGAACTGGATCATTCAGATGTCTCCCCCATGCATGTCCTGATCATTGGTGCCGGCATCACGGGCACGGCCTGCGCTCATGCCCTTCTCGACGAGGGCCACACCATCACGCTCATCGATCCCGATGGCAGCGCGGCGCGGGCGCGCGGCACGCCCTCTGCCGTCAATGCCGGCTGGATTGCCACAGCCGACATCCTGCCGCTGGCACACCCGAAGATCGTGCTGGAAGCGCCGCGCATGCTGCTCGATCCACTTGGCCCGCTCTCCATCCGCGCGGGCTATCTGCTGCCGCTGCTGCCCTGGCTGGCGCGTTTCCTCTGGGCCTCGCGCCCTTCGGCGGTGGAGGCCTCGACACGGGCACTGATCGATCTTCAGACCCGCGCCCTGCCCGCCTGGCTTGCCCGCTCCCGCACCCTGGGCCTGGAAAAGCACATCCATCGCAAGGGCGGTCTGTACATGCTGGACACGCCGGCCAGCGTGGAGAAGGCCCGCACAGAGGCCCGCCGCCAGCGTGAGGTCGGCATCACCATCGACGTGATCTCGCCCGACGAGGCACGCCAGATGGAGCCCGCCATCCGCGATGTCTTTGCCGGCGCGCTGTTCCACGCCGATTCCGCGCACATCTCCGATCCGCTCTGGCTCACCACCGCGCTGTTCGAAGCGGCCATGGCGCGAGGCGCCACCTCGGTCACTGCCACGGTCAGGGCGCTCGCCGCCGACGGCAAGCCCGCCGTGCTGACCGATGGCGGCGCGATCGAGGCCGACGCCATTGTGCTGGCCGCAGGCATCTGGTCTCGCACGCTCGCCGCCGGGCTTGGGGACAAAACCCCGCTCGACACGGAGCGCGGCTACAATGTCAGCTTCAAGGGCGTGACGGGCCTGACCTCGCGTCCTGTCGCCTTCAAGGACCATGGCTTCATCATCAACGCCCTCGATTCCGGCATCCGCATCGGCGGCGCAGTGGAGTTCGGCGGCCTGAAAGCCAAGCCCAACCATGCCCGCACCAAGGCGCTCTATGACACCTGCAACCGCTTCATCAGCGGGCTGCCAGCCTACGAGAGCGGCGAGGTCTGGATGGGCTTCAGGCCATCCCTGCCTGACTCGCTGCCCGTGATCGGCCCATCGCGTGCCTCGCCCCGCATCATCTATGCCTTCGGCCACGGGCATCTGGGTATGACGCAATCGCAGGTGACAGCTGCGCTCGTTGCCGACATGATCGGAGGCCGCAAGACCAGCTTCGATGCTGCGCCGTTCAGTGCGCAGCGCTTCTGAAGCACCGGAAGATCGATCTTGAATCACGTTCTGAAGCACCGGAATCACGACCTCAGCATGGACAGCCAAGACCATGAGCACGCACACTTTTTTCTGCGTTGACGGCCATACCTGCGGCAACCCGGTCAGGCTCGTGGCGGGCGGCGGCCCGACGCTCCGGGGCTCAACGATGGTGGAGAAGCGCGCCCATTTCCTCGCCGAGTTCGACTGGGTGCGCACCGGGCTGATGTTCGAGCCCCGTGGCCACGACATGATGTCCGGCGCGATCCTCTATCCGCCGACACGCCCCGATGCCGACATCGCCTTCCTGTTCATCGAGACCTCCGGGTGCCTGCCCATGTGCGGGCACGGCACGATCGGCACGGTGACACCAATGTCGCGTCCTACCTGCATGCCAGCGGCCTCACCGCCCATGTCGACGGCCTTGGCGAGATCACCGCTGATGTGGCCTATGGCGGCAATTTCTACGCCATCATCGATGCGCAGGCGGCCTTCTCGGACATTGCCGATGTCAGCCCATCGGACCTGCTGCGCTGGAGCCCGAAGGTGCGCGAGGCCTTTCGGGCGCGCTACAGCTTCGTCCACCCCGAGAACCCCGCCATCAACGGGCTCAGCCACGTGCAGTGGACTGGCAAGCCTCAGCATCCGGAGGCCCAGGCCCGCAATGCGGTGTTCTATGGCGACAAGGCCATCGACCGCAGCCCCTGCGGCACGGGCACCTCAGCCCGCATGGCGCAGTGGGCGGCGCAGGGCAAGCTCAAGGTGGGCGATGACTTCATCCACGAGAGCATCATCGGCACCCTGTTCCGCGGGCGCGTCGAGGCCACAGCAAAGGTCGGCTCCCATGACGCCATCATCCCGTCGATCGAGGGCTGGGCCCGGATGACCGGCCTCAACACCATCTTCATCGATGACCGCGACCCGCTGCGGGCCGGCTTCCAGCTCAAGGACTGAGAACCCGGGACTGAGGGCCCGCTTGGCCCCGGAACAGCGCCTGCTCAGTCCATCTCGGCGATCAACTGGTCCATGGCGCGGGCCGGTTCGGCACAGCCCGCTTCGCCGACGACCTTGGCCGGAACGCCAGCCACCGTCGAGTGGCGCGGCACCGACGCCAGGACCACCGAGCCGGCAGCCACGCGCGCGCACTCGCCGACCTCGATGTTGCCGAGGATCTTCGCCCCGGCCCCGATCAGCACGCCGGAGCGGATCTTCGGATGTCGGTCGCCCTTCTCCTTGCCGGTGCCGCCGAGCGTCACATCCTGGAGCAGTGAGACATTGTCGCCGATCACCGCCGTCGAGCCCACGACCAGCCCGGTCGCATGATCGAGAAACACGCCGCGCCCGATGCGGGCAGCCGGGTGGATATCGGTCTGGAACACCTCCGATGAGCGGCTTTGCAGATAAAGCGCCAGATCGGTGCGATTTCGCATCCACAGCCAATGCGCGAGCCGGTGGGTCTGGAGCGCGTGGAAGCCCTTGAAATAGAGCAAGGGCTCGATCAGACGCGTGCAGGCCGGATCGCGGTCGACCACGGCGGCCATATCAGCGCGGAAGCCTTCACCGATGGTCGCATCCCTTGCCAGCGCCTCGTCGAAGGTCTGCGCGATCAGGTCAGCCGGAACAACCGGGTGCCCGAGCCGGGCCGCAACCCGGTGCGCGATGGCATGGTCGAGGCCGGGCTGGTTGAGGATCGTGGACAGCACGAAGCCTGCCAGCGTTGGCTCAGCCTCGATCAGCCGCTCCGCCTCCTGCCGCACGCGGGCCCAGGCCGGATCGACCACACCGAGCGTCGCCGGCTGGTGCGGTTGCCGTGCGGTGGTGCTGCCTGTCGTCATCTGCTGCTCCTGCGCTGGCCGGCACTTGTCATGATATGGCAAAGGACAGGCCAATGCGAAAGGGCAGGACCACTGCTCGTTGCAGGCGTTTGCTGAAGCCCGACTTCACGTTCATGCGACGCCTGCCCGATGACGCATCACCACCCTAGGCGCGTGGCGCAAGATCAGGCTAAGAGCGCTTCATGACCGATGTCGGATATCTGGCTGCGCTGTTTGCCGGCGTGCTTTCGTTCCTGAGCCCCTGCGTGCTGCCGCTGGTACCACCCTATCTGTGCTACCTCGCCGGCACGACGGTCGAGGAAATGCGCGAGGAGGGAGAGAACACGCGCGCCGCCCGCCGCGATGTCATGCTGGCCGCCTTTGCCTTTGTGGCCGGGTTCAGCACCGTGTTCGTGCTGCTGGGGGCCACTGCGAGCGCGCTGGGCCAGATCCTGCGGGATTATCTCTGGGTGCTGTCCTGGGCCGCCGGTGTGGCGATCATCATCATGGGCCTGCACTTCCTCGGCGTGTTCCGTATCGCCATGCTCTACCGCGAGAAGCGCTTCGATGTCGCCACGCCTGCCGGTCCGGGCGGTGCCTATCTCATGGGTCTGGCCTTTGCCTTTGGCTGGACGCCCTGCATCGGCCCCATCCTCGCCGCCATCCTTGCGGTGGCCGGCTCATCCGACACGGTCTATCGTGGCATGTCACTCTTGGCGGTGTATTCGCTGGGTCTCGGCATTCCGTTCATCATTGCCGCCTTCGGCATCGAGCGCTTCATGACGGCGATGGCCGGCATCCGGCGGCATTTCCGCAAGATCGAACTGGTCATGGGTGGCCTGCTGGTCGTCACAGGCATCGCCTTCCTCACCGGCGGCATGGAACGCATGGCGTTCTGGCTTCTTGAGACCTTCCCAAAGCTGGCGACGCTCGGCTGAGGCTCCGGTCTGCCTGGCAGATGGACAGCAACGGTGGCACATGCCCGGGAGCCGAACGCACGAGCGCATGCAAAGGGCGGGGTCGCCAGCGCCAACACGATCCGCGCTGCAATGAGCTGCGTGATCGGCTCGGTGCAAGACTGAGGGCGCAGGTCGCTCCCAACGAAAAACCCGCCCGGATCACTCCGGGCGGGTTCTGAACCAACGAGCCAGAACTCGGTCGTTCCGGACAGCTCAGATGTCGATCAATTCTCGATGTAGGTAACCTTGCCGTCCGAACCCTTCTTCCAGGTGTACATGGTGTAGTCCGGACGGGTGATGTCGCCCTTCTTGTCGAAGGAAATCTCGCCGATCACGGTCTTGAACTTGAAGCCGGTCTTCATGAACTCGGCCATCTTTTTCGGATCGAGCGACTTCGCACCTTCCGCAGCCTGCTTCATGATTTCAACGCCGGCATAGGAATAGAGAGTGTAGGCTTCCGGATTGAACTTGCGGGCTTCGAACTTCTTCAGCACGGCCGCGGCTTCAGGACGCTTGCGTGGATCAGGCGGGAAGGTCATCAGCGTGCCTTCGACACCCGGGCCACCGATCGCGGCGAACTCGTCCGAGGTGATGCCGTCACCGGACATCATCACGGTATTGAGGCCCTGGTCGCGCATCTGACGCACGATCAGGCCGGCTTCGGTGTGCAGACCGCCCCAATAAAGGACATCAGCACCGGACGCCTTGACCTTGGAGACGAGCGCCGAGAAGTCCTTCTCACCGGTGTTCACGCCTTCATAGAGCACGTCGTTGACGCCGGCAGCGCGCATGGCCTTGCGGGTTTCATCGGCGAGGCCCTGCCCATAGGTCGTCTTGTCATGGACCACGGCGATTTTCTTGCCCTTGAGGTTCTTGACGATGTAGTCGGCAGCAACAGCGCCCTGCTGGTCATCACGACCGCAGGTGCGGAAGGCATTCCACAGGCCGCGCTCGGTGATCCGCGGATTGGTCGCCGATGGCGTGACCATCAGGATGCCGTTCTCGGCATAGACTTCCGAAGCGGGCATGGTGACGCCGGAGTTGAAGTGGCCAAGCACCATCTTGATGCCGTCGGCCACAAACTTGTTGGCGACCGAGACGCCTTCCTTCGGGTCCGAACGGTCGTCGCCAACCGAAACGGTGATGCGCTGACCCAGGATGCCGCCAGCTGCGTTGATGTCTTCAACGGCTTGTTCGACGCCGTTCTTGAGCTGTGCGCCGAAGGCTGCGTTGGGGCCGGTGATCGGGCCGGCAATGCCGAGCTTGATCTGGGCCTGCGCCACGCTCGAGAAAGCGAGGACAGTGCCGAGGGCAATGCCGCTCAACAGGATTTTCTTCATGGATGATGTCTCCCTTGTTGTGACACAGGCCAGCCGTTCCCTGGCTCGGGCCTGTCCCGGCGCGTAACCTCACCGTGATATGCAGTCTTGCGCGTTTTCACGATCATGTCACCCGTCAAGCTTGTGAAATTTCAACGTTCAAATCGCATTGTGAAGGTTTTCCGGCAGGTTAGCGGTCATCCTTCGGATTCATGCCGCGCTCTCCAGCTCAGTGGCCCTGCCCGCTCATAGAGCCAGCGATACTGCGTCGTCATCTGAGTGGTGCGGGTATGGCGATAGCCCACCACGGCAAAACCGATCAGGAAGATCGTATCGACCATGTAGTACCAGGGCGAGAGCAAGGTGCCTTCAAACAGCGCGAAATGGATGAAGCGCACGAACAGGCCGAGGATCAGGATGTAGAGCAGCAGTTGCCACAGTGGCCGCCATGTCAGCGCGATGGCGCGGCCTGTCATCCACGCGGTCCAGCCGCCCAGGATGATGGTCACCAGCATGAACAGCCAGATCGACGGTTCTTCGTAAAGAACGCCTTGCATGTTCAGTGCCTCCCGCCTTCGAGATAAGCCGCACGCACCTGCGGATTGGCCAGCAACTCCTTGCCGGTGCCGCTCATGGTGATGACGCCATTGACCATGACGTAGCCCCGGTGGGCGAGCTTGAGCGCGTGGAAGGCGTTCTGCTCGACGAGAAAGACGGTCAGCCCCTCGGTGCGATTGAGGTTCTGGATCGCGTCGAAGATCAGCTTCACGATCAGCGGGGCGAGCCCGAGCGAGGGCTCATCGAGCAGCAGCAGCCGGGGTCGGCTCATCAGCGCGCGGGCGATCGCGAGCATCTGCTGCTCGCCACCCGAGAGCGTGCCCCCACGCTGCTGGAGGCGCTCCCTGATGCGCGGGAACAGCGTGCAGACGCGATCGAGATCCTCGCTGAAGTGCGTCATGCCCGCCACCGATGCCCCCATCTGGAGGTTCTCGAACACGGTCATCCGCGGAAAGATGCGGCGGCCTTCGGGCGACTGGGCCATGCCGAGCCGGGCAATCTCGTGGGTCGGCATCGCGGTGATGTCGCGGCCAGCATAGGTGATGGTGCCTTCCCGCGCCCGCGGATTGCCGAAGATCGTCATCATCAGCGTTGATTTGCCGGCCCCGTTGGCCCCGATCAGCGTGACGATCTCGCCCTGCTTCACATCAATGTCGACGCCCTTGAGGGCAATGATGTTGCCGTAATAGGTCTTGACCCCGCGCACGCTGAGCATGGGTGCGCCCGAGCCCGGCATGGCGTTGACGGCGGCCTCGTCCGTCCCGGTCGTCGCGCTCACAGGCCCACCTCCGCTTCGACCGCCTCGACCTCTTCATCCTCGACGCCAAGATAGGCGGCGATGACCTTGGGATCGTTCTGCACATGGGACGGCGTGCCGTCGGAAATCTTGGTGCCGTAGTCGAGCACGACCACATGGTCCGAGATTTCCATGACCACGCTCATGTCGTGCTCAATCAGCAGCACCGAGACCCCGTCATCCTTGCGGATCGAGCGCAGCAGGTTGTTGAGTTCGAGGCTTTCTCGCGGGTTGAGGCCGGCCGCCGGCTCATCAAGGCACAGCAGCAGCGGCTCGGTGCACATGGCCCGCGCGATTTCCAGCCGGCGCTGGTCGCCATAAGGCAGATCGCCGGCGGGATCGTCAGCCCGGTCGGTCAGTCTGGTCTTGTCGAGCCAATACTTTGCTTTCTCGACGGAGGCGGCGGAGGCGGCCTTGTAGCCGCCGATGCCGAGCAGGCCCATGATCGTGTAGCCCGACGCCTTCATCAGCACGTTGTGCTGCGCCACCAGAAGGTTCTCCAGCACGGTCATGCCGGTGAACAGGCGGATGTTCTGGAAGGTGCGCGCCACCTTGGCCTCGGCTGCGATCCGGAAATCGGGCATGCGCTCCAGAAGATAGTGGCTGCCATCGGCATGGGTCAGCGTCATCATGCCTTCGGTCGGCTTGTAAAATCCGGTTATGCAGTTGAACACCGTGGTCTTGCCGGCCCCGTTGGGACCGATCAGTGCCGTGATGTTGCCCTTTTGCACATCGAAGGACAGATCGTTCACGGCCACCAGGCCGCCGAAGCGCATGGTGAGATGCTCGACCTTGAGCAGGGGTTGGGTGCTCATCAGCCGTGCCCTTCCTTGACGTGGCTGCCCGAGACCGCCTTGCTCTGTTTCAGGAAGGCGGTGGGCTCGCGCGTCGAGATCAGTCCGCGCGGCTTCCAGATCATGATCACCACCATGGCCAGCCCGAAGATCAGCATGCGATACTGGGTCGGATCGAAATCCTTGCCGAAGATCGCCTTGGTGAACTCCATCTCGCGCATCAGTTCAGGCCCGCCGATCATCACCACGGCCGCGATGGCGACGCCCCACAGCGAGCCCATGCCACCCAGCACGACGATGGCGAGGATCACGGCCGATTCCATGAAAGTGAAGCTCTCGGGTGAGATGAAGCCCTGCTTGGCCGCGAAGAACGCCCCGGCCACGCCGCCAAAGCCCGCCCCGAGCGAGAACGCCGTGAGCTTTGTCGTGGTCGTATTGATTCCAAGCGAGCGGCAGGCGATCTCGTCCTCGCGCAGGGCCTCCCAGGCGCGGCCCACCGGCATGCGTCTGAGCCGGATGGTGACAAAGGCCGTCAGCAGCGCCAGCACGAGGATCAGATAATACAGGAAGATGGTGCGGTAGATGGGGGTGAACTCCAGCCCGAACGTGGCCGCAAAGCCATTATCATTGGCATTGAACGGAATGCCGAAGAAACTCGGCCGTGGGATGCCGGAAATGCCGGCATAGCCTTGCGAAAAATCGGTCCAGTTGATCAACACGAGCCGGATCATCTCGCCGAAGGCCAGCGTCACGATCGCGAGGTAGTCTCCACGCAAACGGAGCACGGGAAAGCCGAGCAAGATTCCCCAGAAGGCAGCGAGGATGCCCGCCACCGGCAGGCAGATCCAGAATGCCCAGACACCCAGTACCGGATAGGTGGCGGGAATGACCTTGGTGGCGAACAGCGCGTAGGAATAGGCCCCGACCGCATAGAACGCCACGTAGCCGAGATCGAGCAACCCGGCGAGGCCGACCACGATGTTGAGACCCCAGCCCAGCATCACGTAGATCAGGATCTGCACACCGAAATTGTCGATCCACTTGGTCGAACCCTGCCAGCCCGAAAACACGATCGAGATCACCGGGAAGGCAAACAGGAAACCGATGGCCAGCGGGGCCAACGCCGGCATCAGCCGGCCAAGCACCGGTTGGAGGGATTGCGGCACGCGCATCAGCTTGCCGCCGCCTGCTGCCCGCCGTTGCGCGTTGAGCGTGACCAGCAGCCGGCCGATGAAAACAATGGCCACGGCCCAGGCCACGGCATCCCAGCGCGCATCGAGCACCAGCCGGTTGTTGATGTCCTGCCGGGTTCCGTAGGCGATGATCGGGATGCTCAGGCCGAAGGTGATGAGGCCAGCAAAGGCCGCCTCCTTGAGCGCCGCCATCGGCCCGGTTTTCAGCGGTCCGGACTGTTCGACAATCCGCTTGTCGACCTTGGCCATCAGACCTTCTCCACTTCGGGCCGGCCCAGAATGCCGGAAGGCAGGAAGATCAGCGTGATGGCCAGGATCGAGAACGCCGCCACATCCTTGTAGTCGATCGAGAAATAGGCTGACCACATCACCTCGATCAGCCCGATGATCAGCCCGCCAAGCACCGCGCCCGGCAGCGAGCCAATGCCGCCCAGAACCGCTGCGGTGAAGGCCTTCACGCCGGGAATGAAGCCGTCATTGAAGCTGATCACGCCGTATTGCAGCAGATACATAACGCCCGCCACCGCCGCGAGCGCAGCGCCGATCACAAAGGTGATCGAGATGGTCTTGTCGACATCGATGCCCAACAGCGCGGCCATCTTGCGGTCCTGCTCGCAGGCCCGCTGCGCCCGGCCAAGCGAGGTCTTCTGCACCAGATACCAGAAGCCGAGCAGCAGGACCGCCGTCACAGCCATGATGATCATCTGCTTGAAGGCCAGCCTGACCGGATAGCCCGAGGTGGCGAAGAACACGAGGCCACCATCGACGATCGGCGGCAGCGATTTGTTGCGCGGTCCCTGCACCACCTGCACGAAGTTCATCAGGAAGATCGACATGCCGATGGCGGAAATCAGCGGAGCGAGCCGGAACGAGCCGCGCAGCGGCCGGTAGGCCACCCGTTCGATGGCCCAGTTCCACAGCGCCGTCAGCGCCATGCCGATCACCAGCACCAGCAGCAATGCGACGACGACCATGCCGGTGCCAAGCGCCGACGAGATCAGCATGAAGAAGATGAGCGCGATGAAGCACGACAGCATGAACACGTCGCCATGGGCGAAGTTCACCATGCCGATGATGCCGAAGACCATTGTGTAGCCAATGGCGATGAGGCCGTAGATCGAGCCCAGGGTCAGCCCGTTGATGAGCTGCTGGAGAAAGATTTCCATGTCGAACGCCTGTCCCCTCTGTCGCATCTCGCGGCAGCTTCTGAACGGCGCTGATGCACTGCCGGCTGTCGTTTGATCTGCCGGACAGTGCTAGCAACCACTTGCATGGCCGACAACGCATTTTCGCATGGCTGCCACAAAAAAGCACAGGCTTCGACTGTGCTGTTTTCAAAGATCGCGTTCGCGAAATCAATCCGTGCAAAATCCGCGAAAATCGCATTTCATTGCGCCGGAGACTGCAGCTTGGCAGCGCAGCGTCCTCGGGTGACCGGCGCGCTGCGCCGGACAGCAGGTGGCTGCGCCCCGGCGAGCCCCCACGCCGCTAAGAGCTTGCCCTTGGCCTGCGGCCATGGCATCGCTGCCGTCTCGCCTTCCTTCATCGGCCGTTTTGGGACCAGCAGATCGTGGACAAGACTGAACTCGCCAAACTCGAGCGCTTTTTGCGCCGCACCTTCGCCAACCACGGCATAGCCGTTAAGGCGCGCCCCAAGAAGAACGATTCCGCCGAGGTCTACATCGGTGATGAGTATGTCGGCATCATCCATGTCGATGACGAAGACGGCGACCGCTCGTTCAACTTCACCATGGCGATCTTGGACGTCGACCTCGAAGACTGAGCCGCCAGCGCCGGCCGTAAAGGCCGGTCAGACTGGCTTGCGGAAGCTGTCGACCAGGGCGCGCACGCCGTCCGACAACGCATTCCACTCTGTCAGGGCCTCGCGCGGGAAGCGCAGCGTGATGTCGAACGGACCGTGCTTGAGCACCGTCCGGCAGCCCTCGTCGAGCCATGTACGGGCCAGATCCGCCGTGCAGCGCGCAAAGAAGCTGGCCCCGTCCGGCAGCGACATGAACAGTTCCTCCGCATCGAAGGGCGAGCCCTTCTTGAACGAGCGGGCCACCAGCCCACCCGGGTTGGTCCATGCGCCAGGCATGAGGAAGCGCGCCAGCGTGGCGAACTGCGCGCGCGGATCGGTTGTGGGCGAAGCGGGCCCGATGGTGATGTGGACTTCGGCGGTGTTGCCGGGGGCTGCAGCGGCAAGCTCCGGCCAGGTGACGCGCAGGCGAGTCATGCCGACCTCGCGCCCCATGTCGGCGGTGCGCGGCCCTTTGTAGGCCGACGAGATCACCAGCGTTTCCGAACCGATTCGCATCTCGATCATCTGGGGTGGCGCGGGCGGACGCTGTGCCCACCACATGCCGCCAGCGATTCCGCCCGCCGCAAACAGCAGCAGCATGACCACGAAAGCCCAGATCAGCCCGTCGGCGCGCGGAGCCGGCCTGACGGTGACGTGATGGCGCGTGCGCAGCAGGGCCGCTGCGCTATGGCCGGACGTGGACGGACAGGAATGTACTTGTGACATGAAAGAATGTCTCGCCGGAACGCAACCACCGCCGGTGACGCGTGAGGGAGCGGCAAGCCGGACTGCGTTAAGCATGAAAGCAGGCGTCGCTTAACGTCCGCTTAAGGATGCGCAATAAGCTTTCGTTAACTGTTGGCGTAGCGAAGGGCGTTGGCGTTGAATCTCGAACCGGAAGCCATCCACGCGTTTCAGGCACTCTTCATCGGCTTTGCCTTCGCAGGACTTGTGGCCAGTGCGTTCGAGCTGTTCACGGCACGCCGCGCGAGTTTCAAGCTGCTGGAGACCGGCGGCGTCCTCGCCGTGGCCAGCGTGCCGGTGGTCGTGTTCTGTGCCCCGTTCATCATCCTGCGGAGCACCGTCATGGGCCGCCAGATCGACGGGCGGCCTATTCCCTTCGTCGCCATCGCCACGGTCGTTGCCGGCTTCTGGAGCCTGGCCTGCGGGCAGGTGTTGCTGAAACTCGCAGGCAGTCTGCTCGGCCTCTGAGCGGCGCGCAGCCCTACCCCAGCGAGCGCAGGAAGCCGGCGAACCGCATCAGCCCTTCGGGCCATGGGCCGTGACCGGACGCGACATTGATGTGGCCGGCATCACCGGCATCGGAGAACTCCGCCCCCCACGCCCCTGCCAGTTCCTGCGCCTCGTCAACGGTGCAATAAGGATCGCTGGTGCTGGACGCCAGCACGGCGCGGAACGGCAGCTTCTGCCTGACGTGGTGCGCGAAGTCGGCCGGCATCCCGGGAATTGCATGCAGCGCCCGCTCGGAAGCCGGTGCGACCAGAAAGGCCCCGGCAACAGCCAGCCCTGCAAGTTCCGTTGCGGCATGGGCCACCGAACTGACGCCGCAGCTATGCGCCACCAGCACCACCGGTCGGCTCGAAGCCTTGACAGCCGCCACGATATTGGCGGCCCATTCAGCCCGGTGCGGCTCTTTCCAGTCGCCCTGCTCGATACGGCGCGCCGTGCTGAGCTTCGCTTCCCAGCGGGTTTGCCAGTGTTCGGGGCCGGAGCCGCCCAGGCCGGGAATGATCAGGATGTCAGCATCGGAGGTGCGCATGGGAGAGGTGCCGCCATGAAGGGGTTTCTGGGTTCCCGGGACCATTTCGGGCAAGGTGCCGGTGGTGTACGAGGATCTTGATGGTTGCGATGAAGCCGATGTCGTGACAACCCGGCTAGCCGAGCAGGCGCTCCATCATCACGGTATCGACGCCGGTGTTGGACTGCGACCGCCCGAGCCGGGAAAAGCCCATATGGGCATAGAAGTCGGCAGCCGTCAGCGAGGCTGACACCATGATGCGGGCAATACCGGCCCGGCGCACCCGCTCGACCAGATCATCGAGCAACGCCCCGCCCACGCCCATGCCCTGTGCCGACGGATCAACGAACAGCGCCTCGATGCTGGCCACATCATCGGCGCTGGCCCGGCGGGACCTTACGGCAACGGCCACGCCGCTGACGATGCGCTCAGCGCTGGCCCAGACCGGCATCTCCGCCACGAGAAAGGCGGCCGACCGCGTCAGCCTGCGCTTCATCGCCGGCAGCGCGTAATCGGCCAGCACCTGCATCTGCTGTTGGGCGGTATAGTCCGTCGCATTGCTGATGCGCACGGCCCGCTCGATCAGCCCGGTGACGGCGCGCAAATCATCAACCGTGGCAGGGCGGATCGGCACGGACCGCGGTCAGTCCTCACCAAAGACACGTTGGAAGATCATGTCGACATGCTTGAGGTGATAGGCCTCGTCGAACATCGCCTCGATCTCGGCCTGGCTGAGCCGCGCCGCCACGTCGGCATCGGCCTTGAGATTGGTCAGGAAATCCTCGCCATTTTCCCAGGTTCGCATGGCGTTGCGCTGCACCAGCGCGTAGCTCTCCTCACGGCTGGCACCCGCCTGCGTCAACGCCAGCAGCACACGCTGCGAGTTGTGCAGGCCGCCCAGCCGGTCGATGTTCTTGCGCATGTTGGCCGGATAGACCAGCAGCTTGTCGATCACCCCGGTCAGCCGCGACAGCGCGAAATCCAGCGTCACGGTGGCGTCCGGGCCGATCATCCGCTCGACCGAGGAATGTGAGATGTCGCGCTCATGCCAGAGCGCCACGTTCTCCATGGCCGGTACGACCATGCCGCGTACCAGCCGGGCCAGACCGGTCAGGTTCTCGGTCAGCACCGGGTTGCGCTTGTGCGGCATCGCCGAGGAGCCCTTCTGGCCGGGCGAGAAGAACTCCTCCGCCTCATAGACCTCGGTGCGTTGCAGGTGCCGGATCTCGGTCGCCAGCCGCTCGACGCAGGATGCGACCACACCCAGCGTGGCGAAGAACATGGCATGCCTGTCGCGAGGGATGACCTGGGTCGATACCGGCTCGATGGCGAGGCCCATCTTCGCCGCGACATGGGCCTCCACCGCTGGATCGATGTTGGCAAATGTGCCGACCGCGCCCGAAATCGCGCAGGTCGCCACCTCGGCCCGCGCCGCCACGAGCCGCGCCCGGCAGCGGGCGAACTCGGCATACGCCTGTACCAGCTTCAGCCCGAAGGTCACCGGCTCGGCATGGATGCCGTGCGAGCGGCCGATGGTCGGGGTGTATTTGTGTTCCAGCGCCCGCCGCTTCAGCGTAGCCAGCAGCCCGTCGACATCGGCGATGAGCAGGTCGGAGGCGCGCGCAAGCTGCACCGCGAGCGTGGTGTCGAGCACATCGGACGAGGTCATGCCCTGATGCACGAAGCGGGCTTCCGGACCGACGATTTCGGCCAGATGGGTCAGGAAGGCGATCACGTCATGTTTGGTGACGCGCTCGATCTCGTCGATCCGCGCCACATCGAACACGGCGTCACCGGCCTTCGCCCAGACGGCGGCAGCGGCCCCCTTCGGCACCACGCCCAGTTCCGCCAGCTTGTCGGTGGCATGCGCCTCGATCTCGAACCAGATCCGGAACCGCGTCTGCGGCTCCCAGATCGCCACCATCTCGGGGCGGGAATAACGCGGGATCATGTCAATGTGTCTCCAGAATCAGCATCGCAGCCCCGTCACCGCCATTGACCCACCCCGTCCGGAGCGAGGCTTGCGCAGCAAATCCCTGCCTCACACCCAGCCGCCGCGCGCGCCTTCAGCAGCCTTGCGCAGGGCGGCGATGTTACCGGCATAGGCGCCCTCGCCGCCCTTGAAGGCAGCAGATCCCGCCACCAGCACGCTGGCACCGGCTGCAACCACGAGCGGTGCCGTCGCCGGCGTGCAGCCGCCATCGATCTCGATGGCGATGGGCCTGTCGCCGATCATCGCCTTGATGCGGGCAATCTTGTCACAAACCTCAGGGATGAAAGCTTGTCCGCCAAAGCCGGGGTTGACCGTCATGCAAAGCACCAGATCGACGCTGTCGAGCAGATAGGCGATGGCGCTTTCCGGCGTGCCGGGATTGAGAGCGATGCCGGCCTTCTTTCCCAGCGCCTGGATCGCCTGGAGGGTGCGATGCGGATGCGGCCCGGCTTCCACATGGATGGTGATCCGGTCGGCTCCGGCGCGCGCGAACGCCTCGATGTAAGGATCGACTGGCGCGACCATCAGGTGCACATCGAACAGCTTGTCCGTGTGCGGGCGGATCGCCTTCAGCACATCCGGGCCAAAGGTGATGTTCGGCACGAAATGGCCATCCATCACGTCGCAATGGATCCAGTCCGCGCCGGCCCGGTCGATGGCGGCAACCTCCGCGCCCAGCCGCGCGAAATCGGCGGACAGGATCGAAGGCGCAATGATGATCGGCTTGGTCATGCGGGCGGGTTAGCATTGCAGGCCGCGCCGGGCAATCGGCTTTGGCCCTGTGTCCCCGCCCGCCAGCTGTTCATCGCGGCGGCGGCCCTTCGGTGACGGCGAAGCGCCTGGCCAGCGGCTTGATGATCTGCGGCATCAGGTAGATCGGGAACTGCGCCAGCGCAAAGAACAGGAAGGTGGTCTCCGGCGTGGCAGCACCCAGCGCGGCGATCAGCGCGCCCATGTTGCGCTGGCCGGTGCCGTAACCCATCAGAAAGCGGTCGGAGGCGCCCATGGCCGGCTTGAGCACAAACCAGGCCAGCACAAAGCCGGCCAGCACCACGCCGAAGGCGACACCGAGAAAGAGCAGCACCTTGCCTGGACGCGTCATGAAGGCGTTGGTCACGCCATCCATGGCCGCGATCGCGAACAGGAAATACATCACGACCCCGAAGCCATCGAGTGACACCTTGTGGGCCACGATGCGCCGGTAACCGACGATCAGGCGGAACACCACCGCCAGCACGATGGCCCCGCCGATAAGCCCTAGCAGCCGGAGCATCAGCACGGTCGTATCCAGCGGAGCCGGCCCGCCAAGCAGCCATTCGGCCACGGGCGGCGCGACGAACGGGGCCGCTGCGGTGGTGATGATCGTTGAGGCAATCAGCACCGTGGGCGGAATGTTGAGCATCATCGCCACCGCCGGACCCGACATGATCGGCGGCGAGGCGGCGACCACCACCAGCCCCAGCACGAGCCCCGGATCCAGCGCCTCGCGCGGGATAACAGCCAGCAGAACTGCAATCATCGCGATGGGCGCGACGGTCAGCCAGAGCACGGCAACGATGACACCCTTGGGCCTGATCAGCGCCGCCTTCAGGGCCGCAAGGTCGGCCCGCGCGAAGGTCATCGCCACAAACAGGAAGATCGTGATCGGCAGCAGGGGCCGCGCGGCGGCGGCGAACTGCGGCAGCGCCAGCCCCATGAAAATCGAGAGCGCAAACCCTTGCGTGCCATAGCGGCCGAGCAGCGCAAGAGCGGACAAGACAAGCTGCACGGGCCGGGATCCTTCAAGCCGGCGGCGCCTCAGCCCGGCAACCTGCGCCACTACCAGAATGGGCCGGCGAGGCAACCGGCTCCGGCGCATGGCACACCCTTGGCTTTGCGCGCGCCACGGCCCCGAGCGGCAGCAAGCGCAACGGATATGCGCCAAAGCCACCCCTCAGCCGGAGATTTTCGCGGGGATGGCCGCAGAACGGTGTTTCATTGCGCGCGACCGGCCTTATCCTGATGAAAGGGCGTGGTTGGGAACATGGAAAGCGGCTGACATGCGGGTTCATCATGCGGGTTGATTGCATCGTTCTCGGCGCGGGCGTCGTTGGTGTGTCGACAGCCCTGCACCTCCAGAAGCGCGGGCGGAACACGGCTCTCGTCGACCGGCGCGGCGTCTCCGAAGAGACATCCTTCGGCAATGCTGGCCTGATCCAGCGCGAAGGGGTCTATCCCTACGGCTTCCCGCATGATTTCGGGGCCCTGCTGCGCTACGCGATGAACAACACCATCGACGCGCACTATCACGCCGCGGCGATCCCGAAGCTGGCTCCCTTCCTGTTCTCCTACTGGATGCACTCGCGCAAGGCCCGGCATGAGGCCATTGCCCGCCAATACGCCACGCTGATCGAACACTGTGTCAGCGAGCATGATGCGCTGGCCGGAGAGGCCGGCGCTCAGCACCTGCTGCGCCGGACAGGCTGGATGAAAGTGTTCCGCACAGCCCGTGAGCAGGACGCGCGCTTCGCCGAGGCGGACAGGTGGCGTGCCGATTTCGGCCTCAACCACAGAAAGCTCGATGCGCCAGCCTTGCGCAGCGCCGAGCCGCACCTGACCCATGACCTGATCGGCGGCCTGCACTGGACCGACCCCGTCTCCGTTTCCGATCCGCATGGGCTTTCGATGGCCTATCTGGCGCGCTTCGAGGCCCTGGGCGGTGCCTTCCTCAAGGGCGAGGCCACGACACTGAACCAGAGCCCGGATGGCTCCTGGACCGTGGTGGCCTTCGATGGCACGGTGATCACTGCGCGCGATGTGGTCGTCTGCCTCGGTCCCTGGGCCGATCTGGTGACGCAGGGACTGGGTTATCGCTTCCCGCTCGCCGTCAAGCGCGGCTATCACATGCACTACCGGGCCGAGGGCAATGCCGTGCTCAACCACCCGGTGCTGGATCACGAGCGGGGCTATTTCCTCGCGCCGATGCTGAAAGGCGTGCGCCTGACCACCGGGGCAGAGTTCGCGACCCGCGGCGCGGCGCCAACACCTGTCCAGCTTGGCCGGGCCGAGCCCATCGCCCGACAGGTCTTCCCGCTGGGCGAGCGGCTCGACGCAACGCCATGGCTCGGCAACCGGCCCTGCACCCCGGACATGATGCCGGTTATCGGCCCGGCACCGCGCCACAAGAACCTGACCTTTGCCTTCGGCCACGCCCATCACGGCCTGACGCTGGCAGCCGTCACCGGTCGCATGGTTGCCGAGATGGTCACTGGCGAGCCGGTTTTCGTCAATCCTGAGCCGTTCAGGCCGGGGCGATTCTGACCGGGCTGGCGGCGGCCGGCGCGTAGAGCGCCTCGCCCCACCCGAATGACCAGTCCAGCGGCGCGTTCTCGCTGAGAGCGATCAGGCTATGATCCGGCTTGATGCCGCCGAGCTTTGCGGCCTGTGCCACCACAGCCCGGTAGAAGGCCATTATCCGGGCCTCCGTCCGCCCTGCCCTGAGCGCGACAGAGACAATCAGCGCCTCCGCTGTCCGCTCGACCGATGGATAGCGCGGATCGATCAGCCAATGCTGCACGCCATGGCGCCAGATGATCTGGAAACGGTCTGCCTCCGGCTCATTCATATGGGTGACGAGGGCGGCATGGACCATATCGGCCATGGCCCGCAGGCGCTCCGGTGGCAACGCAGCGGGAGCATCGATCCTGACCAGCGGCATCAGCCCAGCCTCGCGTTGTCATGGCCCTCCGGAGCAGCCTTCAACAGGTCGCGCCGCCAACGCGCGATCGCGCTGAAGGCGTCACGCTGCGCCTTGATCCGCTCGCGACAGGCCAGTTCCCTTGAACGGTCGCGTTCAACGTGGCCCTCTGATGTGGTGAGGATGCAGGGGATCGGGTCGCGCGATACATCACGCATGAAGCCCATGGCGTTCTCCTGGGGTTGGTCACGGGAGCACGTGGATTATCGTCCGCACAGTCGATCATTCTTGGATTCAGATGCTCAGATCGGACGAACAGTCACGAATAAGACCTCCTCCTCCGAAGAGATCGCCATCCTCGTCCGCGTGGTCGAGACGGGCAGCTTCGCAGCAGCAGCCGATGAGCTGGCATTGACCCCGTCTGGCGTTTCCAAGGCGGTGACGCGGCTCGAGGACCGGCTGGGCGTGAAACGCATGCAGCGCACCACGCAGCGGCCGGTGCTGACCGGCGAGGGCGAGACGCTGCGGACGCAGGGCCGCAGCATCCTGGCCGCCATCGAGGCCGCCGGGGCGCAGGTCACCATCGCGCGCGGCAAGCCGCGCGGCCTGCTGAAGGTCAACACCGGCACGGCTTTTGCCAAGCACCGTCTGGCTCCACGGCTGCCGGCATTTCAGGCGCGCTATCCGGAGATCTCGCTGGAACTGTCGATTGCCGACCGGTGCGTCGATGTCCAGCCAGTTTCCGCGCTGATGCCGCCCGATCGCCAGCATCTTCCGAGGGTCAGGGCCTGTGCCGACTTTCTGGCAGCCGAGGCAGGACGCCACGACCTCCCGCTTTCGTGAATGCAAACCACGTCTTGCAGCGGTTGAAAAGGGCCGAGCCTGCGCCATGTGCTCGGTGAAGACGAATGCGACCAGCAAGGTTGCGCTCGGTCCCGGGAGAAACACCAATGATCGATCTTTCACGCCGCGAGGCCTTCATGACCGCTGCCGCTGCAACCGCCCTGGCCGCCGGTGGCGTTGCCGCACCCGCCCTGGCCCAAGCTGCTACCACCGGCCAGGCACCCGGCTTCTACCGCTACAAGGTCGGCGACATGACGGTCACCGCCATCAACGATGGCTTTGCACAGCGGCCACTTGAGGGCTTCATCCGCAATGCGGAACTGTCCGCCGTTCAGGCCGCCATGGGCGCAGCCTTCCTGCCCACCAATGCGCTGTCGATCTCCTTTACCACACTCGTTGTGCAAAATGGTGCACAGGTCACCTTGCTCGACACCGGAAACGGCGATTCCGGAGCCCCGACCTCAGGTGTCTGGATGCGCAACTTCCGCGCTGCGGGCTTCACGCCCGAGCAGGTCACCCGCGTCGTCTTCAGCCATTTCCATGGCGATCATATCAATGGCCTGCGCCTGAAGGACGGCACCCTCACCTTCCCCAATGCAGAACTGACTGTGCCGGCCCCGGAATGGGCTTTCTGGATGGACGATGCCCGCATGGCAGCTGCGCCGGAAGCCATGCGCGGGGCCTTCGCCAACGTCCGCCGGGTGTTTGCGCCGGTGGCGGCCAACGTCAAGCAGTATCAACCCGGTGCGGAAGTCGCACCCGGCATCACCTCGGTTGCCGCCTTCGGCCATACCCCGGGCCATTGCGTGTTCATGATCTCGTCGGGCACCGGCAAGCTGATGTTCATGGCCGACACCACCAACCACCCTGCCCTGTTCGTAAAGAACCCTGACTGGTCCGCCATCTTCGACATGGATGCCGATGTCGCCCGCGCCACCCGCCACCGCCTGCTCGACATGATGGCTGCCGAAAAGACGCAGGTGCATTTCTACCATGCGCCCTTCCCCGCCACCGGCTTCATTGCCAAGGCCGGCAATAGCTTCGACTTCGTGCCCGTGCAGTGGTCCTCGGCCGTCTGAGATCCTCCCCGTTTGGCCATCTGGCCGGCGACCTTGACTGACAGGCGCGGTTTTTGTGCTATGAACAAGCCGCCGGGGCCCTGTGCTCCAGCGGTTTCGCGTCTGGACAGGCTGGTGCGGTCATGAACACGGCGGTTTTACCCCGCAGCACGATCGAGACGATCGCTTTCGTCGCGGGTGACACAGAGGACGCGCGCACGGCGCTGGCGCGGCTGACCGCGCGCTATGGCAACACCGAGCCCGAGCGGGCCGATGTCATCGTCGCCCTCGGTGGTGATGGCCTGATGCTCCAGACCCTGCATCGCTTCATGAACGGCAAGGGCGCATCGAAGCCGATCTACGGGATGCATCGCGGTTCTGTCGGCTTCCTGATGAACGACTTCCGCGAGGACCGGCTGCTGGAGCGGTTGCGGGCAGCGGAAATCTCCATCGTCCACCCCTTGCAGATGACGGCGACGGACCGGGCCGGACAGGTCCATACCGCCCGCGCCATCAACGAGGTGCATTTGCTGCGGCGATCCTATCAGGCGGCGAAGCTGGCCATTCACATCGATGGCAAGGAGCGCCTGCCCGAACTGATTGCCGACGGCGTGCTGCTCGCCACGCCGGCCGGCTCGACCGCCTACAACCTTTCGGCCAACGGGCCGATCCTGCCGCTCAACGCCACCTTGATGGCGCTGACGCCGATCTCGGCCTTCCGGCCTCGCCGCTGGCGCGGCGCACTGCTGCCCGACAGGGCCCATGTCACGGTCGAGGTGCTGGAGGCCGACAAGCGGCCCGTCAGCGCCGTGGCGGATCATACCCAGGTTGATGACGTGCTGCGCGTCGACATCGCCATGGACCATGGAATTGATCTTCTGATGATGCATGATCCGGGGCATAGTCTTGACGAACGAATCTTGCGTGAGCAGTTCGGCTACTAGCAAAATGCCCTTGCCAGGTCTCGCCGCCTGTAAGGTTGCTGCCGATCTATCATGCACGCGCGCCTATTCCCCACCGTTACGGGCGCGGTGGGAAATCAGCCTCTGCCCGCTGCTGGACTGATGCATCGATGAGGGTTGATTTTACAAAGCTCCGCTTTCTCGTGATCGACGACAATCCGTACATGCGGAAAGTGGTCAAGGCCCTGCTCCACGGATTTGGCACCCGCGAGGTCCTGGAAGCTGAGGACGGAGCGACCGGGCTTGAAGTCTTCATGAGCAATTCGCCGGACATCATCCTGCTGGACTGGGAAATGCCGATCCTCGACGGGCTTGAGGTGACACGCCTGATCAGGCAGCCCACGACCAGCGTCAATCCGTTCGCACCGATCATCATGGTCTCGGGCCATGCGGAAAAACGCCGCGTGATCATGGCGCGTGATGCGGGCTGTAACGAATTTCTTGTAAAGCCCATTTCTTCTAAAGGTCTGTATGATCGGATCCTCGGTGTTGTTGCCTTCCCGCGGCCTTTCATCCGGACGAAGAGCTATTTTGGTCCGGACAGGCGCCGCGGTGCCAGCAACAACTACAGCGGCCCTGATCGCCGCAAGGATGGTGGCGAGTTCGAGACCATCCGGACCCGCCCACTGATCGAGAAGACGAGGAGCAAGACATGAGCCGGCAAGGCGATTGGGGCCCAAGGCCACGCTCGGAAGATCACGAGGATCACTCGAAGATCGAGCCTGTCCGCGACCTGGCGGAACGTGCTGTCACGGGCGGCACCGCAGCGGACTACGAACGGATGCTCGCGCAGGCGGAGATGAACCTTGCATCGCTCAAGCAGGAGTTCCCGGCCTGGATGGCAAGTGAGCTGGCCGATCTCGAAACAGCGCTGAAGAACTATCTGGCTGGCGCGCCGGATGGCGCCAAACTGTTCTTCCGCAAGGCCCACGACATGCGCGGTCAGGCGGCCACCTTCGGCTACCCGCTGGCGGGCCGTGCTGCCGACTGCCTGTGCAAACTGATGGACGCGCTGGAGCGGGTGCCGGACGACGTCATCGAGACGCATATGAACGCTATCCGCATCATCATCAAGATGAATATCAACGTGGTTGATCATCCGGTCGGAACACAGATGATCGTTGAACTGGATGAGCTTGGCTACAAACTGATCAGGCGCGCGCTGAAGTCCATCTGACAGTCGTTGCGACGGCGCGGAAGGCGCTGCGGTCCGTCAGGCCGCGATCGGCAACCGGCGATCATCGATGCCGTCATCGGCCAGCAAGGTCAGGTGGGGGTCGATTTCAAGCAAGGCTGCCAGGGCCGCATCGTCGGCGAGCAGCCGTGCTGTTTCCATGGCCTCCTCGCGGGCGGCCTCGGCCTCGAAGCGCCGGAGCAGCGCCATCAGCGCGGCATTGTCCGCAACATCGCTGGCATCGCAGGCAATCAGGACACGTTCGACGATCCGCCGTGATGTGGCCGCCCGGGCGGCGCCATGCGGCGGTGCACCAATCTCGCGCACGGCTTCCACTGCGGCGACGAAAGCGGGGATCAACGCTTCCGGAATTCCCGCCTTGCGACACAGCGGCAGCACGCTTGAGCCGCGTCGGTCATGCAAGATGGCGCTGGCGCGCCTGAGCGGCATGCCGGCCAGATCCGCCAGCGCAGCTTCCGCAAGCGCCGCTTCGCCAGAGAGCAGCGAGCGCAGGATCAGCCCGGGCGTAAGCCGGTCGCTCGCCTTGAGCTGGCCGATCAGATCCATCAGCTCGGCTTCGAAGGCCTCGGGCCGCATGGCAAGTTCAACGGCAACTTTCTCGCTCGATTCGCGCGTCACGCGGTCAGCCCGGTCGCGGCTCATCAGCCCGCAGCCACCAGCCCAGACCGACAGGGCCGCTGCGACCTGAAGCGCCAACTGGTGCCGGATCGCCACCGGCAGGTCAGGGCGCGCCAACAAGGCTTCCCGCACCTCGGCGATATCGCCACAACGATCTGTCGCGCGCTGGAGGGTCGAGGCAGCGATCTGCACCGATGGATTGCCAAGCAGCTGCCGGATTGCCGCCGGGCAGGCGACCTCGACAATGGCGGCTGCGAGCGAGATGGTGACATCCACCCGCCGCGCCACCGCGATCTGGGCCAGTTCGTCACCAACCGCGACCGCATCCACGAGATCGGCCTCGGTCAGCACCGGCGAGGCCGCCAGCACCATGGCGGCAATGTCGGACTGGTCATGCATCAGGCCGAGAATCACGGCGCGGGGCGCATCCTCTCCGGCGAGGGCTTCAGCCAGCGCGCGCCGGACCAATGCGGAAGGATCGTCCAGCATCGACAGCATCGCGGTCTCGGCCTCGCGCCGGTCCTCGATCATCATCGGCGAACGCACATAGGCTTCGGCCAATGCCCTCGTGCCGGCGGCACGGTCACTGGCGCTGGCGGTGCGGGCCCAGAGCAGGAAACGGCGCACGATCACCGGATCACCTCGCGGCGAAGGAAGGCACTGAGATCAAGCGGCTTGCCGCGCTGACGCGCCGGTTTCCCCCGCTCCGGGGCAGTGGCCAAGCCGATGTCGGCAGGACGTTCCGGCGGCCTCGGCGCCATCACAGGCCTGCCCGCAGTCTCGGGCGGCGGCTGGTATGCCGGTTGGGTCATATTGCCTTCGGCGTTTGGAAAGAAGCGCTGCGCCGGCTCGAGCGAGGCCAGTTGCACCCGCCCCCCGCGCGGACCAGACCAGAGCGCTGCCACGGCATCGGACACCGGCTTGCGGCCGCCTTCGGTCGAGAACAGGCCGAGCAGGCCCTTGCGCTCCTGGCTCGGAGCCTGCACCGTTTGCGGCCCAGATGCGCTGGCGATGTTGGCATGCTGGGAGGCCAGCACATTGTAGACCTCGGCGGCACTGCGGGCCTTGCCGGCCTTGTCGAAGAAGATGCCGCGGTTGGCGGCGGCGGCCTCGGGAAAGTCGAGGGCGGCGCTGCGCTGGGGCGCGGACTGGGCGGTGCTGATCAGATCGTTGGCTCCGCGCGCACCGAGCACGTGGGCGATATAGAGTTCGCCACCGGTCGGCTCACGCCCCAGGCTGGCCTGCAACTGGTCGCGGTTGCGCTGGGTGAAGGCCCCGGCCATGGTCGATGCCACCTCGGGATCGCGGCGCAGGTTCATGATCTGCTGGCGCATCTTCTGGTCTGGCACGGCCAGGCGGCCATCGGCCCCTTGCGTGATCGCGCGGGCGGCCTCTTCGAGGCCATGCTTGGCTCCTTCGCTGCGCACCATCGAGAGCCACGTCTGCTCGATGAACTGGAACAGTCCTGTCGCGCTCGATGTGCGGGCCCTGGCTTCAGGATCGAGGGCCGATTCGCGCTGTGCGGTCTTGACCAGATAGTCGAAATGCGTGCCCGTACGGTCTGCGCCCTGCCGGATGGCATCGATCACCGGATTGGCCGGTGCCGCTGGGCTGGGAGCGCTGGTTCTGAACAGGAACATGAAGGCCCGCTGCGATGGGGACGGCGACGAGAACGTTGGCGCAACACCGCTTCGCCTGCGACGCGTGCCGGTCTTCAACATGCGTGAAGTATGGTAAGCGAAGCGTTAAGTCAGGACTCGGACGAATGTGCTGAAAAGGGAATTGTGGACCATGACCAAGATCGGCAGCGACGGACGACACTGGCGCGGCGGCCTCTATCTGGAGGATCTGGCAGTCGGCACCGTGATCCGCCATCGCCTGACCCGCACCGTCACGCAGATGGACAACATGCTGTTCTCCAACATGACGTTGAATCCGCAGCCGCTGCACATTGATGCGCACTTCTGCGCTACCGAGACCGAATGGGGCAAGCCACTGATGAACTCCCTGTTCACGCTGGGCCTGATGATCGGGATTTCGGTCAACGACACCACGGTCGGCACCACCATCGCCAATCTCGGCATGTCCGATGTCAGGTTCCCGGCCCCGCTCTTCGAGGGTGACACGATCAACTGCACGACCGAGATCGTATCGGTGCGCGAATCGCGCTCGCGGCTGGATGCGGGCATCGTCGATTTCATCCACCGCGCCTACAGGCAGGATGGCGTGCTGGTGGCCGAGTGCCGCCGCCAGGCCTTCATGCGCAAGCGCCCGGCGAAGGGCTGAAGGCATGCGATCCTTGCTGTTCGTTCCGGGCGATGATGCCCGCAAGCTCGAAAAGGCCCTGCAATCGGGCGCCGACGCGCTGATCATCGACCTTGAGGATTCGGTCGCAGCCGAGCGCAAGGCGCTGGCCCGCGGCCTGACGCGGGATTTCATCGCGGCATCGGTGCAAGGCGACGGCCCGCGCCTGATGGTCCGCGTCAACGGGTTGGCGACGGGCCTCACCGACGCCGATCTCGACGGCGTGATCGGAGCCTGTCCCGATGCGATCGTGCTGCCCAAGGCTGAGGGCGGCATCAGCATGCAGCATCTGGGGGCCAAGATCGCCGTGCGTGAGGCTGAATCCAATGTCCGTGACGGGGCCGTCCGCATCCTCGCCATCGCCACGGAGACCCCGCGCGGCATGTTCCAGCTCGGAACCTATGCCGGTTCGTCGCACAGACTGATGGCTCTGACCTGGGGCGGCGAGGACCTGTCAGCCGAACTGGGCGCGGAGACCAACCGTCTTGACGATGGCAGCTATGCCGACCCCTACCGGCTGGCCCGCGCCCTGACACTGATGGGCGCGGCGGCGGCGAGCGTCGACCCGGTCGATTCGGTGTTCACCAGCTTCCGCGACATGGATGGATTACGCACTGAGGCTGAGGCTGCCCGCCGTGACGGCTTTGTCGCGAAGATGGCGATACATCCGGCGCAGGTGCCGGTCATCAACGCGGTATTCACCCCCTCGCCAGCGGCCGTCGACAAGGCCCGGGCCATCGTCGCGGCATTTGAGGCGAACCCTGATCTGGGCGTCATCGGCATCGATGGCGAGATGCTCGATCTGCCCCACCTCAAGCGCGCACGACGGTTGCTGGCAAGGCTGCAGGCTGCGGCAAGGCAACAGGCGTGAGGGCCCGCAAGAGCGCTACCTGACATCGAGGATACGGCAGGTCCGGCTGCCAGATTCGAGGCAGTTCTGCGCCCGCCTGGCCTTGTCGAGTTCCAGCACCAGCCACAGGCCGGAACCGCCGATCAGCGCCATCAGCAGCAGCCGCACTGCGACTGCCAGGCGGCGTCTCTTGCGCTCGTCGGAGGTCAGCGGCGGCAGGCGGCGCGGCTCTGCCATCAGCTAGCCACCCGGCGGTCGCTGGATCGAGAACAAGGTGTCGATAACCGTGTAATCCGAGTAGCCGCAGCGGGCGATGGTGCGGGCCGCTGTCATGTCGAAGCGGCCATCAATCAGGCAGCGCTCGTCGATGAAGACGCTGACGACCTGACCGAGCACCATGTAGCGGTCAATCGGCTTTCCGGTGAGGTCGTGCAGAGCGGTCACCGACAGAAGCTTGCATTCGAGCGCAGCCGGAGCGCCCTTGACGCGCGGCGGCCTGACAAGCTCGGACGGCGCGGTTTCAAGCCCGGCAAAGGCATACTCGCTCTGCCCGCGCGGCAACGGGGCGGAGGTCAGGCTCATCTGCTGGGCCATGTCGTAGCTGGTCAGCGAGCAGGTGAACTCGCCGGTTTCTTCGACAAAGGTCACCGCATCCTTCCGGCCTTCGGAGGAGAACATCACGATCGGCGTTGGCGACGAGGAGATCATGTTGAAGAACGAATAGGGTGACAGATTGAGGTCACCCGCAGCGCTCAGCGCGCTGATCCAGCCGATCGGTCGCGGCGCGACGATGGCCTTCAGCGGATCATGCGGCAGGACACTGGTGTCGCGCGCGTCGGGTCTGTAGTGCATGGCGGGCTCGATTCAGATGAGAAATGGACAACGCTACGCGGGCAGCCGGGATCAGGCGTAGGTCACGACATCCGCAAGAACAGGCCGCTCGCGGTCCTGCACCGCTGCATCGCTGCGCCCGACGTGCAGGAAGCCGGCCATCCGTTCATGGGGGCCAAGACCAAGCCTGTCGAGCACGCGGCGGTCATAGCCATACCATTCGGTCAGCCAGTTCGTGCCATAGCCGAGCGCATTGGCGGCCAGCGTCAGGTTCATGCAAACTGCGCCGCAGGACAGCAGCTGCTCCCATTCCGGGATCTTGGCATGCGCCCGCGCCCGCGACACCACCGCGATCACCAGTGGCGCACGCGCCAGCCGGTTGCGCTCGAAGGCCAGTGTGTCAGCATCCGCTGCGGGATGATCGGCCTTGTAGGTTTCCGCGATCACCTCACCGGCGCGCTCGCGCGCCGCGCCACTGAAGACGATGAACCGCCAAGGCACCAGCTTGCCGTGATCGGGCGTGCGGCAGGCCACGGTGAGGATCGTCTCGATCTCCTCCTGGCTCGGCCCGCCCGCCGTCATCAGCAGCGGCTTGACAGAACGCCGCGTGGTCAGAAGCTCAACGAGCGGATGCCACCCTGAGGTCACAGTTTCGCGCGCATTTGACCTATGCTCGCCAAGTGGCCGACAAGTGGCCGACAAGTGGCCGACGCTGCCAGCCGGACGCAAGACTGGCATCTCCTGGCAGGCGACGGTATGAGGAGAGCCATGATGGTTCGTTTCGCAAAAAGGCTAGTCAGGCTCGCGGCGGCGCTCGGCGTGGTTGCGCTGGTGACGGTCGGGGCGCTCCCGGCACCATCGCTGGCCCAGACTCCCGCACCGTCGCAGGGCGTCAGGCTCGGCGCCATCTATGCCACCGAGAACAAGCCGATCACCTCCGGCCTGATCTGGCGCATCCTGAAGGATGACGCCAGTGGCGGCCCTCCACAGATCGTCGCGCGGTCGACGCTTGCCACGCCGCAATTGACGATCGATCCTGGCAGCTATGTGGTCCACGCCACTTACGGCTTCGCCAGCGGCTGGAAGCGCGTCACCGTGCCGGCCAACGGCGCTCTCAACGAGCGGGTCACGCTCAGCGCCGGCGGGCTGAAGCTGGGCGGCGTGATTCTCGACCGTCCGATCCCGGCATCCAGCATCAGCTTTTCGGTGTTCGTGCCGCTGGCCGGCAACTCCGAAGGCCGGCTCGTGGCCGAGAATGTCAGGTCCGGCGACATCCTGCGCCTGCCCGAGGGCACGTATCACGTCGTCTCCACCCATGGTGATGCCAATGCCATCCGCCGTGTCGATGTGAAGGTCGAGAGCGGCAAGCTGATCGAGGCGACCTTGTTCCACCGCGCCGCCAAGGCCACGCTGAAACTGGTGACCGCGCCAGGTGGCGAAGCCTTTGCCGGCACCGCCTTTTCCGTGCTGACGCCGGGCGGCGACGTGATCCGCGAAGCGATCGGGGCTTTCCCGCAGGTCATTCTCGCCGAGGGTGAATATGTGCTGATTGCCCGCCAGGGCGGGCAGGTCCACACCCACGAATTCAAGATCGAGGCCGGCCTCGATCGCGACATCGAGGTCGTCGTCGGGCGCTGATGTTCAGTACGGCGGCTCGTTGTAGACAGTCTTTCCGTCGATCAGCAGAGCCTTGATCGCCGAAGCTCCGGCAGCATTGACGGCAGCCAGGATCTCGACGCGCGACGCCTGTGTGGTCTCGATCGCGCGCCCCCCGCCTTGCGGCACGAAGTAGCTCTCAAGGCCGTAGCGCACGCGCATGACCTTGTCGCCCTCGGAACATGAGGCCCCGACGGAGCCCCTGATGCAGTTCATCACCGAGCCGGCCTTGCTGCCAAGCCAGATCAGGCCTGCCTCGCTCGGCTGCCCGGCCCTGACCACCCGCACGACCTCCGCCTGACCATTGACCCCGGCACGCACGCCGACCTGGATCGGCTCGTCGCGCCTGAGATCGGCGGCAGCCCCGATGCGCGTGAGGTTGATGGTGCTGATCTCATAGTCGAGCACCACATAATCGCCCCGAAACAGGTCGCGTGGATCCACCGGCAACGTCGCAAGCCGGATCGTGGCACCATCACGCAGGATCGCGGCGCGCTCGACCACCATGGCGAGCACGAGCCCGCACAGCACCAGCGCCGCAAGGCCCGCCCGCGCCAGAGCAGGAATACGCCCCACAAGACGGTCCACAGGGCCCATCTCTTCCTGTCCCGTCATGCCACACCGCCCGGCTGCGACGCCCCGAGGCGCTGAACCAGCATGCGCATGCCCGCTGCAATCGCGATCAGCAGCACACCGCCAGCCAGGAAGAACAGCGACTGGTCGAGCAGCGTGCCGACCGTGCGATACAGCAGCACGATCACGGCCAGGCCGAATGCGCCCGCTCCCGCGAGCGAAACGCGGCGCTGGCCCATCACCGCTCCTGCGATGATCATCGCCGACGATGACAGCAGCACCAGCGCCGAGACAACCACCCGGCCACCGAAGCTCTGCCCGGCACCGCTCCAGAACACCAGCGAGGTCGTCATGGCCAGAACCAGCGCTGCTGCCATCGCGACAGCCGACCTGCGATCCGGCAAGAAGGCCAGCAAGGCTCCGACAGCCCCGACAGCCAGCAGGCCCGAGACGATGACGCGGCTGGCGGCAAAGCCCGCAACAGCCCCGGCCGGTTCGAGCACGCGCGACAGTTGCAGACCGATCACGCCAACATAGCCCAGCAATCCCCAGGCAGTGCAGGCACTCAGCAAGGCAGGCAGGCGGCGATCCACCGCCAGCAACCCGAGCCCGATGAAGCACACCGCCACGAACAGAAGATAGGCGATGTGTGTGCCCATTTCGGCATTGCGGAAGGTGCTGTCCCCCACGATCAGCACGAGCCAGGCCAGCGCGGCCAGAACGGCCATGTGATGCACCGCGCGGTTGCCGCGCCCGAGGGCCAGCGCCAGCGCGGGCAGGAAAAAGGCGAGATACCAGAGATTGGCGCCCGGAACCCTTTCGTCATGCACGCCGAACAGCCAGGCGATCATGCAGGCAAAGGCGATGATCAGCGCCCCGTCCGAGCGCATCAGGGTCGCCACCGCCAGCGCGCCGATGCCGACCAGTGCGCTCCCGGCAGGCCAGTCGGCAGGCAGGTGATACATCTGCCCGACCAGCGCAACCCCCGCGCCGAAAATCAGCGTGGCCGTGGTCGCAGCGGCATCGCCGGCCTGGCGCGCCTCTGCCCGGTCAAAGCGGTGGGCCGTCGCCAAGGCGGCGGCGATCAGGATCAGGATGCCCGACAGCTTGCCGAGCCGGGGCACGAGGTCCCAGTTGGCCGCAACGAAGGCGAGCACACTCGACGCCAGCAGCAGCCCGCCAAGCAGGCCAAGCAGGGCCGGAAGCCGGCTGCTGCCCGCACTGGCCTGCACGGCACGGCGGATGCCGAGTGCCTGCTCGGGCTGGATCAGCCCGGCGGCCGTCCATGTCGTCAGGTCGGCTTCAAGCCGCTTGCGGTAGCTATGAAGCATCATCGGAGAAATCTGCCGGCAAACACACCGCTTGTCGATCCGGAAACGGCAAGATGCCCTGTCCCGTCACTGGGCGGCCATCAGAGCCCGCGCACGCCGCTCATCGGGCGCAAGCGCCTCTTCCGTGAAGGCATCGATTGCTTCCTTAAGGCCCATCACGGTTTGTGCCTGCGAGCCCAGCCGGCGCACGGAGACGGTGTTGTCCTCGGCCTCGCGCTTGCCCACCGCGATGATCAGCGGTACCTTGGCCAGCGAATACTCGCGCACCTTGTAGTTGATCTTCTCGTTGCGCAGGTCCGCGCGGGCACGCAGGCCGTGGGCCAGCATGCGCTGCGTCACCTTCTCGGCATAGGCGTCCGCTTCGGAGGTGATCGGGCAGACCACGATCTGCTCGGGGGACAGCCAGAGCGGGAAATGCCCGGCATGGCTCTCGATCAGGATGCCGAGGAAGCGCTCCAGTGAGCCGCAGATAGCGCGGTGCACCATCACGGGCTGGGTCTTGTCGCCGTCGGGCCCGATATAGAAGGCGCCGAAGCGCTCGGGCAGGTTGAAGTCGACCTGCGTCGTGCCGCATTGCCAGTCCCGGCCAATGGCGTCCTTGAGCGTGTACTCGAATTTCGGCCCGTAGAACGTGCCTTCGCCCTCGTTGATGCCCGTCTTGATGCGCCCGCCGGATTCAGCCTCCATCTTGGCCAGGACCTTGCGCAGGATGTTCTCGGCGTGGTCCCACATCGCATCGGTGCCGACGCGTTTTTCCGGGCGTGTGGCCAGCTTGACCACCACCTCGGTGAAGCCGAAATCGGCATAGACCGACATCATCAGGTCGTTGATCTTCAGGCACTCGGCTTCGAGCTGGTCCTCGGTGCAGAAGATATGGGCGTCATCCTGGGTGAAGGCCCGGACACGCATCAGGCCATGCAGCGCGCCGGAGGCCTCATAGCGGTGCACCATGCCAAATTCCGCAAGCCGGATAGGAAGATCACGGTAGCTCTTCAGCCCGTGCTTGAAGAGCTGCACATGGCCGGGGCAGTTCATTGGCTTGAGCGCAAACACCCGCTGGTCACGGGTCGCATCCGTGGGATTGAGGAACCCGGATGCCGATTTCGAGGCGAACATGTTCTCGGCATACCAGCCCCAGTGGCCCGAGGTTTCCCACAGCGACTTGTCGAGCAGTTGCGGCGCGTTGACCTCCTCATAGTCACCGCGCAGGCGGCGGCGCATGTAGGCGGTCAGTTGCTGGAACATGGTCCAGCCCTTGGAATGCCAGAACACCGTGCCCGGACCTTCGTCCTGGAAATGGAACAGGTCCATCTCCCGGCCCAGCTTGCGGTGGTCTCGCTTCTCGGCTTCCTCGATCTGGTGCAGGTGGGCGTCGAGTTCCTCCTGCTTGGCGAAAGCCGTGCCGTAGATGCGGGTCAGCATCGGGTTGTTGCTGTCACCGCGCCAGTAAGCGCCAGCCACCTTCATCAGCTTGAAGGCGTTGCCGACCTTACCGACCGAGGTCATGTGCGGGCCGCGGCACAAATCGATCCAGTCGCCCTGCGCATACATCTTGAGGGTCTGATCTTCGGGAATGGCATCGACAAGTTCGACCTTGAAGGCCTCGCCCTTGGTCTCGAAGAAGCTGCGCGCCTTGTCGCGGCTCCATTCTTGCCTGGTAAAGGGTTTGTCGGCGGCGATGATCTGCCGCATCTTCTGTTCGATCAAGGCGAAGTCGTCCGGCGAGAACGGCGGCTCGCGGTAAAAATCGTAGAAGAACCCGTTGTCGATCACCGGGCCGATTGTCACCTGGGTGCCCGGGAACAGGCTTTGCACCGCTTCGGCCAGCACATGGGCGCAGTCGTGCCGGATCAGTCCCAGCGCGCGGGGATCCTCGCGGTCAAGGAACTCGATCCGCGCATCCTGGCCAATCGGATCGGCCAGATCAACGATGACGCCATCGAGCGCCATGGCCACGGTTCGCTTCAGCAGCGACGGCGAGATGCCGCCGGCAATGGCAGCACCGGTGATTCCGGCCGGAAACGGCCTGACCGCGCCATCCGGAAAGGACAGCGACACGATGGCAGAGGAATGGCAAGGCGATTGGGAAGGAGCGCTCAAGGGGCTCATCTCCTGCTCACTCGGGGATACGAACCCCGTAAGACAGTCCAGGCGCGCATGTGATCGCCGACGGCAGACCCGCGCCCGGAATGGTCTGGCCGTGCTGGCAAGGTGGCAGCGAGGGGCTTGCATTCGGCTGAAACAGCCAACACCTTGCATGAGCCATACAAGACAGCCACAGGCCGAACAAGCGTGATGTACCCCGCCATCGCCCGAACTCTCGCTATCGCCGGGCTTGCCGCGCTTGTGACGGCCCTTGCGGCACCCGGCGCGCAGCCAGCGCTGGCACAGGGCGCAGCACCTGCGGCAACCCCGCCGGCCCAGACCTATTCGCCGTCCGGCGAGCCCATGGCCTTCCGCCTCGCCGAGGGCAATGGCCCGCGCGGCGCAAGCCGCTGGATCAGCGGCACCGGCCAGATCCAGGCCAACAGCGCCACCCGGTTCGCCGAATTCCGCAAGGCCAACGATGTGGAAGGCCTGACAATGGTGCTCGACTCCACCGGTGGTCGGGTCAATGCCGCCATGGCGCTCGGTCGCGCGATCAGGGCGGCAAAAATGAACACCACCGTCGGGCGCACGATCACAGTCGGCGACAAGGATGCGGTGCTGACGCGTGATGTCGGCTGCTCATCGGCCTGCGTGCTGCTGCTGATGGCCGGCGTCGAGCGCTTCGTTTCGGAAGATGCCAGCGTCAATGTCCACATGTTCAGTGTCGAGCTCGATGCGGAGGGCAACAAGGCGCGCGCCGATCTCGGCCTCAGGGACATCGAGCAGACCCAGCGCACCATGGCGCGGCATGCGGTCTATGTCGCCGAGATGGGCATCGCGGCCCGCTTCCTCGAAATCATGACCGAAGCCAGCTTCAAGGGCGCGATGCGGCGCATCACCGGCGCAGAAATGCGCGATATCAAGCTGGCCAGCGTCGCGCCTCGCGAGATCACCGGGCCGATCGCAGCGATCTGGTCGATCAGCGAGCCCTCCTCTCGCCCGCAGCTCATCCGCAGCGCGCGCCTTCTGGAAGACGAGCGCATGGCGGTCGATCACGAACTGCTGCTCGAATGCGATGTGGTGCGCAATTTCTATATCGTCACCTACCGCCAGGTGATGACGCGCCAGTCCGGACAGACCGGTGTCGGGCTCGACCATGTGCGGTTCGAGTCAGGCGGCTGGGACTACATCCTGCGCGCGCCCGGCCGCACCTTGCGGATCATGAAACAGGGCAATGATCTGTGGATCAGGCGCAGCATCCCGCGCAAGGTCTTCGAGGATGCCGCCCAGAACCGGAAGCTTGACCTCATCGCGGTCGCGGCAGGCCAGCCGGCACGTTCGGGCAGCCTCTATGACGCGTCGCTCATCCGTTTCCTGCCGGAACTGGCGCGGCGCTGCGATTCCCGTCCGGGTCTCGTGAGCGTCGGTCCGAATCCGCGGCGCTGACAGCCGGCGCGGACACTGCCATCTCAGGCGGCGCCTTGACGCCGCGCCAGCGACCATAGCGCCAGGGCGTCAGCGCTGTGGCGTTGTCGGGCAGTTCCTCGCAGACCAGATCGATGCCGTCGGTGCCCCAGGGGTTGCACCGGCAGATGCGCGCCAGTCCGATCCATGAGCCGGCCCAGACACCGTGCTTCTGGATGGCCTCATCGGTGTATTCCGAACATGAGGGCCAATGCCGGCACTGGCGGCCAACCAACGCCGAGAACGAGAGCTGATAGCCCCGGATCGCATAATGGGCGGCGCGCCTTGCCGGGCTCATGCGTCTCGCCTCACATCCTCAGCGCCAGAGCGCGATCACGATCAGCGCCAGCGCCGTCACGATCAGGGCCGTGAACGTCAGGATCATCCCTCCGACCCGCCCCTTGCTCGACCCGGCAGAGCCCGTGAGGCCGATGGCATGCAGCACCCGGCCCGCGAGGAGCAGGATGCCGACCCCGTGGATCACGATGGCCTGCGCATCGATCAGCGCCAGCATGATCAGCCCGGCAAGGCCGACCGGTACGTTCTCGGCAAAGTTGCCATGCACGCGGATGGCACGGGCCAGTTCCTTGTCCTGCCCGTCACCAATGCCGATCAGCTTCGAGCGGCGCAGACGGATCACGCGGATTTGCAGCACGATCCCCATCAGGATCATGAGGCCGACATAAAGGCCGGCGGCGGCGAGATGGGCGGAAACGGTTTGCATGGTCTGCTCAGGCTGGTTTGGGGGCAGGATTGGCGGCGCGGCGCGCCTCGATCTGGGTGATGGCGTCGACCACCGCATCGAAGATCAGCAGGGTCGAAGCATGGCGCGCCTTGTAGTCGCGCACCGGCAGCAGCACGGCAACGTCCGCCCACTTGCCGTCCGGTGGATCACCGCCCTCTTTCAGCATCCGCCGCGCGGTCTCGCGCAGGGCTCTGAGTTCGGCAGCGCTGGAGCCCACCACATGCTGCGCCATGATCGAGGATGAGGCCTGTCCGAGCGCGCAGGCTTTCACGTCATGGGCGAAATCGCTGACCACATCGCCCTGCATCGCCAGATCGACGGTGACCCTGGAGCCGCATAGCCGCGAATGCGCCACGGCCGTGGCATCCGGGGTTCCCAGCCGCCCGATGCGGGGAATATGGGCGGCGAGTTCGAGAATGCGCCTGTTGTAGACATCCGACAGCATGATACCATCAGTATAGGGCTGCCCTGCCCGGATGGCGAGAGGCTTGCCGCCGAAGCCCGTACCACCGGCTTGCTTGCGGCCAAGCGCCGCGCCTTGTGGTCTGTCCCCGCCATGACCACGTAAATGTAAGGATCAATATCCAAGAAAGGTAGGCGCCACATGAACCCCGTGGTTAAGCCCTCTGCCCTCGTCGTTTCGCCAGCGGTTGCCGCGTCGGCACAAGTCAGCGCGTCGGCACACATGGCCTCCCAGACCGACCAGTTCCTTCTGCGTCAGCCAACGCGCGAGGAGGCGGAAGCCGCCGTGCGCACGCTCATCCTGTGGGCCGGCGACGATCCGTCCCGCGAGGGCCTGCTCGACACGCCCAAGCGCGTGAC
>JAPLOV010000034.1 GCA_026400565.1 Hyphomicrobiales bacterium | reverse complement strand
CCGTTGCGGCCGATGATGCCGACCACGTCGCCGCGCTTGATCTCGAAGTTTATGTCCTTCAGCGCCCAGAACTCTTCGGTTTCGTCGCCTGCCACCAGTGCCTTGCCGGCAAACATGTCACGCGCAGAGCGGCCCCAGTTCTTCAGGCTGCGGCCAACGCTGTCGCGCAGCGTGGTGTAGCGCTCGCGCTCGGCCTGATGGCCGATGATGTATTTCTTTCCGAGCCCTTCGGCGCGGATGACGACGTCAGAACTCATTCACAGCAAATCCGCGAAGCTTTTCTCGGTCTTGCGGAAATAGCGCATGCCGAGCCAGAGGAAGAGGGCGACCACGGCAAGGCTCGCCAGGAAGCCGGGGAGATAGAGCGTGCTTTCGCCACCGAGCAGGCACCAGCGGAAGCCGTCAATGACGCCGACCATGGGGTTGAGGCTGTAGAGGAAGCGCCATTCCGCCGGCACTACCGCGCTGGAGAAGCCAACCGGCGATACGTAAAGTCCGAACTGCACGATGAACGGGATGATGTAGCGGAAATCACGGTACTTCACATTGAGCGCGGTGATCAGCAGGGCAGGGCCAAGGCTTGCTGCGATGGCGAGCACGATGAAGAAGGGCAACAAGATGACATGCCAGTTTGGCAGGACGCCGAACCAGGCCATCACCAGTGCCAGCATCACGAAGGTGATGGCGAAATCGACCAGCGCAACCACCGCCGAGGCGCAGGGCACGATCAGGCGCGGGAAATAGACCTTGCCGATGAGGTTGGCGTTGCCAACGAGGCTGTTGGAGGCTTCGCCGAGGATGCTGGCGAAGAGGAACCAGGGCAGCATGCCGGCGAAGACGAGAACCGGATAAGGCACCGTGCCATCCGTTCGCAGCTTGGCGACATGGCCGAAAATGATCGTGAACACGACCATTGTCAGGAAGGGGCGGATGACTGCCCAGGCCGCGCCGATCACCGTCTGCTTGTAGCGCACACTGATGTCGCGCCATGCCAGAATGGCGAAGAGTTCGCGATAGTGCCACAGATCGCCCCAGTAGTTGCGCTCGGCGCGGCCCGCTTCGAGGATGGTACGGCGCGTGGACAAAGGTTCAGCCTGTGCTGCAGCTGCCGGGGCGGCAGAGGGCGGAATTGCTTGGTCAGCGGAAGGCAATGGCGTGGACATGAACTGGTTTAATTCAGGGAACTGATGATACTGGCGACACGCGAACGGAAGGCCGCCTGGCCGAAGCGTGCCTGCACGGCGTCATGCAGGCTGTGCGGGTCCGGGCGCGGATCGTCCAGTGCCTTGGCAAGCGCGGCAGGCAGGTTCTCGGCGGTCACGCAATAGCCGAGCTCGCCATCACCGAGGGCATCCGGCGCACCGCCGACAGCCAGCCCAAGTGCCGGCGTGCCGCAAGCCATCGCTTCAAGAAAGACGATGCCAAAGCCTTCGCCTGTCGAGGGCAGCACGAACAGATCCGCGGCGCGGTATAGATCAGGCAGATGCTTGTAGGGCACCTTCCCAAGAAAGCGGACCCAGGGCGACACGTTGTGCCTGGCAGCCAGAGCTTCGAGGCGTGGCTGGTCATCGCCCATTCCGGCGATGAGATAGATGACATCGCGGCCACTGGCGCGCAGTGCTTGCAACAGTTCGATGATGCGGTTGTGGCCCTTGTAACGCTCGCGCTGATCCAGCCGGCCGACGCTGAGCAGAACACTCTGGTTGCCAAGCCCGAAGCGGGCTCGCGCAGCCTGCCGGTCGCCCGGCGTGAATTCCGGCTGCACGGTGTTGGCCAGGACCATGCCGTTGTCAGGCTCGCTCAGAACCTGGTCGCGCAGGAGACCCAATGTGTCGCGGCTGACTGTCAGAACGATGTCGGAATGGGCGAGAGGCGCAACATGCCGCTTGCGCAGCTTGTGCGAGACCTCGGTGCCGTGCAGTTGGCTGATCATCCTTGCGCCGGTCCTGCGCGCAATGATGCGCGCCAGCGGGCCGTGATAAAGATGACCATTGAGGACGACATCGGGGCGATTGGCGTTTGCCGCGGCCAATGCTGCGAGTGAATAGATCAGCTTGTTGCGCCGGGCTGGATGCTGGGTGACCCGATCCGGCAAGGCACCGACCGTGTCCGGCGCAATTCTCGGCAGAACGTCGATGGCTTCAACGCCCGGTGCGGCAGCGAGCGCCGCAACAAAGTCGCGGTTATATTGGGCGATGCCGCCATAGCCGCCGAATGCATCGGTCATCAGCGCCAGGATTCTCACGCGGCTTTGGGCTTCAAGGTCTGGTGCACGGGCACCGATGTTACGTCGGAATGAAGCGATGTTGGCATCGGCGCCGCGAAGTTTGCCAGGACCTGCCGGCTCCAGGCGCGCGAGGCCATGCCCTTGAGCGAGGCCGTGGCCGGCGTGGACCTGGACAGCCATTGTCCCGTCGGCACGACGAAGCCGGTCTTGGAGCGGCTGATCACGGCATCTGGCAAAGGTGTCCGAGGTGCGCGGGCCAGCAAGCCTTTGCCTGATGCCTGATCCTTCAGATGGGGCGCGACAGGCGCCAATGCCCTGAGCAAGACGGAATCAACCAGCGGCGTCCTGATTTCGATGGATTGTGCCATTCCCGCCCAGTCGCAATCACGCAGAAGCTGGTGTCTCATGTAGTTGGTGCTCTCGAGCGCCGCGACACGGGAGATGGGGTGAAGCGGCACCTTTTCGGATGCGCTCTCGATGCGACGGAGCGGATCAAGCCGGTTCAGGCCAGATCTGGCGAATTCCGGATCCATCACCTCCTTCAACTCGAAGGGCAAGTGAAGGCCGCGGCGCAACAGGTAGGAGCCGGCATAGGTGCCACCATATTCCGCAATGCCGGGCAGTTTCGGGTTCAGCTTGCCAAGGCCGAGCAAACGCAGCAGCGATCGGGTGAGATAACCGACCGGCGGCACCGCGGATTGCAGGCGCAGGAGTGACACCCAGCGCGGGATATCGCGGAAGCTGGGATAACCGGCCAGCAGTTCGTCGCCGCCAAGACCTGACAACGCGACCTTCAGACCGGCCTCGCGAGCGGCCTTGGCGACGAACCAGGTGTTGATGCCATCAATCGAAGGCTGATCCATCGCGGCCATGATCGATGGAAGGTCCTGGTTGAACTCGGTGGCAGACACCGTCCGGACGATATGCTGTGCGCCGTAGGAGCGAGCAACCTGCGCAGCAAGAAAGGTCTCGTCTTCGTCGGTGCCGCGAAACTCCTCGAAGGCGAGTGTGATGCACGTGACCTTTGACTGGCCCGCATCCTTCATCAGGCCGAGCAAGGCCCCTGAATCGATCCCGGACGAGAGAAACAGCCCGACCTCGACATCGGCCATCAGGTGCGCGGAGACGCTGTCGAGCGTGGCCGCCCGTACCAACTCCGGCAAATCAGCAAGATCAGCGGGTTTCTCGGCGCCTCTGGCAAACTCTTCGATCACCGAGGCATAGCTGCGCGAAGCGTGCGGCCCGCGCGAATCGACCAGCATGGTGTGTCCGGCCGGCAGCATTCGGATGTCGCGGTAGAGCGTGAACGGCTCAGGCACACTGCCCCAGAGGTGGAAACCTACGAGACCGGCCGGCTCCGGCGCGCGACTGATCCGCCCGCCCGCAAGAAGCGCCTTGACCTGGCTGGCAAAGCGGAAGGTCCAGCCGTCATTTGCGACATAAAGTGGCTTGATGCCATAAGGATCGCGCGCCAGAAAGATCCGGCGCTCCTGTGTGTCCCAGATCGCAAAGGCGAACATGCCGCGCAGGCGCCTTGCCATGGCTTCGCCTTCGCGCTGATACAGGACAAGCAGGACCTCCGTGTCGCTGTTTGACCGGAAACGGACACCATCGCGCTCAAGCTCGGCACGCAAAGCCGGATAGTTGTAGATTTCGCCGTTGAAGGTGACGGTGTAGCGTCCGCATGCGCTCGTCATCGGCTGGGCGCCGCCGTCGCTGAGATCGACGATGGCGAGACGGCGATGGCCGAAACCCATCCGCCGGTCCTCGCTCCACCACTCGCCAAGTCCATCAGGTCCGCGCAAAGCCATCGCATCACGCGTCGCGACCAGCTCGCGCCGATCAGGCGGCGAGGATGAAACATTATAGGCAAAGATGCCGTTGATTCCGCACATGCTGACTGGTCAGATCGTCCGGCCCATGGAGAGGGAGGTGGGCTGTGACGTGATCAGGCGATTTCGCACAAATTCAACATCTCGAACAAAGATCACATTGCCACCGTCCTGTTCAGTGAGCGGCGACAAGACCTTCCGGAGAGGGTCGTAACTGTAAGGTTGAAATCCAAATGATTGAAGGATAGTCGCTGCGCTAGCCATGCCGTTGACCGTTGACGTGTCCCCGAACCACGTTTCGACAATCAGGGCCTTCAAAGACTGCTTGGTCAAAACAGTTTTGCATCCATTGACAACTTCCCGGTCGTGCCCTTCGACATCAATCTTGATGAGCGTCGGCTCCTCTG
>JAPLOV010000106.1 GCA_026400565.1 Hyphomicrobiales bacterium | reverse complement strand
GCCCCGAGGCCCGCGCCGACCGTGCGTTCCTCGATGATCGAGAGCTTGGCGGGCAGAGCGCCGGCGCGCAGCAGCAGCGACAGGCTGTTGACCTGCTCCACCGTGAACGAGCCGGAGATCTGGCCCGACCCTCCGGTGATCGGCGTCTGTACCACGGGGGCAGAAATGACCTCGTTGTCGAGCACGATCGCCAGTTGGCGGCCCACGCCGCGTGTCGTTGCATCGCCGAAGCGCTGCGCGCCGCGAATGTTGAAGCGGAAGCTGACGATCGGCTGGCCGGTGCGCTGGTCGAACGAGGCCTGCGCGTCGATCAGGTCCTCGCCCTCGGTGATCACAGAGCGCTCGACAGCGATCATCTGGCCGCTGTCACGATTGCGCATTTGCTCGGTGTCGGCAGCGCCGGCCTCGGCGACAAAGCGGAACTGCAGCTTGGCGGTGCGGCCGAGGCGCTCCTTTAACTGCTGCGGATCGGTCAGGCCTGGCACCTGGACAAGGATGCGGTCGAGGCCCTGACGCTGGATCGAGGGTTCCTTGGTGCCATCGATGTTGATGCGCCGCTCGATCACCTCGATGGTCTGCTGGCCAACGCGACGGATGCGCTCGTTCAGGCCCAGCTCGCTGTAAGCCATGGTGATCTGGCCATCCGGCGTCTCGGTGATGTCGATGCTCTGGTTGCCAGTCGGCCCGAACAATTGCTGGCCGACGGGCAAGGACAGCTCGCGCAGTTTCGGCATGGCACGGGCGCGGTCGTCTGCCTGTGTGATTCGGAACTGCACGCCGCGCGGCTGCATGGCAATGCCGCCTTGCAGCACCACGCGCTGCTCCCGGAGCACGCGGCGCACGTCGTCGCGCAGCTGCGTGGTCATCGAGCGGATCAGGTCCGGCTTGTCGATCTCCAGCAGCACATGCGCGCCGCCTTGCAGATCGAGGCCGAGAGAGACCGCCTTCTGCGGCACCCAGGATGGCAGCACGCCGAACACGCTCTTGCGCGTGCTCTCGTTCATCAGGCTGGGAAGCGCCAGCATGCAGCCGATGAAGGTGGCGAGCAGGATCAGGATGGTCTTGACCCGGGAAATGCGCATCATGGCTGCGACGGCCTCTGTGTGGGTTGGCCCCGGCGCGGCAAGGACTGCGCGGGAATCCTGTCTTGAACAGGCTCTTAGCTGCTCATCCCGTCATTGTCGAAGGATGAAGTCGGCTCAGCGAAGCGTGACCTTTGGAATCTCTGAATCACGCTCATGACGACCAGCCGAAGGGCGGTGCCTCGCACGGCATCCGGCCGCCGGCGATCAGGCCTTGGCGGCTTCCTTGTCCTTGACCGGCTCACCCTTGGCGCGCACGTCCTGGATCATCGACTTGACGAAACGGACCTTCACGCCGTCCGCGATCTCGGCCTCGACCTCGCCGTCATCCACAACCTTGGTGACCTTGGCGATCAGGCCGCCAGAGGTCACAATCGTATCACCCCGGCGCACATTGGCGATCAGCTCGCGGTGCTCCTTCATGCGCTTCTGCTGCGGGCGGATGATCAGGAACCACATGATCACAAAAATCAGGATGAATGGGACCAGCGACATGATGATGTCGGTGCCACCACCACCGGGAGCTTGGGCAAATGCGGGGGTAATCACGGATGAACCTCACTGGGCAGAAAAACCACGGGGGAGCGAACAGGGCCGGGACCGGCAAGGGCCCGAATTCGGGCGGACTATAGCCATGGGCCTTGCGAAATCAATCAAAAGCGGCAGGCCTGCGACGGCATGTTGCCGGATGGACGCGCGCCGCACAGCTCACCCCGCAAAACCGGTTTCCACTTTTGCGCGACATGCTTTAGTTCGCCCCGCTTGCCCTCCAGTTGCGATGCCCTCATGTCCCAGACCCCGCCGCCCCTTGATGCCACGATTGTGCTGCTGAACCGGATCGCCGACGCACTGGACCGGCTGCGCCCGCCTGTGCCGGCAGCCACCGACACGACCATTGCCGATGCATTCGTCTGGCAGGCGCGCGAGGCGCGGCTGCAACCGATCGCCGAGGTCAACCGGGTCAGTCTTGGCCTGTTGCGCGGCGTCGACCGGGTGCGTGACCTTCTGGCCGAGAACACCGAGCGCTTCGCGCGCGGCCTTGCCGCAAACAACGTGCTGCTCTGGGGCGCGCGCGGCATGGGCAAGTCCTCACTGGTGAAGGCCGTTCACGCCGACATCAACCAGCGCAAGCTCGCGGCGCTGCCGCTGAAGCTGATCGAGATCCACCGCGAGGATATCGACAGCCTGCCGGCTCTGATGGCCCTGCTGCGCCCCGACCCGCACCGTTTCATCGTCTTCTGCGACGATCTGTCCTTCGACAACAACGACACATCCTATAAGTCGCTCAAGGCCGCGCTGGACGGCGGCGTCGAGGGGCGGCCCGGCAATGTGGCCTTCTACGCCACATCCAACCGCCGCCATCTGTTGCCGCGCGACATGATGGAGAACGAACGCTCGACCTCGATCAATCCCGGCGAGGCGGTCGAGGAGAAGGTGTCCTTGTCAGACCGTTTCGGCCTCTGGCTTGGCTTTCACAAGTGCAGCCAGGACGAGTATCTGGCGATGGTCGATGGCTATGCGCAGCATTACGGCCTCGACATCGGTGAGGAGGCTCTGCACCGCGATGCGCTGGAATGGGCCACGACGCGCGGCTCACGCTCAGGCCGCACGGCCTGGCAATACATCACCGATCTTGCCGGGCGGCTGGAGAAGCGGCTGTCCTGACACTGAAGCGCCTTGAAAACGATGAGAAACGGGAACGGCCTTTCATGGGACCGTCCCGTCTCTCTTCACAACCAGCCCAGGTGTCTCGCGAGGGCTGGTCGAAACCGGAGCGCCTGCCTCAGTTGTTGAGGTAGGTCATCGGGTCGACCGGGGTCGAGCCCTTGCGGATTTCGAAGTGCAATTGCGGCGAGGCGACGTTGCCGCTCTGGCCGGATTTGGCGATGACCTGCCCGCGGCTAACCTTCTCGCCACGGCGTACGTTGACGTCGCCATTGTGGGCATAGGCCGAGACATAACCGTTGTCGTGACGGATCAGCACGAGGTTGCCGTAGCCCTTCAACTCGTTGCCCGAGTAGGCCACGACGCCATCGCCCGCTGCCTTGACCGGCGTGCCTTCCGGCACCGCGATGTTGATGCCTTCGTTGCCACCCTTGCCGGAAAAGCCATTGATAACACGGCCGCGGGCCGGCCAGCGGAAATCGGCGGTTGATGCTGGCCCGGCGGTTGCCTTCGGCTCGTCCTTGGCCACGCTCGATGTCGGGGCCGGGTCGGGCGCGCGTGATGCGGCTGCCGTCTGCTGCTTTGCCTTGCGCTCGGCCGCTTCCGCCTCAGCGCGGGCCGTCCTGAGTTCGCGGTCGGCCTTGGCCTTGGCTTCGGCGACCCTGGTGCGCTCGGTTTCAGCGGCCTTGCGGGCCTGCGCCGCCTTGGCGCGCTCCTCGTCCGTCTTGGCTTTGAGCTCGGCGACGCGGGCCTTTTCGGCAGCCGTACGAGCCTTGGCTTCGGCGGCCTTGCTGGACGTTGCCTGATCGGCAGCCGTTGCAGTCTGCTTGCGGGACACCTCGGCACGGGCACGGGCCGCTTCGGCCTGCGCCCTCGCCTTTTCGCGGGCAGTGTCGGACGCGGCGGAGGCAACATTGCGCGGCGAGCCGACCGGAGCCGGCGGCACCACACGGGTAACATCGGACGGGCGCTGGACGAGCTGTGGCTGGGTCGGCCGCGAGGTCCGCACAGGCTCGCTGCGCTGGGTCATCTGGGGTGGGGCCGGCACGGCGGGTGTCGGTGCGGTCGCAGCCGGACGCTGCGCCACAGCCGCAGCCGGCGCTGGAGCAGGTGCGGTCATGGCAGGGGCTGCAGCGCGCGGGGAACCCGAAGCATTGTAGACCGGGATCGTGATGCGGGAGCCGGGTGTCAGGTTGGAGCCGCTGGACAGGCCATTGGCGGCCAGAATTGCGGATGCGGGCACGCCGTAGCGAGCAGACAAGGTGCTGGCTGTCTCGCCAGTGGCGACCACGACGGGGGTACCACCTGCCGCCGACCAGCCGGCCGCGGAACCGGCCACGGCGCTGGCAGGCGTTGCGGATGCCAGATCGACAGCGCTTGGCACGCGGCTTGTCAGCGAGGCGCGGGAAGGAATGGAGCCGGTGACCGTGGGGGCTGCCAGCGACTGCGAGGATACGGCGCCAATGGCCGGGGCGGTGCTGGAAACGCGCTTGTCGACCGATGCGGCGGAGCGGCCGATGCTCCCCGTCGCATTTTGGTCAATCGGCGTGGCCGAACCGGACCCGGACCTGAAGGGATTGCTGAACGGATTGTCGGAAAAGCGCCCTACGTCGGAGCTGCAAGCCCCTAGCGCACCAGCCATCAAGGCGACGGCGGCGACACGGCTCATGGCCGAAGAACGGAGACATTCATACTTCAAACGCATCAGCCCGCACCGCAGGTTACGCAACACAACTTACTGACATGATTAAAAGCGGATTCAGGTTACGAAAGCGTTGCGAAGCTGAACAATTCGTCAGATATCAGCCGAGCCGGCCTTGCTGCTGCGCAGAAGGCCTCAGAGCAGGCTGGCGACGCCGGCCACCAGCGGGGTCAGCCGCACCGGCCCGCCAAGATGGTGATCGACCGCGTTGTCGCCGATGCGGGCCACCATGACCTTGCGCGGCACGCCATCCACCCTGAGTGCGCCGACAAGCCGGCCTCCCGGCACCAGCCGCTGCAACAGGCTCGCGGGAATGACATCGACCACGCCGTTGAGCAGGACACGGTCAAAGCGGCCCAGCAGCCGCGTGGCATGCAGGCCGTCGGCATGCTGGATTTCCACCGCCGCCATGCCCAGCCCCGCCAGCCGCTCGTGCGCAGCCAGCGCCAGCGACCGGAAGCGCTCGATCGAGACGACCTGCGCGCCCATCTCGTGCAGCAGCGCTGTAAGATAGCCGGAGCCGGTGCCGATCTCGAGCACGCGCTGGCCGGGCTGGAGGCTGAGCGACACCAGAAACGAGGCCACGGTTGTCGGCGGGGTCATGGTTTGCCCGCAGGCGAGCGGGATCGAAACATCGGTACGCGACAGGTCCGCATAACGAGCGGGCGCGAACACCACGCGCGAGATGCGCTCCATGGCCCGGAGCACGGCCAGATTATTGACGCCCTGTGCGCGCAGGGCTAGCAGGAATTGCAAGGTCTTCGCGCCATCGGCGAAGGCTTGGCTCTCATCAGCCTCGTCGAAGCCGATGCTGGTCATCCGGCGAAGGCGATGGCCAGCCGGGTCAGCGTTGGCTCGTGGGTGAGGTCGAGTTCCAGCGGCGTGATCGAGATGCGGCGGTCCGCGAGCGCCCTCAGATCGGTGCCATTGGCGGGCTCGGCCTTGCCGCGCTGGAAGGCGATCCAGTAATAGGCCTTGCCGCGCCCGTCCTCGCGCGGGTCGATGCGCAGCAGGTTCTGGTTGCGGCGGCCCTGCACGGTGACGGACACGCCGGCCACCTCATCCGGCAGGCAATCGGGGAAATTGACATTGAGCAGGATGTCCGCCGGAATGCCCTCGGCCAAGAGCCGCTTGATGATGCCGGGCGCGTGGGTTTCGGCGCAGGTCCAGTTGATCGCGGCGCGACCTTTCGATCCGTAGGCCTGGCTCAGCGCGATCGAGCGCACACCCAGGATCGTGCCTTCCATGGCGGCGGCGATGGTGCCGGAATAGGTGACATCCTCGGCGACGTTCTGGCCGTGGTTGATGCCGGACAGCACCAGATCGGGCGGATTGTCCGTCATCACCTGCCTGAGGCCCATGATGACGCAATCAGTCGGCGTGCCCTTGACCGCGAAATGGCGGGGCGAAATCTCGCGCAGGCGCAGCGGATCGTTGAGCGACAGCGAGTGGGAGACGCCCGACTGGTCCGTTTCCGGCGCAATCACCCAGACATTATCGGACAGGCTGCGCGCCACGCGCTCCAGCACGGCGAGGCCAGGCGCGTGAATGCCGTCATCATTGGTGACCAGAATGCGCATGGATGCCTGCCCGAGCCGAATGGATGCCTGATCCTCGCTACGCCATGCGCGGTGCCGCCTCAAGCGGAATGCGGTGGCGCATCCAGCTTTCTGATCTCCCAAGACCACCACGCTGTCATCCCCGACGTGATCCAGGATGACAGCGTGGTGGTGGGCTTGTGGCTTCAGGCCCGCGCAATCCGTGTGACGCCGCCCATGTAGGGGCGCAGCGCCTCGGGCACGGTGATCGAGCCATCGGCGTTCTGGTAGTTCTCCATCCCCGCGATCAGCGCGCGGCCGACGGCGACGCCGGATCCGTTGAGCGTGTGGACATGGGCAAGCGACTTGCCATCAGCGCCCCTCACCCGCGCGTTCATGCGGCGGGCCTGGAAGTCGCCACAGTTCGAGCAGCTCGAAATCTCGCGGTAGGTGCTCTGCCCCGGCAGCCAGACCTCGATGTCGAAGGTCTTGGTCGAGGCAAAGCCCATGTCGCCGGTGCAGAGCGTCATGACACGGTAATGCAGGCCGAGCGCCCGGAGCACGGCCTCGGCGCAGGCCAGCATCCGCTCATGCTCGGCGTTCGAATCCTCCGGCTTCGTGATCGAGACCAGTTCGACCTTGTTGAACTGGTGCTGGCGCAACATGCCCTTGGTGTCGCGCCCGGCAGACCCCGCTTCCGCGCGGAAGCAGGGCGTGAGTGCCGTGACGCGGATGGGAAGTTCGGCCTCGGCGAGGATCTTGCCGCTGACGAGATTGGTCAGCGGGACTTCAGCGGTGGGGATAAGCCAAAGTTGCCGTAGTTGCTCAAGCTTTGCCCGCATCAACGCAAAAACGATATCGCCATGCTTTCCAGCATAGATGTCGCCCAATTCAACAAGTTCATCGTCGTTCGGGGGCCGCATCGTTCCGAACTGATCTTCCTTGAATTTCGGCAACTGCGCCGTTCCGAACATCGCCTCATCGCGCACCAGCAGCGGCGGGTTCACCTCCGTGTAGCCATGCAAGCCGTCTTTTTCGGCCTGCGTGTGCGTGTCGAGAAAGAACTGGCCGATGGCCCGCTCCAG
>JAPLOV010000024.1 GCA_026400565.1 Hyphomicrobiales bacterium | reverse complement strand
TGCCGCCAACATCCGCTCTGCCACCCTGAGCGCGATGGCGCGCAGCGTGCGCGGCCTCGCTGTCATGCCCGGCCTCGTGCTCGTCGATGGCCGTGACGTGATCGCGGTGCCGGTCGCCTGTCGCGCCATCATCAGGGGCGATGCCAGCGAGCCGGCAATCGCAGCGGCCTCGATCGTCGCCAAGGTGCTGCGCGACCGGTTGATGGCACGGCTGTCGCAGGCCTTCCCGGCCTATGGCTTTGCCGACCATGCCGGCTATGGCACCGAAGCCCACAGGGCCGCGATCCTGCTGCACGGCCCGTGCCCGCACCACCGCTTCAGCTTCGCGCCGATCAGGGGCCGCTGGCTGCGCCCCTGACAGGCCGCTGTCCAGGCCACTCGGTCGGCAAGAATTCCCTACCCGGCAAATTCTGCAGCCCCAAAACGGGACGCTGATTTTTTACACCGGTGCACGTGGTTTTTACCCTGTTGCGGCATCGTCCGACTCGTTGAGTTGAGTTGCGTAACCGGTGCAGCACCATGGGTACTTCGCGTACCGGGGCGGCCGATGCTTCCGTCCGGATTGGTGTTCAGCGTACCGGACAGGTAGCATCGGCGTCTCGGATCGGGCCAGTCAGCCCGCCATTAGACCAGATCCTGGCCGGCGATTGCATTGCCGAGCTGGAAAAGCTGCCGGCTGGCTGCGCGGACCTCGTGTTCGCCGATCCGCCCTACAACCTGCAACTGGGGGGCGACCTGCGTCGCCCCGATGACAGCCTCGTTGACGCAGTCGACGATGACTGGGACAAGTTTGCCTCCTTCTCCGATTATGACGACTTTACCCGGGCCTGGCTGCTGGCCTGCCGCCGGGCGCTGAAGCCCGATGGCGCGCTCTGGGTCATCGGCTCGTATCACAACATTTTCCGTGTCGGTACGATCCTGCAGGATGTCGGCTTCTGGATGCTCAACGACATCGTCTGGCGCAAGGCCAATCCGATGCCGAATTTCCGCGGGCGTCGATTCACCAATGCCCACGAGACCATGCTCTGGGCAGCGCGCGAGCAGAAATCGAAGTACACATTCCATTATGAGGCGTTGAAGGGCGGCAACGAGGATCTTCAGGTCCGGTCCGACTGGTTCATTCCGCTGTGCACCGGCGAGGAGCGGCTCAAGGGCGCTGACGGGGCCAAGCTCCACCCGACGCAGAAGCCTGAAGCGCTGCTGGCGCGCGTGCTGCTGTCATCCACCAATCCGGGCGATGTGGTGCTCGATCCGTTTTTCGGCACAGGCACGACCGGGGCTGTCGCCAAGGCGCTGGGCCGGCATTTCATCGGCATCGAGCGCGATCCGGGCTACATTGCCGGGGCTGCTGCCCGCATCGCGGCGGTCAGGCCGCTGCCGCCGGAGGCGTTCAGCACTGCGCCGTCAAAGCGCACCGAAGTGCGCGTGCCGTTCCTGTCGCTGATCGAGGCTGGCCTTGTGAAGGCCGGCGAGACCGTCAGCGATGATCGCAAGCGTTTCAGCGCCACGATCCGCGCCGATGGCACGCTGGCGCTCGGCCCCGCCGTGGGTTCGATCCACAAGATCGGCGCGCTGGCGCAAGGGCTGCCGGCCTGCAATGGCTGGACCTTCTGGCATTTCGAGGACAAGGGCGCGCTGATCCCCATCGACCTGTTGCGGCAGAAGATCCGCTCGGAGATGGTG
>JAPLOV010000139.1 GCA_026400565.1 Hyphomicrobiales bacterium | reverse complement strand
TGGTGATCCTCATGCTTGGAACCAACGATCTGAAGCCGTTCATTGCCGGGAGTGCAGCAGCCGCGGCCATCGGCATTCGTCGCTGCATCGAGATCGTTCGTCACCATGCGCCGCGCCTGCCGGTCCATGTTCAGCCCATGGTGCTGCTGGTCTCGCCGCCCTGCCTGGTGCCGACCCCTAACGGGTTCGTCACCGAGATGATGGGCAGTGATGCCGTGGCGCAGTCTCACCGGTTTGCGCCGCTTCTGGCAGCGGAAGCCGAACTGGCGGGATGTGCCTTCTTTGATGCGGCGACAGTGGCGAAGGCATCGCCGGTTGATGGCATTCATCTCGACGCCGCGAACACACGCTCCATCGGGACGGCTCTGATCCCGGTTGTCCGGAGCCTGCTGGCAGGAGGCAAGAGCCCATGACCACCTTCCTTATCCTCTTTGGACTGTCGCTCTTCATCCTGCGCTCGCAGCTCTTGCGGGTGGCGCTGAAAGAGACGGGGGCCAACGCCGCTGGCCAGATTGATGCGGACAAGCTGCATGCTTCGCCGGCTCTCGGCGCCATGAGTGGTTGGTTCTCGCTCTGCGGAGCGGCAGGGCTGATGCTGCTGGCGCTGGTCACATCGGGCTATCTTTGGGGCCTTGGCCTCATCGTGTTCGGAATCATGGGCGGGGTGGCGCTCTCGTCGTTCACGCTGCCGACGATTGGCTCGACACTGGCACTCGGCCATCAGGGCGGCGATGGCAATCGCTCGATCGCGGAATTCAACCGGCGCTACGGCGCGCACATCGCCTTTGGCGTCGCCGCGTTGGCGCTGCTGGCCTGGGCGACGCATCTGGGGCTTTTGTGATGGTTCGGCGTTATTGCGAGCACAGCGAAGCAATCCCGCGCTGTGGTTCGCACCCATGAACATCACCACGATTCTGGCAAGCCTGGATGGCTTCGCTTTGCTCGCAATGACGATTTGCCTGAAAGGATCACCCCATGTCCGCCTATGACGTTCTCATCATCGGCTCTGGACCCGGCGGCTACGTCACCGCCATCCGCTCGGCGCAGCTTGGGCTCAAGACCGCGATCATCGAGCGCGAGCATCTGGGCGGCATCTGCCTCAACTGGGGCTGCATTCCGACCAAGGCGCTGCTGCGCTCATCCGAAATCCTGCATTTCGCGCAGCATGCCAAGAATTATGGCCTCGTTCTCGAAGGCACGATGAAGCCCGATGTGAAGGCGGTCGTGGCCCGCTCGCGCGGCATTTCGGCAAGGCTGAATGCCGGCGTTGGTTTTCTCATGAAGAAGAACAAGATTGATGTGCTCTGGGGTGAGGCGAAGCTCTCGAAGCCCGGCGACGTGATCGTCGGCAAGGCCAGCAAGCCCGCTGTGCAGCCCGCGCATCCGGCACCGAAGGGCACGCTTGGCGAGGGCATCTACACCGCCAAGCACATCATCATCGCCACAGGCGCGCGGCCGCGCGTGCTTCCCGGCATCGAGCCGGACGGCAAGCTGATCTGGACCTATTTCGAGGCCATGGTGCCGGCAGAAATCCCCAAGTCCCTGCTGGTGATGGGCTCGGGCGCCATCGGCATGGAGTTTGCCTCGTTCTACAAGGGCATGGGCTCGGACGTGACCGTGGTCGAGGTCATGGCGCAGATCCTGCCGGTGGAAGACGCTGAAATCTCGGCTTTCGCCCGCAAAGCCTTCGACAAGCAAGGTCTCAAGATCATGACCGGTGCCAAGGTCACCAAGGTGGTAAAGGGCGCAAACTCCGTCACGGCCACCGTCGAAGCCGACGGCAAGGCCACCGAGATCACCGCCGAGCGGATGATTTCCGCGGTTGGCGTGGTCGGCAACATCGAGAACCTCGGGCTGGAGGCGCTCGGCATCAAGACGGATCGCGGCTGCGTCGTCACCGATGGCTACAGCCGCACCAACGTGCCCGGCATCTATGCCATCGGCGATGTGGCCGGCCCGCCCATGCTTGCGCACAAGGCGGAGCATGAGGGCGTGGTCTGCATCGAGCACATCGCCGGGCTGCACGTCCACCCGATGGAGAAGGACAAGATCCCGGGCTGCACCTATTGCCACCCGCAGATTGCCAGCGTCGGCCTCACCGAAGCCAAAGCCAAGGAGGCTGGCTATACGCTCAAAGTCGGACGGTTTTCTTTTGCCGCCAACGGCAAGGCGATTGCGCTGGGCGAGGATAACGGGCTGATCAAGACCATCTTCGATGCCAGGACCGGCAGACTTTTGGGCGCTCACATGATCGGGGCGGAGGTGACCGAGCTGATCCAGGGCTATGTCGTGGCCATGGGCATGGAGACCACCGAGGAAGAGCTGATGCATACAATCTTCCCGCATCCGACGCTGAGCGAGATGATGAAGGAAAGCGTGCTGGATGCCTATGGACGGGCGCTCAATGCGTGAGCGACACCCTGGATACCTCATCCTTCGACGGGCTCAGGATGAGGATCGTGGGTGTTGCTGGGGCTCATTGGCTTCGCCTTGCCCGCCACGATGATTGACCTGGAAAGGTGACATGGATCCCAAGCTTCCCTTTGCGCTTTTGGCCCTGCTTGGCGGCGCGGCGCTGCCGGTGCAGATCGGCATCAACGGCTCGCTCCGGCAGGTCATCGGCTCGGCCATGCAGGCGGCAACGATCTCGTTTTCGGTGGGGGCGCTGGCTGGCCTCGCCGCAAGCCTGCTGATGCGCGAGGGGTTGCCGTCGCCGGAACGGCTCTCCCAGACCGCCGGCTGGATGTGGATCGGCGGGTTCTTCGGCGTGTTCTATGTCTGGACCACCATCGTCACGGGGCCCAAGCTGGGAGCCTTGCTGGCGGTGTCACTGGTCATCGCAGGGCAGGTGCTGATGTCGGTCGCGCTCGACCACTTTGGCGCGCTCGGCTTTCCGCAAAGCAGCGTTTCGCCGCTGAAGCTGTTCGGTGTCGGCTGCGTCATTCTCGGCGTGGTTGTCATTGGTTATGCGAAGGCGGCCTGATTTCCTATCGTGAGGATTTGGCCGTAAGCTGACGCCTTGCTGAAACTCTGGAGGAGTTTGTCATGGATGCCCGGGCGCTGATCGTGTTCGCCGTTATCGGCATCATTGCCGGCTTTCTCGCCAGTTTCCTCGTCGGCGGAGGCGGGTTGATCCGCTATCTCATCACCGGCGTGTTTGGTGCCCTTGTCGGCGGTTTCCTGTTGAGTGCGTTAGGCATCAACCTGGGCATCTCCAACCCGCTTGCCTCGCAGATCGTGACGGCCACCATCGGGGCTGTCGTGGTGGTCCTTGCCGCCCGGATGATTGCGTGATCCTGCGGCGAAGCGCGCATTGCCTTCGCTACGCCAGTGACTATCTGCAAAGCGGACCTGAAAGCTGAGCCATGGCTGTTGTTCTCGATCTCCTGACCTCCGACCCGCGCAAGGCTGACGCAGGCAAGGAACCCTTGCGTCATCCCGAAAAGCAGAAGCGGAGTGAAAACCCGGTCCTGAAGAAGCCCGACTGGATCCGCGTCAAGGCACCCGGCTCGCCGAAGTGGGCCGAGACGCATGCCATCGTGAAGGAGAACAAGCTCGTCACGGTCTGCGAGGAGGCCGGCTGTCCGAATATTGGCGAGTGCTGGGAAAAGAAGCACGCCACGTTCATGATCCTGGGCGACACCTGCACACGCGCCTGCGCCTTTTGCAACGTCAAGACCGGTGTGCCCGGGTCCGTGGACCCACATGAGCCACATCATATTGGCGAGGCTGTTGCCAAGCTCGGGCTCAGCCATGTGGTCATCACCTCGGTGGACCGCGACGATCTGACCGATGGCGGCGCGCAGCATTTCGCCGACGTTATCGCCGCGATCCGCAAGCTCTCGCCAGCCACGACCATCGAGATCCTGACGCCGGATTTCCTGCGCAAGGACGGTGCCCTCGAGATTGTGGTGAAGGCCCGCCCCGATGTGTTCAACCACAATCTTGAAACGGTCGCATCGAACTATCTGACCGTTCGGCCCGGCGCCCGCTATTTCCATTCGATCCGCCTGCTGCAGCGCGTCAAGGAACTGGACCCCACCATTTTCACCAAGTCCGGCATCATGGTCGGGCTGGGCGAGCAGCGGAACGAGGTCCTGCAACTGATGGACGACCTGCGGTCTGCCGATGTCGATTTCATCACGATCGGGCAATACCTCGCGCCGACCCGAAAGCATCACCCGGTGATCCGTTTCGTTGCGCCCGACGAGTTCAAGGGCTTCGAGACCATCGCCTATGTGAAGGGCTTTCTGATGGTGTCGTCGACACCGCTGACCCGTTCATCGCACCATGCCGGGGACGATTTCGCGCGGCTGGTGGCAGCGCGGACCGCTCGGCAGGCCGCGCGCTGACCTGACAATGGTTATCGCGGGCGCGCAGCGCATCCTTGTCATCGGCTGTTCCGGTGCTGGCAAAAGCACACTGGGCAAGGCACTGGCCGCACGGCTTGCCTTGCCGCTGGTGCATCTTGATGCGGAATACTGGTTGCCGGGCTGGGCACAGCCTGCCCGCGAGGTCTGGCGCAAGAAGGTCGCGCAGCTGGTCGCCAACGATGCATGGGTGATCGAAGGCAACTATTCCCAAACCTTCGATCTGCGCATGCCGCGCGCGGATGCGATCGTCTTCCTCGATCTACCGACCGCGACCTGCCTGCGCGGAATCCTGTGGCGGCCATTGTTGCATTGGGGCAAGCAGAGGCCCGACATGGCTCCGGGTTGCATCGAACGCTATGACTGGCCGTTCGTGCAGTATGTGTGGCGCTTTCGCGACAAGGAACGCCCGAAGATCCTCGGCGCGATCAAGACCCTTGGCGCCCACGCCAAACTGGTCCATCTGCGCAGCAGAGGCGAGGTGAGGGCGTTTGTTGACGCGGTCACGCAAGCTTTGCCAGCGAAAGCCAGTTGAGATGCCCACCTTCCGGACCATCCGGCATGTTGCCCACGCACCGGCGCGGATGTTCGATCTCGTGGCCGATGTGGAGCGGTATCCTGAGTTCCTGCCCTTCTGCAAAAGCCTGAATGTCCGCCGCCGCAGCACGGATGAAGCAGGAATCGAAACGGTCGTGGCTGCCATGAGCGTAGGCTACAAAGCGATCCATGAGAGCTTCACCAGCCGGGTCAGGCTCGATCGCGCCCGCCTGCGCATCATGGCCGAATACATCGACGGACCGTTTTCCTTTCTCGATAACCGCTGGAGTTTCACGCCCGACACCAGCAAGGGGCCGGATGGCTGCGCGGTCGAATTCTACATCACTTACGAGTTCAAGAGCCGGATGTTGCAGATGGTGGCCGGTGCGGTGTTCGACCGCATCTTCCGGATGTTCTCCGAGGCTTTCGAGGCCCGTGCCGACGCGGTCTACGGCAAGCCGCCCGTGGCTTGATCTGCGTCAAGCAGATCGATGACCAGCCGGAGCGCATCCGCAGTGGCCGCTTCGCGGATCGCCTTCCGGCCGAGCGGGCCATAGCGCCGTTCGAGCCTGACGAGGCTGCCAGCCCGGCTTGCGGCGGCGAAATGCACCAGCCCGACCGGCTTGGCCTCGCTGCCGCCACCTGGCCCGGCAATCCCTGTGACCGAAACTGCGACCGAGGCGCGGGCATGGCGCAAGGCCCCCTCGGCCATGGCGGCGGCGACCTCGGCGCTGACCGCCCCGTGGCTGGCGATCAGGGCAGCAGGCACGCCGAGCATGTCGTTCTTGGCCTCATTGGAATAGGTCACGAAGCCCCGTTCGACGACATCGGACGAGCCGGCAATGTCCGTCAGGGCCGCCGCGACGAGGCCGCCGGTGCAGCTTTCCGCCGTGGCCAGCATGGCCTGATGACGGCGGCATGCCTCCAGTACCTGCCGTGCCAGTTTCTCGATGGCGTCGGGCGTCATGACGCGGCCTTTGGAGCGGGCAGCCTGACCGTGACGGTGGCCAAGGCCGCAAGCCCCTCCGACCGGCCAGTGAAGCCGAGGCGCTCCGAGGTGGTGGCCTTGAGGCCGATCTGTTCTGCGGCAATGCCGGCGATCGCGGCGATACGGGCCTGCATGGCCAAGCGGAAAGGGCCAATTTTCGGTCGCTCGCACACGATCGACAGATCAAGATGGTCGATGATGCCGCCGCGCTGCCTGACACGCTCGCAGGCGAAGGCGAGGAACCGGTCTGACGAGGCCCCGCGCCATTGTGGATCGGAGGGCGGGAAATGCACACCGATATCACCGTCGCCGATGACGCCGAACAGGGCGTCGCACAGGGCATGCAGGGCGACATCGCCGTCGGAATGGGCGATCACGCCGCGATCATGGGGCACGCGCACCCCGCCAAGCCAGACATGGTCACCGGGTCCGAACGCATGGACATCGTAGCCTGTCGCGACCCGGGTCAGCATGGATAGCGAAGGCCCCAGCATGCTTTCAGCGCGCACGAAATCCTCCGGGTGGGTGAGCTTCAGGTTGCGGCTGTCGCCGGCAAAGGTGGCGAGAGCGACGCCATGCCATTCCATGACGGCTCCATCGTCGGTGAAATCATCGCGGCCTTGTGCCTCAGCCGCTGCATGGGCAACCCGGATCATGCCGAGGCGAAAGGCCTGCGGGGTCTGGACTGTGCGCAACGCGGAGCGGTCGAGCGTTGCGATGACCAGCCCTGCGGCATCGACCTCTTTGACCGTGTCGGTGACGCCGAGAACCGGAATAGCGGCACCATGCCGGCTTGCCGCCGCGCAGGCGCGATCAATCAGGGACGGGCTCAGGAAGGGCCGTGCGGCATCATGGATCAGGACCAGCGTCTCGTCTGGCAAGGCTTCGAGAGCGGCGAGGCCCTGGCGTACGCTTGCAGCGCGTGTCGCGCCTCCGATGGCCACAGGCTTGATAAGGAGGCGTTGCGCCTCGGACAGATGCGCGACTGCATCATCATGGAGCGCACGGTCATCGGGGTGGATGACGATCTGCACGCGGTCTACCGCCTCGCCCGCGAGGCAGGCACGCAACGTGTGGGTCAGCACCGGCACGCCAGCCAGATGGCGGTATTGCTTCGGCAGGCCTTCGCCGGCGCGCACGCCACGGCCTGCCGCCACAATCAGCATCACGGTGGACGGGTGGCGCATGGAGCTCCTCAGGCAAGAGACGTCTTGCTGGTTCTATCCGCTCTGACTTGCCCCCGTCACCCTGCTTTCAGACCCAAAACGCACAGGCTGAGAAAAAACGCTTTGCCGCACCGCAATAAAGCGATTAATCCTAAGGCAGAATGGAAGCTGCACAAAAAACAGGCCAGCCGAGGTCGGCGAGCGTGGTGGCCTTCCCCTCCGCATTTCCGGATGCCGGGGGCGGGGTGCGTGTCGCGCTGGCGCCAATGTCCGGCATCACCGATCATGGGCTCCGGCGCGTCGCCATGCGACTGGGCGCAAGCTATGTCGTTTCGGAGATGGTCGCGTCCGACGAGTTCGTCAAAGGCCACGAGGAAACCCGGCTGCGCGCCGAGGGCGACGGCGTTGTGCCGCACATTGTCCAGTTGGCCGGCTGCGACGCACGCTGGCTGGCGGAAGCGGCACGGCTGGCCGAGGCGTCCGGGGCGGATGTGATCGACATCAACATGGGCTGCCCGGCCAAGCGCGTCACGGGCGGCTGGGCCGGCTCGGCGCTGATGCGCGATCTTGACCATGCGACCGGGCTCATCGAAGCGACGGCCATGGCGACGTGCCTGCCGGTCACGGTGAAGATGCGGCTGGGCTGGGACACTGGCAGCCTTAATGCGCCGGAACTGGCCCGCCGCGCGGTCGGTGCCGGCGCTCGCCTGATCACGGTTCATGGCCGCACACGGCAGCAGTTCTACAAGGGAAAGGCCGACTGGTCGGCGATTGCCGCTGTGCGTGCCGCCATCCCGGCTACGCCGTTGGTGGCCAATGGCGACATTCACACCTGCTCCGATGCCGTGCAATGCCTTGCCGCGTCCGGTGCAGACGGCTTGATGATCGGCCGGGCTGCGCTTGGCCGGCCCTGGCTGCCTGGCCTGATCGCAGCCGAGTTGCGCACAGGGCAGCAGCCTGCCGAGCCGTCGCTGGCGCTCAAGCTGGCCGCAACGCTGGAGCATTACGAAAGCTTGCTCGCTGCCATGGGCGAGCACAGCGGGCTCAGGCACGCACGCAAGCATCTGGCGGCAGCGCTTGACGATGCGGCGCGGCATGGTGCCAGACGCGCGGTTGCACTGAAGCCGCTGATCTGCACGGCGGATCGGGCAGATCTGGTGACCGGCCTGATGCGCGAGGCATTCGAACAACAAGAGACGAGTGCTGTTGCAGCATGAAGCGTGGAGTATCCCAATGGTTGCGGAGGCAGTCCTTGTAGTGGACATGAGTGAGTTTTCGGATCGGGTTTTCGGTGTTCTGCCAATCCCGATCATCGTGATTGACGGCTCGGGTGCGATCGACGTCGCCAACAATGCGGCTGAGAATTTCCTGCAATCGAGCCTGCCGATGCTCAGACGTTTGAATCTCAGCGAAATCATGCCCTTTGGATCGCCTGTTCTGACACTGATCGAGGAAGTTCGTCGGCGTGGATCGAGCGTCACCGAGTACCGGATCGACATCAGCTCGCCGCGCCTCGGCAAGGACAGGATCGTGGATGTCTTTGCCAGCCCGCTGCGGGAGAGTTCAGGCTCGGTGGTGCTGATGCTCCAGGAACGGACCATCGCCGAGAAGATGGATCGGCAGTTGACGCATCGCGGGGCGGCGCGCTCGATGACGGCGCTCGGCTCGATGCTGGCCCATGAGATCAAGAACCCGCTATCCGGCATTCGCGGCGCGGCCCAGTTGCTCGAAAGCTCCGTGCCGGATGAAGACCGGGTGCTGACAAGGTTGATCTGCGACGAGACCGACCGGATCGTGAAGCTGGTCGAGCGAGTCGAGATGTTCGGCGATGACAGGCCAGGTGAGCGCTCACCGGTCAATATCCACGATGTGCTTGACCATGTGCGCCGACTGGCCGTTTCCGGTTTCGCGCGCGGTTTGCGGTTCGTCGAGGAATACGATCCGTCACTGCCACCCGTCGATGCCGTGCGCGACCAACTTGTGCAGGTTTTCCTGAATCTGCTCAAAAATGCGGCAGAGGCCATGGACCCGTCGGCGCAGGATGGCGAAATCGTCATCTCGACCGCTTTCAGGCCGGGCATCAGGATGCAACGCTCCGGTCATTCCGAACGTGTGGCGCTGCCTCTGGAGATCTGCATCCGCGACAACGGCGCAGGCGTGCCGCCGGATCTTCTTCCGCATCTGTTCGATCCGTTCGTCACTACGAAAGCACAGGGCAGTGGCCTCGGTCTTGCACTTGTTGCCAAGATCATCGGGAACCATGGCGGTATCATCGAATGCAAGTCTGTGCCCAAGCGAACCACATTCCGCATTCTCTTGCCCATCCACAGGTTTATCGATGGACGAAGGATGATGTCGGCGGGGGCCTGAGCCGCGCCTCAAGGCTGCGCTGCTGAGCCACGTACTCGACCGGAGTTCCGGTCACGCATGAACAGGACGAACAGATGCCGAATGGCAGTATCATTGTTGCAGATGACGACGCCGCGATCAGGACAGTGCTCAACCAGGCGCTGTCGCGCGCCGGCTACGAGGTCAGGTCGACCGGCCAGGCCGCGACGTTGTGGACCTGGGCGGCGCAGGGGCTTGGCGATCTGATCATCACCGACGTTGTGATGCCTGACGGCAATGCTTTCGACATGCTGCCACGCATCAAGCGCGTACGGCCCGATGTGCCGATCATCGTGATGAGCGCTCAGAACACGTTCATGACGGCGATCCGCGCCTCGGAGCGCGGTGCCTATGAGTATCTTCCCAAGCCGTTCGACCTGAAGGAACTGGTAGCAATTGTTGGCCGCGCGCTGTCGCGTCCGCGCGGTGAGATGTCGGGCTTGCAGCCGGCAGAGGCCGAGGAAATCCCACTCGTCGGCCGCTCCGCTGCCATGCAGGAAATCTACCGGGCGCTGGCCCGGCTGATGCCGATCGACCTGACCGTGATGATCAACGGAGAGTCGGGGACCGGCAAGGAACTGGTTGCGCGCGCCCTGCACGATTACGGAAAACGCCGCTCCGGACCCTTCGTCGCTGTCAACATGGCCGCAATCCCGCGCGACCTGATCGAATCCGAACTGTTCGGCCACGAGAAGGGGGCCTTCACCGGCGCGCTCCAGCGCAGTGCAGGCCGCTTCGAACAGGCCGAGGGTGGCACGCTCTTTCTCGACGAGATCGGCGACATGCCGATGGAGGCTCAGACCCGCCTGCTGCGCGTGCTGCAACAGGGTGAATACACCACCGTTGGCGGCCGCACGCCGATCAAGACGAATGTCCGCATCATCGCCGCCACCAACAAGGACCTGCGCATCTCGATCCAGCAGGGGCTGTTCCGCGAGGATCTGTTCTTCCGCCTAAACGTCGTGCCGATCCGCCTGCCGCCCCTGCGCGAACGCGTCGAGGATATCCCCGATCTCGTGCGCCACTTCTTCCTCATCGTGGAAAAGGAAGGGCTGAGCCGCAAGCAACTCGACAGCGAGGCGATGGACCTGCTCAAGCGCCATCGCTGGCCAGGCAATGTGCGGGAGCTTGAAAACCTCGTGCGCCGTCTGGCGGCGCTGTATCCGCAGGAAACCATTACCGGCCCGATCATTGAGGCGGAGATCGTGCCGGCGTCGGCCGCGTCTTTTTCGCTTTCCAGCGAGCGCCCTGAGTCGATCTCGGCGGCCGTCGAGCGGCAGATGGGCAGTTATTTTGGCAGCTATGGCGACAACCTGCCGCCGCCGGGGCTTTATCACCGGGTGCTGCGCGAGGTCGAGGCACCGCTGATCGCCGCAGCGCTCGTGGCGACACGTGGCAACCAGATCAGGGCTGCAGAACTGCTCGGCCTCAACCGCAACACGCTGCGCAAGAAGATCCGCGAGCTCGACATGCAGGTCATGCGCTCGGGCCGGTAGAGCACCGGCCGAGACGGGCATCTGGTGATCTGGGTGTTTGCCTGGCGGGTGATCCACGGCTTCTTTCCGCCTCGTGAAATTCTCAGCGCGGCGCCTGTTGCGCCGGGGCGCATTTCCCGGCCTCAATGCTCGCCGGTCTCAATACTGTCATATTTTGACAACACCGTTGCTTCGTTGCATCACATGGCGCAACGTCTTGCGCTGCGCCGGACAAGCCGGTCGCGTCAGAGTCCCTCAAGCCCGGCTGAGCAACGTGTCATCACAGGCCCTTCCTCGCGAACAGGGACAACCCGAGCCGGAGCGCGGCAGGGTGGCGACCTGGGTTGGCGTCGCGCTGGTGACGCTGGCGCTGACTTCGGCTCTGGCGACATTTCTGGTGATTTCAGGATCGACCCGGATCGTGCCGGTGCATCGGGTGGTCATCAGCCTTTTCATCGTCAATGCCCTGATCATCCTGGCTTTGCTGTTGCTGGTGATATGGCAGGCCTTCACCCTGTTCCGGGCGCGGAGCCGGGGTGCTGCGGCGGCCGGCCTGCACATCCGCATCATACTGCTGTTCGGTTTGATCGCGGCGCTGCCTGCGATCCTTGTTGCCGTCATTGCCACGATCACGCTGGAGAAAGGTCTGGAGCCCTGGTTCTCGGAACGCATGCGGCAGGTGATCTTCAAGTCGGTCGAGGTCGCCGACACCTACACGACCAGCCAGTGCACGAATCTGGGGCGCGAGATCCGGCTGATGGGAGGCGACCTTGGTGCCGTGAAGCAGGCGCTCGAGGTCGACAAGGCCTGGTTCGAAACCTTCATGAGCGTGCGGGCCCGGGCCCTCGGTCTGCCCATCGTCTTCATGGTCAAGCAGCCATACCAGATCACCGTCAGAACCAACCTCAATGTGATCGCCGATCCGCCGCCGCTGGTCGACGAGGCCTTCGAGGAGGCCAAGGCGTCCGAGGATCCGATCTGCACGGCCAACCTCGAGACGCGGGTGTTCAGTGCGCTCATGAAGCTGCAGGATTTCCCCGACACCTTTCTCCTGATCGCAAGGCAGGTTGACGAATTGGCGGCGGAGTTTCCGAGCCAGGCGCGGTCGGCAGCGGTCGAATATCTCGCCATCGATTCACGCAGGCAGGGCGTGCAGGTCGCGTTCGGCTCGATGTATATGCTGATCTCGATGACTGTGCTGCTCTCGGCGGTCTGGTTCGGGTTGAGTTTCGCCGACCGGCTGGTCGCGCCGATCCGCCGGCTGATCCACGCCACCGATCAGGTCGCAACGGGCAACTTCTATGTGCAGGTGCCGGTCAAGCGCGCAGAGGGCGATCTGGCGCATCTGGGCGAGACCTTCAACAAGATGACAGC
>JAPLOV010000251.1 GCA_026400565.1 Hyphomicrobiales bacterium | reverse complement strand
TCCATGGATGTGTCACGCACATGTGCTGCGCTGCAGCCGTAACGCGCCCGCCTGAACAACTGACCTCATGGTGTTGATTTGCACTGAGAGTTGACCCGGGAGGGGCACAAGTTTCCACTGAGAAGTGACCCATGTTCTGACCTTCCCCCTGGCATTTGGACCGGGGGATCATGGAGTGATCGACATGGCACTTTTGAGCGTTATCCGGCGCTGGCATTTCCGCGAAGGGATGCCGATCCGGGAGATCGAGCGGCGTACGGGACTGTCGCGCAACACCATCCGGAAGTATCTTCGGTCAGGGTCCGTGGAGCCAAAGTTCAAGGTTCCCGACCGGCCGAGCAACCTGGACGCGTTTGCTGAGAAGCTGGCGGCGTGGCTTCGGGTGGAGGTGGCCAAGTCGCGCAAGCAGCGGCGCACGGCGCGGCAGATGCATACCGATCTTGTTTCGCTGGGCTACGTCGGCTCCTACGGCCGGGTGGCGGCCTTTGTGCGGGCCTGGAAGGCGGAGCGCCAGCGGGATGCCCAGACGAGTGGCCGCGGCACCTTCGTGCCCCTGGTCTTTGCGCCGGGAGAGGCCTTCCAGTTCGACTGGAGCGAAGACTGGGCGGTGCTGGGCGGGGAACGGGTCAAGCTGCAGGTGGCGCACACCAAGCTGTCGCACAGCAGGGCCTTCATCGTGCGGGCTTATCTTCTCCAGACGCACGAGATGCTGTTCGATGCCCTGACCCAGGCATTCCGGGTTCTGGGCGGGGTCCCGCGGCGCGGAATCTTCGACAACATGAAGACGGCTGTGGACCGGATCGGGACGGGCAAGGCCCGGCAGGTCAATGCCCGGTTCTCGGCCATGGCCAGCCACTACCTGTTCGAGCCCGAGTTCTGCAATCCGGCCTCGGGCTGGGAGAAGGGCCAGATCGAGAAGAACGTTCAGGATGCCCGGCGTAGGTTATGGCAGCCGCTGCCGCGGTTTCCTGACCTCAATGTCCTGAACGCCTGGCTGGAGGAGCGCTGCATCGCGCAGTGGCGGGAGATCCAGCATGGCGTCCTTCCCGGCACCATTGCCGAAGCGCATGCTGATGAAGTCCTGAGCCTGATGCCCCTGGGGCGCCCCTTCGACGGCTTTGTGGAGCACAGCAAGCGGGTGTCTCCGACCTGCCTCGTCCACTTTGAGCGCAACCGCTACAGCGTGCCGGCCTCCTTCGCCAACCGGCCGGTGAGCCTGAGGATCTACCCGGAACGGATCGTCATCGCCGCCGAGGGGCAGGTGCTGTGCGAGCATGCCCGGGTCATCGAGCGATCCCACCACCTGCCGGCGCGGACAATCTATGACTGGCGGCACTATCTTGCCGTGATCCAGCGAAAGCCCGGTGCCCTGCGCAACGGAGCACCCTTCACCGATCTGCCCGACGCCTTCCGGCAGCTGCAGGGCTATCTGCTCAAGCGGCCCGGGGGTGACCGGGAGATGGTGGAGATCCTTGCCCTGGTCCTGCAGCACGATGAGCAGGCCGTGCTGTGCGCGGTCGAGATGGCTCTGGACGCCGGCATTGCCACCAAGACCCATATCCTGAACCTCCTGCACCGGCTGATCGACGGCAAGCCGGGAACGCCGACACCGATCGATGCGCCACAGGCCCTGAGCTTGCGCATCGAGCCGAAGGCCAATGCCGCCCGCTACGACGGGCTGCGCAGAAAGGAGGCCAACCGTGCGTCATGATCCTGCCAGCGCCGCCGTCGTGGTCATGCTGCGCTCCCTCAAGATGTATGGCATGGCCCAGGCCGTGAGCGATCTCACCGAACAGGGTGCACCTGCCTTCGACACGGCTGTCCCCATCCTGTCGCAGCTGCTCAAGGCCGAGCTTGCCGAACGCGAGGTCCGCTCGGTCGCCTACCAGATCAAGGCCGCCCGGTTCCCGGCCTACAAGGATCTGACCGGCTTCGACTTCACCTCCAGCGAGGTCTCCGAGGCCCTGGTTCGCCAGCTACATGCTGGCGAGTTCATGGCGGGGGCCCACAATGTCGTGCTCATCGGTGGACCGGGCACCGGCAAGACCCACATCGCCACAGCCCTTGGCGTCCAGGCTGTCGAGCACCACCGCAAGAAGGTCAGGTTCTTCGCCACCGTCGATCTGGTCAATGCCCTCGAGCAGGAAAAGGCACTGAACAAGGCTGGTCAACTGGCTGACAGACTGTCCAAGCTTGATCTCGTTATCCTCGACGAGCTGGGTTATCTGCCCTTCAGCCCTTCAGGCGGAGCAATGCTGTTCCACTTGCTCTCGAGGCTCTACGAGCAGACCAGTGTGGTCATCACCACCAACCTCAGCTTCAGTGAATGGGCCGGCGTGTTCGGCGATGCCAAGATGACCACGGCACTCCTCGACCGCCTCACCCATCACTGCCACATCCTTGAAACCGGGAACGACAGCTTCCGCTTCAAGGCAAGTTCAACAAAACCGAAAAACAGAAAGGAGAAGCCTCTCACTTGACCCGCGGCCTATGAGGCCGCACAAACTATAAACCCGGGTCACTTCTCAATGAAAATCCCGGGTCAACTCTCAGTGCAAATCAACAG
>JAPLOV010000068.1 GCA_026400565.1 Hyphomicrobiales bacterium | reverse complement strand
GTTCACGCCGCCGGCGCTGAGCTGAACCTGCACGTCGACGGCGCGGGCCTCGACGCCCCTGAACGCAACAGTAGCGACACGTGTGACCATACCCAGCCCAGCCCTGCTGCACGGGCGAGGCCTCGCAATGATCAAAGCCGTAAACGACAGGCGCGCGGCCAGCCTGTCAGCCCCGGCGATGTCTTGCGGCCTCGGACCGGCCAGCACAAGAACAGGAGAAGAACACACGGTGTTGGGGCTTCACAAGGCTGCCCCTGTTCAGGCAGTGTTCACAGCTGCGTGACTAAAAATGGCGTGCATATGCGTATCTGTCTGCTGACGTCCCAGCTGTGGCGGCTTCTCGCCACTTGCGGTCCGCCCCGGCCGCCCGGGGGCGACGCGGGTCCAGCTTGCGAACCGGGACCCTGACAGATGAGCGACGCTCCTCCCGTACCTGGATCAGCGCCCGGCACCGAGGGGCGGCACCTGCTGTCCGCCGATCTGGAGGCCGCCCGCTCCTTCATGGGCCTTTCGCGCGGCTGGTGGTCCGGATCGACCGCGTCAAAGGCGTGGTTCTGGACCCTGGCGCTGGCCAGCATGATTCTGGTCAATGTCGGCGTGAACGTCCTGATGAACGGCTGGCATGGCTGGTTCTTCAATGCACTGGAGCGGAAGGACGGTGCCGCTGCCAGCATGGCGATGGCTGCTTTTCCGCTGATCGTGGTGGCTGCCGCAGCCGTCGGCGTGATGATCCTCAAGACGCGCGAGACCTTGCAGGTGCATTGGCGGCAATGGCTGTCAGCCAAGCTGATCGATCTTTGGGTCGACCGGCGCAGGTTCCAGCGGCTCGGCCCATCAGGCCTCGAGCCCGCCAATCCCGAATACCGCATCGCGGACGATGTGCGATGGGCAACCGAGCCGCTTGTCGACTTCGCCATCGGCCTGCTGTCGGCGATCATCACGGTGGTGACCTTCGTGGGCATCCTGTGGAGCATCGGCGGGAGCCTGACCCTGGGCGAGGGCGAGCGGGCCGTGACCATTCCGGCCTATCTGGTTCTGGCTGCCATCCTCTATGGCATCGCGGTCTCGACCCTGATGCTCCTGGTCGGCCGCCGCCTGCCGCAGCATTATGCGCGGCGCAACGAGTCCGAAGCCAAGTTCCGGTTCGGGTTGATGCGGCTCAGGGATTCCGCCGATGCCATCGCGATCGGGAATGGCCAGTTCAGCGAACGCAAGGCCATCGGCCAGACCTATGAGACGCTGGCAAAGCGCTGGCTGGCGGTGATCGGCGAGCGTGCCAAGCTGACATGGATCACCAATGGCAATGGCGCGCTCGTGCCGGTTGTGCCGCTCCTGCTTGCGGCGCCCAAATATCTGTCCGGCGACATGTCGCTGGGCAGCGTGGTCCAGGTGGCGGCGGCGTTCGTGCAGGTGCAGATCGCCTTCAACTGGATCCTCGAGAATTTCATGCGCATCGCCGAATGGCTTGCGTCCGCCCGGCGGGTCAATGATCTGGCCGAGTCCATCGATGCCCTCGAGGCCATGACGCCGGACATGCGTGCCAGCCCGAAGACCCTTGCCGGTGCTGCCGGTGTCCTCGTCGTTCATGATCTGGTGCTGAAGGATCGCGATGGCAGGAAACTGGCAGGCCCGATCTCGTTCGAACTCAGGCAGGGCCAGAGCCTGCATCTGGGCTCGCTCGGACCGGAAGCTGCCAGTGCGGTGCTGCGGGCGCTTGCCGACCAGTGGAGCTGGGGGAGCGGCGTGGTGGCACGCGACCCGCAAGCCCGCATCGGCGCTGCGGCGCAACGCATGCGCTGGGCCGAAACGCAGCTTGGGGAACTGCTTGCCGCCACGAACCCCGACAGAATTCAGGATGCCGAACAGGTGCGGGCGGTCCTGCTCCGGGTCGGGCTTGGTGATCTGTCGCAACGTCTCGACGAAACAGCAAACTGGGACCAAATCCTGTCCGAGGGTGAGCGCCAGCGCCTCGCCTTCGCACGGCTGCATCTGGCCGCACCGGAGATCGTGCTGATCGATGATGCCCTGCATGCCCTCGATGAAACCGATGCCGCTGCGCTGTTTGCTGATCTGCGCGCCTCGCTGCCGGCTGCGATGCTGGTGACGGCAGGCGGCTCGGCTGTTCTGGAGACATCCGCGAGCCAGACTCTCGACACTGGCAAGGCGCCGGCACGGCGGCCTGCTCGCGGCTCTGCCTACCGCGGTGCCAAGTCCGGCACCCTTTGATTTCGCCCTGACCTGCAGGGCCGGCCGGCCCTGCTCCCTTGCCTGATGCTGCGCTTTTGACGGAGAGCATGATGAAACTGAACGACTGGGACGGCTTCTGGGGCCTGCGTGTTGCCGAGTGCCCCTGCGATGTGCACTTCGTCGAATGGCTGGAAGAGAATGCCATCACCGGCAAGACGATCTTCCACTTCGGCTCGGGCGGACACCACTATGTCGGGATCCGCTGCGCCGAACCGGAACTCAACAACGCCGTGCTGTCGATCAATGCCTCCACGCCTGACTATGATGCGTTCATGAAGCTGGCCAAGGAACAGCCGCAACTGCTGCACAGCTACACCTGCTATTTCGGCGACATCTACACATCGAACGCACGGCTGTTGCCCAATTTCGATGTGGTGACGCTGTTCCACTCCTGCGAGTTCCGCAGCGCGAAGAATGAGGCCTACGGGGCTCTGACCGATCTTGAGGTGATGGAACTGTTCGTCGACAAGCTGCCGGTCGGAGGGCATGTGCTGTTCTATACCGGATCATTCGCCTTCGAGAGCGCCAGACCCGTGATCGCAAGCCTGGAAAAATCGCGCGCGCTCGAGAAGGTCGGGCTCTTCAAGACGCTGCTGGTCTATCGTAAGACGGCGTGATAGCGGCGCTTCAAACGCTGCGAACAGTTTTCAGGACCGCGTGATGGCAGGCGCCCAGCCGAAAGGCCGATGGTGGTGGGTCGGGCCGCTTGCGAGCGTGACGATCTTCGTTGCGTCGTTGGCCGTGCTCTACGTCGTTCTCGAGGAAATCGATGCCGCGAAGGTGCTGGCCGCCCTGGCCGAAACCGGGCGCGACGCACTCTGGATGGCGCTCGGGTTCACCATGCTGAGCTATGCGCTGCTGACGTTCTACGATGCGCTGGCCTTGCGCAAGCTGGGGCTTGCCATCCCCTACCGCACCACGGCGCTGGCGTCCTATACCAGCTTTTCGGTCTCGTTCACGCTCGGCTTCCCGCTCGTGACGGCGGGAACCGTCCGCTACTGGATCTATTCCAAGCGCGGTGTCCGAACGGCGGAGGTGGCCAAGCTGACCGTTATCGTGGCGATGACGTTCTGGCTGGGGATGGCGGCGACACTTGGTGTGACCTTGCTCTATTCTGCGGATGCGATCGCGCTTCTGGCGCGGGCGACGCCGCTGGTCATGCAGGGTGCTGGGGTGGCCATTCTGGTCCTCGTCGCATGCTACCTCGCCTGGGTGGCAGGCGGGAACAGGGCCATCGAGGTGCGTGGCTGGCGGCTTGAGCTTCCCGGCGCACGCATGAGCGTGGCCCAGATCCTGCTCGGTGCCGGCGATGTCTGCGCCGCCGCCATGGTGCTTTATGTGCTGCTGCCGGCCGGGCACGGCATTGCCTTCGAGGCCTTCCTCGCGATCTATGTGTTTGCCTGCGTGGTCGGCATTGCCAGCCACCTGCCAGGCGGTGTCGGCGCTTTTGAGGCCACGATGCTGATCGGGCTGGCGCATTTGCCGCGCGAGCCGGTGCTCGGCGCGCTGCTGCTGTTCCGGCTGATCTACTACATCTTGCCCTTCGTCATCGCCCTCGCCATGCTGGGCCTTTACGAGATCTCGCGGCGGCTCAGGGCGCGTCCGGATTGAGCCGTTTCGCCGGGCAGGCGCTCAGCTTTCGCCACCGCGCTTGAGATAGGCACCAGCACTGAGCACGATCCTGCGGTCGACAGCCTTGACGGTATCCTCGTCCTTGTCGGTATAGGGCAGGGCGTTCAGCACGAAGCGCATGGCGTTGAGGCGGGCCCTGAGCTTGTCGTTCGAACGGATCACCGTCCATGGCGCGCGTTCGATGCTGGTGCGCTCCAGCACGGTCTCGAAGGCGGCGGAATAGGCATCGAAGCGGTCGATGGCCTGGAAATCGATCGGCGAGAGTTTCCAGCGCTTGAGCGGATCATGATAGCGCGCATGCAGACGCTTCATCTGCATCTCGGCGCCGATGGTCAGAAACAGCTTGAAGACATGGATGCCTTCGCGCGCCAGCATGCCTTCGAAGGCCGGGGCTTCGGTGAGGAAGCTCTGGTGTTCCTCGGGCGTGCAGAAGCCCATGACAGGCTCGACCCCGCCCCGGTTGTACCAGGACCGGTCGAAGAACACGATCTCGCCGCGCGTCGGCATCTGGCTGGCATAGCGCTGGAAATACCATTGCCCCCTTTCGGTATCGGATGGCTTGGACAGCGCGACGACACGGGCCCCGCGCGGGTTGAGATGCTGCGTGAAGCGGTGGATGGTGCCGCCCTTGCCCGCGCCATCCCGGCCCTCGAAGACGATGACGATCCGCGCACCGCTTTCCCTGACCCAGTTCTGGAGCTTGAGCATCTCGATCTGGAGGGCTTCCAGTTCCGGCTCGTAGGCCTTGCGCTTCATTTTCTTCGCATAGGGGAAATCGCCACTGGCAAAGGCAGCCTCGTCGATCGCGGCAGGCAGCTTTGGCTCCTTGATGTCGAACGCGGCAACGGTTGCATCGCTTGCCGCCTCGACCCTTGTCTTGCCTTCCGTCTTGCCTTCCGTCTTGCCTTCTCTCTTGCCAGCTTTCGCCTTCGTGTTCTTCTTGCCGCCAGCCATTGTCATCGCTCCGTCAGATACAGCGCGTATGTTAGTCGACTTGCCCGGTCTTTGGGAACCGCGATCGGACGGCATGGTGAAGCGCAGTTGTCCGTCGTGATCATGACCACATTTGCCCTTGTCCACACTCGACCTTGTCCACACCTAGCCTTGTCCGTACTTGCCCTTGTCCGTACTTGCCCTTGTGCTGGCTTGCGCCCTCAAGCATGGCGGCCGTCAGGGACATCTGTCCCTTCCGAATGCGGTGATGCGTGGCCATGAGCCCTGATGCTGTCCGTCTCCACCGTGTTCGCCTTGCCGGCATCGCCGGTCTCGCCGGCATGGCCAGCAGCGCGCTCGCCCTTTGGCTCGCCGGCGGAGCGGTGGCATGGAGCCTCCTGCCCGGTGTTGCGGGCTGTCTGGTCAGCTGGATCATGACGGGCGAGGGCGTCGGGGTCGCCGCCGAGACCGAACGTCCACCGGCCGCAGAGGCACCGGCAGCGCCTGCCGTGGAAGCGGCCTTTTCGGCCAGCCTTGTGGCTGGTGTGATCAATGATTTCGCGCTTCCGCTGATCGTGACGTCCGACAATGCCACCGTGCTTGCGGCCTCTGCACTGGCGCGGAACATGTTTCCCGGCTTGCAGCGCAGCCGTCCGGTTTCGCTGGCGATCCGCGACCCGGACTTTCTCGATGCGGTGACCGAGGCCGCAGGGCAGACCGCCAGCCAGACCATCGTGCTCGGCGGATTGCCGCCGCTGAACCGGGCCCTGCGTGTCCACATCAACCGCGTGACTGTCGCCGGGAGCGCTGAAGCAGCGACCATCTGTGTCTTCGAAGATCTCACCGAGCAGCAGGCCACCGAGCGCATGCGCGTGGATTTCATCGCCAATGCCAGCCATGAGCTGAGGACTCCGCTGGCGTCGCTGCTGGGCTTTGTCGAGACGCTTCAGGGCCCTGCGCGCGACGACGCCAAGGCACGCGAGCGCTTCTTGCCGATCATGCGCGAGCAGGCCGGCCGGATGGCGCGGCTGATTGACGACCTGTTGTCCCTGTCACGGGCCGAGCTTCGCGCCCATCAGCAGCCCACGGCGCCCATCGACATCGGCGCGATCATCCGTGAGATCATGGATTCCCTCGGCCTGTCAGCACGCGAACGCGGGGTCGCCCTCGAGATGCAACTGCCAGACGAGCCGATGATGATCCGGGGTGATCGCGATGACCTGCTCAGGCTGGTCGAGAACCTTGTGGAGAACGGCATCCGCTACGGGCGCGAGGGCAAGGTTGTCACCATCAGCCTCGGGCGCGGTGCCGGCGGCGAGGTGATCCTGTCCGTGCGCGATCATGGGCCCGGCATTGCCGCAGAGCACATCCCCCGCCTGACCGAGCGCTTCTACCGTGCCGATGTGTCCCACAGCCGCGAGATCGGCGGCACTGGCCTCGGCCTTGCCATCGTCAAACACCTGGTGATGCGCCACCGCGCCCGGCTCGAGATCGAAAGCAGGCTCGGGGAGGGCGCGGATTTCAAGGTCCTGTTTCCGCCCTATGGCGGCTGACTGGTGAACTTTCATTCGTGACGGGACTGTCACACAGATGTAATTGAACTGGTGTGAGTGGCACAGGTCACGCATGACACAAGGGAGTCCCCTATGCGCAAGTTTGCCATTGCTGCCGCCTTCGCGGCCATGACCCTCGCCCCGCTGGCGAGCACCATCACTGCCCAGGCCTCTGACATCACCGGCGCTGGCGCCACGTTCCCGTTCCCGATCTATGCCAAGTGGGCGGAAGCCTACAAGGCGGCCAGCGGCGTCGGCCTCAACTACCAGTCGATCGGTTCGGGCGGCGGCATCCGCCAGATCCGCGCCAAGACTGTCGATTTCGGCGCCACCGACGCTCCCGTCAAGGGCGAAGAGCTGACCCGGGACGGCATGCTGCAATTCCCGATGGTGATGGGCGGCGTCGTGCCGGCCCTCAACGTCCAGGGTATCGGCCAGCGTGGCCTGCGCCTGACCGGCCCCTTGCTGGGCGATATCTTCCTCGGCAACGTCAAGAAGTGGAACGATCCCAAGATCGTCGCCCTCAACCCCGGCGTGACCCTGCCGGACGCCACCATCAATGTCGTCTACCGTTCGGATGGCTCGGGCACCACCTTCGTCTGGACCGAGTATCTCTCGATGGTCTCTGACGAGTGGAAGACCAAGATCGGCACCAACACCTCGGTGCAGTGGCCTGTCGGCGTCGGCGGCCGCGGCAATGAAGGGGTATCGGGCACCGTGCGCCAGATCGACAACTCGATCGGCTATGTCGAGTATGCCTATGCCAAGCAGAACAACCTCTCCTACGCCCTCGTCCAGAACAAGGCCGGCAACTTCCCGGTTCCGGATGATTCCTCCTTCCAGGCAGCTGCCGCCGCCGCTGACTGGTCATCAGCTCCCGGCTTCGGCATCAGCCTGAACAATCAGCCGGCAGCCCAAGCCTGGCCGATCGTCTCGGCGACCTTCATCCTGATGTATGCCAAGCCAGCCGATCCGGCCAAGTCCACCGCCGCGCTCAAGTTCTTTGACTGGGCTTTCACCAATGGCGACAAGCTGGCGCTTGATCTGGAATATGTGCCGATGCCAGCTCCCGTGAAGGCTCAGGTTCGTGCCTACTGGAAGGGCATCACCGACACGGCCGGCAAGCCGATCTTCTGAGGCTTTTGCCCACAATCCTGCCCCGGGGAGCCTGACCGGCTCCCCGGTGTCACTTCCGCCGGGGCTTTGTATGCCCCCACGTTTCTCCCATCGGGGACTGGTCCCCGCCCGGAGAGCCGTGCCGGATACCAGCGGCCAGCAGCCCTCCTGAGCTGTTGCTGTTGACAACCCCATCGCTTGCGCGTCGACACGTCGTTTCCGGAGTTGCATCATGGTCGCCATATCGGAGCAGACATACAAGAATGCCACGGCCGTGACGCGCCGCGACAACCCTTTCCGGTTCGATCCGCTGTTTGCGGCGCTGAGCAAGGCCGCAGCCATCACGGTTCTGGTGCTGCTCGCCGGCATCATGATCTCGATGGTCTATGGCGGCTGGGACGCCTTCGCGAAATTCGGAACCGGGTTCCTCACCGGCACCCAGTGGGACACGATGAACGACAACTACGGCGGTCTGCCGGCGATTGTCGGAACTCTCTCCACCGCCTTGATCGCGATGATCATCGGTGTTCCTCTGTCCATGGGAACAGCCATCTACCTCACGCAGCTGGCGCCCGGCTGGTTCAAGGGACCGGTCGGCACTGCGGTCGAACTTCTGGCGGCCGTCCCCAGCATCATCTACGGGATGTGGGGCCTGTTTGTGTTTGTGCCGTTGTTTGCCGCCTATTTCCAGGTGCCGGTCAGCCAGGTCGTCGAAGGTATGCCCATCCTCGGCACGATCCTTTATGCGCGCTCGCCTTCGGGGCTCGGCATCCTCAGCGCCGGCGTGATCCTCGCCTTCATGATCGTGCCGTTCATCGCCTCGCTGACGCGCGACATGCTCGACCAGATCCCGACCGTACTGCGCGAGAGCGCCTACGGAATCGGCTGCACCACCTGGGAGGTCGTGCGCCATGTGCTGCTGCCGCAGGCGGGCGTCTCGATCATCGGGGCGATCATGCTGGGTCTTGGCCGCGCGCTGGGTGAAACGATGGCTGTGACCTTCGTCATCGGCAACGCCAACCGCCTGTCGGCCTCGATCATGGATCCGGGCTCGACCATCGCCTCGCGCATCGCCAGCGAGTTCAACGAGGCGCTCGGCATGCAGATGAATGCGCTGATCGCGCTGGGCTGCATCCTGTTCTTCGTCACGTTCGTGGTGCTGGTGATCGCCCGCATCCTTGTCTCGCGCGTCAAGCAGTATTGATCGGGAGCGTTGCAGATGACCGATGCAAGCCTGACCGGCTCCACCCCCTCCGCCGGACCCCAGCCCCAGATCAAGTGGGGCCGCGTCCGCCAGTCGCGCCGGATCCAGGACAAGATCCTGCGCGTGACGGCGACGGCTGCCACCGCGCTGTCGGTGTTCGTGCTGTTCTGGATTCTCGGCATGCTGCTGTGGAAGGGCGGGCAGGGCATCAGCCTTGACCTGTTTACGAAGATCACGCCCGGGCCCGGCACCGCAGGTGGCGGATTGCTCAACGCCATCGTCGGATCGATCGTGCTGACCTTCCTCGGCATTGCCATTGCCACGCCCATCGGTGTGATGGCCGGGACCTATCTGGCCGAATACGGCCGTGGCTCGAAGCTGGCCGAAGTGGTCCGCTTCATCAACGACATCCTTCTGTCCGCTCCCTCGATCCTGATCGGCCTGTTCGTCTACGTCATCCTGGTGGTGCCCTTCCGGGGCTATTCAGGCTGGGCCGGGTCGGTGGCGCTAGCCATCATCGCCTTGCCCGTGATTGTGCGCACCACCGAAGACATGCTCCGGCTGGTGCCGAACGGCTTGCGCGAGGCTGCTGCGGCTCTTGGGGCACCGGCCTCGGTGGTGATCCGGCAGGTGTGCTGGCGTGCGGCCAAGGCAGGCATTGTCACCGGTATCCTGCTGGCGCTGGCCCGCATTGCCGGCGAGACAGCGCCGCTGCTGTTCACAGCCCTCAACAACTCGTTCTGGTTCAACTGGAACCTGACCG
>JAPLOV010000079.1 GCA_026400565.1 Hyphomicrobiales bacterium | reverse complement strand
GCACTGCTTCATGATCCGGACCGACTGGCGCATCTCTTCCATGCGGATGCAGTAACGGTCGTAGCAATCGCCATTCTTGCCGACGGGGATGTCAAAGTCCATTTCCTCGTAGCACTCATAGGGCTGGCTCTTGCGTAGATCCCATGGCGCGCCGGAACCGCGCACCATCACCCCCGAAAAGCCCCATTTCCAGCAGGTTTCGAGGTCGACCACGCCGATGTCGACATTGCGCTGCTTGAAGATGCGGTTGTCGGTCAGCAGGGTCTCAAGGTCGTCGCAGACCTTCAGGAACGGATCGCACCAAGCGGCAATGTCCTCAACCAGCTTCTTGGGCAGATCCTGATGCACACCGCCGGGGCGGAAATAGGCTGCGTGCATGCGCGCGCCAGACGCCCGCTCATAGAAGATCATGAGCTTCTCGCGCTCCTCGAAGCCCCAGAGCGGCGGGGTCAGCGCGCCAACGTCCATGGCCTGCGTGGTGACATTGAGAATGTGGCTGAGGATGCGCCCGATTTCCGAGAACAGCACGCGGATCAGCTGCCCGCGCCGGGGCACCGTGATGCCCGCCAGCTTCTCAACCGCCAACGCAAAGGCATGTTCCTGGTTCATCGGCGCGACGTAGTCCAGCCGGTCGAAATAGGGCACGGCCTGAAGCCAGGTCTTGGCCTCAATCAGCTTCTCGGTGCCGCGATGCAAGAGGCCGATATGCGGATCGACACGTTCGACGATCTCGCCATCCAGTTCCAGCACAAGGCGCAACACGCCATGCGCTGCCGGGTGCTGCGGGCCGAAATTGATCGAGAAGTTGCGGATGTTGTGTTCGGTCATCGTTCAGACTTTCGCCTTCTCATCGCCCGGCAGCACGTAATCCGAGCCTTCCCATGGCGAGAGGAAATCGAAGTTGCGGAATTCCTGCACCAGCTTCACGGGCTCGTAGACCACGCGCTTTTCTGCATCGTCGTAGCGGACCTCAACAAAGCCCGTCAGCGGGAAGTCCTTGCGCAGCGGGTGCCCTTCGAAGCCGTAATCGGTGAGGATGCGGCGCAGGTCAGGGTGGCCGGTGAACAGGATGCCGTAAAAATCGTAGGCCTCGCGCTCATACCAGTTGGCAGCCGGGAAGATCTCGATGATCGACGGAACCGTTGTCATCTCATCGGTTTGCAACTTGACCCTGATACGATGATTCAGGCGCGGGCTGAGCAGATGGTAGACCACATCGAAGCGCTTATCGCGGGCCGGATAGTCGGCACCGCACAGGTCCGTGAAGTTGAAGAACAGGCAGGACGGATCATCACGCAGGAAACGCAGCACAGCGACGATGTCGGCAGCCTCGGCCAACACGGTCAGTTCGCCAAACGACACGGTCGCACCCGTGACCTTGCCGGGCAACAACGCCTTGATGTGTTCGCCGAGTGCGGCAAGCGCTTCGGTCATGTTCAAGTCCCCTGGTCAAACCCGGCGGGTGCAGCTTGCGATCTCATCGTTCGACGGGCTCCGGATGAGGATGGTCGTTTAAGCTCAGAACGAGGATTGGGCTTTGCCTCATCCTGAGCCTGTCGAAGGATAAGGCAAACAGGCAATCCTAACGCTCGATCGTCCCCGTCCGCCTGATCTTCTTTTGCAGCATGAGCACGCCGTAAAGCAGCGCTTCTGCCGTCGGCGGACAGCCGGGCACATAGATGTCGACCGGAACGATTCGATCGCAGCCGCGCACGACCGCATAGCTGTAATGATAGTAACCGCCGCCATTGGCACAGCTGCCCATCGAGATGACATAACGCGGCTCGGGCATCTGGTCATAGACCTTGCGGAGCGCCGGTGCCATTTTGTTGGTCAGCGTGCCGGCCACGATCATCACGTCGCTCTGGCGCGGCGAGGCACGCGGGGCAAATCCGAAGCGCTCGACATCGTAGCGCGGCATGGACAGCTGCATCATCTCGACGGCGCAGCAGGCGAGCCCGAAGGTCATCCACATCAGCGAGCCAGTTCGCGCCCAGTTGATCAGATCATCTGTGGTGGTGACAAGAAAGCCCTTGTCGGCCAACTCGTTGTTCATCTCGAGGAAGAACGGATCATTCGAGCCGACCGGCTTGCCCGTCGCCGGATCGATTATGCCTTTGGGCGCTGGAGACACAAGTGTGTTCATGATGCTGATCTCGCAAGGCAGGGAAACGGCGGAAGCACGCCACTCAATCCCAATCCAGTGCGCCCTTCCTCCATTCGTAGATGAAGCCGACAGTGAGCACGCCGAGGAAAACCATCATCGACCAGAAGCCGAACCAACCCAGTTCCCCGAAGGCGACCGCCCAAGGGAACAGGAACGCCACTTCGAGATCGAAGATGATGAACAGGATCGCGACCAGATAGAACCGCACGTCGAACTTCATGCGCGCGTCGTCGAATGCGTTGAAGCCACATTCATAGGCTGAAAGCTTCTCGGAATCGGGAGCCTTGTAGGCGACCACGAAGGGCGCGACCAGCAATGCGATGCCGATCACCACCGAAATGCCGATGAAAATCACCAGCGGGAGATAGTCCGCCAGAACACCTGTCGCCATGACACCTGTCATTGTCACTTCACCCATGCCGTCCGCGAAAACGCTTCGGTTTTCCGGTTTCGGGGCTTCTTGATCGAGCCCTTAAGCGACCTACCCACCCGAAATTCTACCATTTCAAATGAAGGCCATGATCGGGGGATAGCCCACGGTCACCCTGTTCGCAAGTGCGTCAAAGGACGCAATCGCGAATAGTGACGAAGGCAAGCCGACTGTCTATACGGGCGTGCTGCGGGACTCGCCCGAGTGCTCTGCCGGCTCTCCGGCGTACCGTTGTTGCCAGCCAGTCCGGGATCGCCATCCGCCATCATGAGACCGTGCCGTCCCGCCCTTCTGGCTGCCGCCACCATCACCATGCTCACGATGCTGCCGCTGGCGCTTGCCGGCATGGCTCTGGCGCAAGGCAGTGCTACGGCAGGGACAAGGCCCGTGACGGCCCCCCTCCCCCCTCCTCGGCCGTTCGATCTGTTCATTCCCGGGGGCACGGCCACGCGCGGGTTGCCGCGTCCGACGGTGGACGCCCCTGCGGCACAGCCGCCTGCTGCCGACACCCCTGCCCCCGATCCCGCTCCGCGTTCGGTCGCGAATGCGCCGATGCCCCCGCGCAGGCCAGCCATCGCCCCGGTATCGCGGCCGGAGGACGAGGAGGAGGAGCCGGACGGCGCTTGGCCACGCCGCACGCCGGGCCAGCGCAGCCTCGACTTCGAGCCGCGCGTCACGCCGCAGGATGATGTCATCGCCAACGGAATCAGCACGGATCCGGGCACATCGGTCTCCTGCCTGCCCGCACAGCTCAAGCTGATCCTCGACCGGCTGGTCAAGCGCTATGGCTCGGTCCGCGTGACCTCGACCTACAGACCGGCCTGGCGCGCCCGGCGCAATTCGTTTCACCGCCGCTGCCAGGCCATGGACTTCAGGATACCAGGGCAGGCGCCGCGTACAGTGCTCGATTTTGTCAAGACACTCGACGAGACCGGGGGGCACAAGGTCTACTGGAACGGCCTCGTTCACGTCGATACCGGCCCGTGGCGGACATGGTAGGACAGTGCTGGAAAGGCCCGGATCGAGGGGCCTATTTGCACTTGGCCCCACAAGCCGGCTTGACACTCCCGGCACCCTCGCTTATCCCGCCTCCATCGCCGACGGGTCTGCCGTCTTGCGGTCCAAGCGCGGGCGTAGCTCAGTTGGTTAGAGTGCCGGCCTGTCACGCCGGAGGTCGCGGGTTCGAGCCCCGTCGCCCGCGCCACTTCTCTTTCCCACCATCGTTGTCAACTCAGTCGCGGGTCGCGTCCTGATGGCCACCCTCCTTGGCCGCGCATGCCCTGCATGCATGCTGTGGCTTGCGGCAGCGGGCGCGGTTGTGTCTGCTGGGTGCCGGGCGACATCGGGAGACTGAACGTGGCGCGAATCATCACAGTGGCAGCGGCCCAGCTTGGTCCAATCCAGAGGGCGGAATCCCGCGCCTCGGTCATCGAACGCATGCTCGCGTTGATGGACAAGGCCCACCGGGGCGGTGCTGATCTCATCGTCTATCCGGAACTGGCTTTGACCACGTTCTTTCCCCGTTGGCACTGCGAGGACCGGACCGTAGCCGACCAGTGGTTCGAGGCAGCCATGCCGAACCCGACTGTTCAACCCCTGTTCGACCGCGCCCGGACGCTGAAAATGGCCATGAGCTTCGGCTATGCCGAACTCACCGGGGTTGGCCGGCACTTCAACAGTTCTGTCCTCGTCGACGACGCAGGACGCATGGTCGGTCATTACCGCAAGATCCATCTGCCGGGCCATGTCGAGTTCGATCCGGAACGGACGCACCAGCATCTGGAGAAGCGCTATTTCGAGCCGGGTGATCTCGGCTTCCCGGTCTGGCGCAGCATGGGCGGGCTGTTTGGCATGTGCATCTGCAATGACAGGCGCTGGCCCGAGACTTTTCGCGAGATGGGCCTGCAAGGGGTGGAAATGGTGCTGCTGGGCTTCAACACGCCCTCGGTCAACAGCCAAAAGGCCGCCGAAGGACTGGAGGAGCGCATGTTCCATCACCGGCTTTCGCTCCAGGCCGGTGCCTACCAGAACGCCACCTGGGTCGTGGCCGTGGCCAAGGCCGGCACAGAAGATGGCCACCACCTGATGGGCGGCACGATGATCGTCGATCCGGACGGCCACATCGTGGCGGAACTGCAAGGCGAGGAAGACGGCGTTCTGATCCACCCATGCGATCTCGATGCCTCCCGCTTCGGCAAAGAGACGATCTTCGACTTCAAGCGTCATCGCCGTATCGAGCACTATGGCCGCATCACAGGGCAGGTCGGCGTGATCGAGCCAGATTGATCCTTCTTCCGGCACAGGCCAGGGCACAGCCCTTAGGTCAGCGCCGACATCAACCTTTCTTCCAAACGCATCTCAGGAGAACACCATGGATCTCGACATTGCCGGCAAGCGTGCCCTCGTTCTGGGTGCCAGCAAGGGGCTCGGACGCGCCATTGCCGAAGGTTTGGCGCGCGAAGGCGCCCATGTGGTTGCGGCGGCCCGCAACACGGACGCGATTTCGGCATGGGCCGCAGAGCTCGGCGAGGCTGGAGCACGCGTCACTGCCAAGTGCCTCGATCTGGCCGATTTCAGCTCGGTCGAGCGCCTCATCGCGGACATGGTGACGTCCGGTGGTGTCGATATCCTGATCAACAACTCAGGTGGACCGCCACCCAGCAGTGCCCTTGATGCCAAGCGCGCGGACTGGCTGGTGCAGTTCGAGGCCATGGCCGCCAACCTGTTCCACATCACGCAGTCGTTGCTGCCGGCCATGGTCGAGAAGCGCTGGGGCCGCATCGTCACGATCGCCTCGTCCGGCATTGAGCAGCCGATTCCCAATCTGGCACTGTCGAACGGCATCCGCTCGGCGGTGCTCGGCTGGTCCAAGACACTGGCCAGCGAGGTCGCCAAGCACGGCATCACCGTCAACATGGTCCTGCCGGGGCGCATGCCAATGCCGCGCGCTCGGGACAACCGCTTGACGCGGTCAAGCAGGCCGCGCTCGCGGCGATCCCGATGGCGCGCTACGGCACGGCGCAGGAATTCGCCAATGTGGCGGTGTTCCTCGCTAGTTCCAGAGCCTCCTACGTGACCGGCGCCACGGTCCGCATCGATGGCGGCGCGATCCGGTCCGTGTGACGGGGATGGGTCTGGCAGACTGGTCGCTTGCGGTGCGCCTTCCCGAAGACTAAAGCGGGCTCATGCTCCCATGGGTCAGCCTTGCGACTGCTCCGCTCGCGACTGGCGGCGTCTTGCGGCTGAAGCGCCGCGGCGCCGAATTCTCGATCATGCTGGGCAGCAACGAGTTGATGAACAGCCGCCTGAGCGGCTCGGAGAAAGCGCTCGCAAGCCTGTCGCTGGCCTCGTTCGCGGCTCATGCCACGCCATCCGTGCTGATCGGCGGGCTCGGCATGGGTTTCACGCTGCGGGCGGCCTTGCAGGAGCTTGGCCCCGGTGCCCGCGTTGTCGTGGCCGAACTGGTGCCGGAGGTGATCGATTGGGCGAGAGGCGCGATGGCAGACCTGTTCGGTGTGTCACTTGATGATCCGCGCGTGCGCATCGCCAGGGCCGACGTGGCCGACCTGATCTGCCCGGCGGCTGCAGGCCATCACCACCAGACATCCGAAGGCCCGATGTGGGACGCGATCCTGCTGGATGTCGACAATGGCCCGGATGGACTGACGCAGAGCGCCAATGACTGGCTTTACAGCGCGGCGGGGCTCGCGGCCGCCCATGCCAGCCTGAGGGCCGGCGGGGTGCTTGGCGTCTGGTCGGCCCATCCTGACGCCGGGTTTCACCGCCGCCTGGCGCAAACCGGCTTTGCGGTGACCGAGCACAAGGTGCGGGCCAATGGCAGCGGCGGCGGTGCCAAGCACATCATCTGGCTGGGTCGGCGCTAAACCGGAAGGGCGGCGACCGGAAGGGCGGCGACCGGACTTGCAGCGACCGGACTTGCAGCGACCGGACTTGCCGCCTCATCCGCGCATTGGTCCCATGCAGCAGACGTATCGAGAATGTCTGGACAAGGGCTGCATGGCACCCTGTTATGGCGGCATGCTTCATCCGGTCGTGCAGTTCGCGCGCGGCCTTGCACCATCCAAGAGGTTTATCATGGACAATCGCAGCACGCTCTGGCGCGAGATCGACACGCTCAAGCCCCGGTTCATCGCGCTGTCCGAGCGGGTCTGGGGCATGCCGGAGGTGTGCTACACTGAGGAGCGGTCATGCGCGGAGCATGTGGCGGAACTCACGGTCCAAGGCTTCCGCGTCACGCAGAACGTGGCAGGAATTCCCACAGCGGTGATCGGCGAAGCGGGCGAAGGCGGGCCGGTGATCGGCTTCATGGGCGAGTATGACGCCCTGCCCGGCCTGTCGCAGGAGGCTGGCGTCGCCGCCCATCGCCCCATCGAGGACAATGGCCACGGCCATGGTTGCGGCCACAACCTGCTCGGTTCTGCCGCCATGCTCGCGGCAGCGGCCGTGAAGAACTGGCTGGCGGCCTCGGGGCTGCCCGGCCGCGTGCGCTACTACGGCTGCCCTGCCGAGGAAGGCGGCGCTGCCAAGGCCTTCATGGTCCGCGCTGGTGCCTTCAAGGATGCCGACATCGCGATCTCCTGGCATCCGCACAATTTCTGGGAGGTCACGCCGCCGCTTTCGCTGGCCAACACACGTGCCGATTTCAGCTTCACGGGTCGGTCCGCGCATGCTGCAGCCTTTCCGCATCTCGGACGCAGCGCACTCGATGCCGTTGAACTGATGAGCGTCGGCGTCAACTACATGCGCGAGCACATGCCAAGCGATGCGCGCGTTCACTATGCGCTGCTGGACACCGGCGGCATCGCGCCGAACGTCGTGCAAGGCCATGCCCGCGTGCGCTACTCGATCCGCGCCGGCGATCTGCAAGGGATGCTCGAACTGGTCGAACGCGTCCGCAAGATCGCGGAAGGCGCAGCCCTGATGACCGAAACCNNNNGCCCGAAACCAAGGTCGAGATGCGGATTATCAGTGCCGTGTCGAACATTCTCGGCAACACGCCGCTCGAAGAAGCAATGCAGACGGTGCTGGAGGACCTCGGACCACCGCACTTCGATGCCGAAGACCAGAGACTTGCCGAGGCGATCCGGGCCACGCTGTCAGCGCAAGACATCGCGGCCGCCTGGTCCGGCATCGGGTTGCCGGACACAGGCGCGGCGCTGGCGAACTTCACCGTGCCGCCCCACACGCCGCGCAAGCCGATGATCGGCTCGACCGATATCGGCGATGTCAGTTGGGTTGTACCGACCGTGCAGGCGCATGCGCCGACGGTGGCCATCGGCACGGCTTTCCATACCTGGCAGGTGGTGGCGCAAGGCAAGTCACCGGCGGCCCACAAGGCGCTGGTACAGGTCGCCAAGGCGATGGCGGCGCTTGGTGTGGCAGCCCTGACCAATCCGGACCTGATTGCCGCTGCCAAGGCAGACCAGGCGGCGCGGACGCGGGTGATGCCCTACGTCTGCCCGATTCCCGCCGGCGTGGAACCGCCGCTGACCATGTCCCGCGGATAGGGCCGCGCCATGGCTCCAGCGCACAGTCCGCTGTCAGCCGACCTTCGTCTTCATCTTCAGGAAGCGCAGCGTACGGTCGGCGGTGGCCATGTCGAGCATGGCGTAGTCGTGTATCGTGTCCTCGATCTCATGCTGGACGAGCGGCAGGCGGCGTTCGCGCAGGCCGAGGATGGCACGGAACGCGGTGTTGCTGAGGCCGAGCGAGCGGCAGAGAACGGCAAGGCCACTGACATCAGACTGCATCAGCACGCGCAGCACCTGATCGGGGCTCAGATCGGCAGAGGCCGCCATCACCTGCGTGACATGGTAGGCGCGATCATCATCGACCAGCATGATGACGACATCGCTGATCATGCGCTTTTTCGCGACGATATCCGAGATTAGGACCTTTACCTCAAGACGCTGCTGGCGCGCCAGCCGAGCGAGGCTGGCCAACCGCTCACTCGGCTCATCGTTCATGCCTGTCATCTGCTCGACGATTCGCAGCACGCGCGCGGCACGCTCGGGTGCCATATCAGCGCGGCCGGATAGCGCTGCTGTGACGATGCTGTCAGAGCCGCCGCGCTCGAGCAGCATGTCGAAACCCTCGTTCGAGAAGGCCGCTCCCTCGTTTCTGCTGACGGTCCGGAGCACCATGTTGTCGCCGCGCCGGACCAGGATGTCTGTCACGCAGCTCGAAAGGCGCGCACGCTCGGCAATGGCACCCAGATGGCGCTGTGACTGGGTCACTGCGATGGCGGCCAGATCCACATCGGTGAGAACCGGAGAGAGCTTCAGCACCAGCCGGGCCACATCGGCCTCGTCGTCGCTGGCAAGCTGCAGCGCCACGTTGTGAGGTAGGGTCGGCGCCGCCGCAACTTTTCCGGCATAGTCTGCACGCTCTTCCGCACCCAGATGCGTCAGCGATTGGGTGGCTATTTCGCCGTAATGGGCTTTCAAAGCCTCGCTCGGTTCCTCGTCCAGCAAGAACAGATCCGTGACGGCGTTGAGCAACTGCCGGCGCGTCTCCGAAGAGGCTTCGAGGGTCATCTTGGACAATGTGCGCAACATGGCGAAACCCCGACCACATGAGGAGACTCAGAGGCTAGTGCAGTCAGCTTGATTTACGGTTAAGATGTTCGGACACAAACGGAGCTATTGCGCTTATTTATATGCAATTTTAGGTTGTTTTTTGCCCTCATAGGCTTTATTTTCTGCAAATATTCGCCTGATGGCCGCGCATCGATGGAGTGATCCTTCTGGCTAGCGATGCAGGTTGTTGCCAGCGCTGGGCGTTCTGTGGCCTTGTTACACAGCCGTTCCCAGCCCTTCGGCGTCGCCAGATCGTTTCACAACAACAGGTTCGTTTCGTGCCCGATTCCCATGTGCTTCTGCTCGCCTGCCCCGATCGTCCCGGCATCGTTGCCACTGTTTCAACGCACCTTTTCGAACAGGGCTACAACATTCTCGATGCCCAGCAGTTCGACGATGCCGTCTCGGGCGACTTCTTCATGCGCGTGGTGTTCGACAGGGCGCGGGACAGCGCGGCAGCCGATCCGGCCATCACCTTCAAGCCGATCGCGGACGAATTCCAGATGACCTGGTCGATCACATCGCGCGCCATCCGCCGCAAGGTGATGATCTGGGTGTCAAAATTCGACCATTGCCTGGCCGACCTGATCTATCGCTGGCGCATCGGCGAAATGGCGATGGACCTGACCGGCATCGTCTCGAACCATCCGCGTGAGAGCTATGCCCATCTCGACTTTGGCGATGTTCCGTTCTTCCATTGCCCGGTCAGCAAGGCGACCAAGCTCGAACAGGAGCAACAGCTCTGGCAACTGGTGAAGGACACCGGCACAGAGCTGGTGGTGCTGGCGCGCTACATGCAGGTGTTGTCTGACGGGTTGGCCGCAAAGCTTTCGGGCAAGTGCATCAACATCCACCACTCGTTCCTGCCAGGCTTCAAGGGCGCCAAACCCTATCATCAGGCGCACGAGCGTGGCGTCAAGCTGATCGGGGCCACGGCGCATTATGTCACGTCGGACCTCGACGAAGGTCCGATCATCGAGCAGGACGTCGAGCGGATCAGCCATCGCGACACACCGGAGGATCTTGTGCGACGCGGCCGCGACATCGAACGGCGCGTGCTGGCGCGGGCCGTGAGCTATCATCTGGAAAGCAGGATCATCCTCAACGCGAAGAAAACGGTGATCTTTTCGAACTGACGGCCGCGAGCGCGGCAATTCATGCCTTCGTGCATGTTTACGTTTCGCTCATCATGATCATGGTAAACAAAACTTAACATCTATATTGAGATTACTCTTTCACGATATAAGCTTCTGGTCATCATGACTGGAGGTTTCCATGTCTTGTCCAATAATGCCCTGGCGCAGTCTCTGCTCTGGTGTGGCGATTGCCGCCCTCGCAGGTCTTGCTCTGTCGGCTGGCGCGGCATCGGCCCAGACATCGCGGCCCGGCAACTGGCAGGGCGTTTATATCGGCGGACATCTGGGTGGCGCGATCGGCTCGGCATCGGGAGCCAATACCTCAGGCTTCACGGCGGGCGCGCATCTTGGCGTCAACGGGCAGTTCGATCGCCTGATCGTGGGTGTCGAGGCTGATGTCAGCGCGACGTCAAACGGAAACAATGGTTTCGGCGCCAAGTTCCGCCAAGGCACCAATGGCTCGATGCGCGGCCGTCTTGGCTACAGCTTCGACCGGGTGATGGTCTACGGCACCGGCGGCTTCGCGGTGACCAACTACGAGTACCGTAACCGGATCGGACAGATCTCGCGCATGCGGGCTGGAACCGTGCTTGGCGCAGGCGCAGAGCTGACGCTGACAGACAATGTTGCCGTTCGCGGCGAGGTTCTGCACTACAACTACTCAAATATATCCTTCGCCGGAATCGGCGGACCCGCAAATGTCTCGCCGAAAAACAATATTTTTCGTGGAGGATTAAACTACAAATTCTAATTTATCTCGAATATGAATAGAAATTCATCAGTTATCATGATGTTGTCGTTTTTCGTCACATTGATGCCTTTTTCCCGAATAATTGTGAGACGTTGTTATCACAGACGGAAGACCTAATATCTTCTAGTGCATTATGTCTAAGTCAACAGCTGGCGCGTGAGACCAGCGAACCCAAGCCACCTATGGAGTGTCCCATGAAGAAGTTTCTGATCAGCGGCGCAGCCGCACTCGTGCTGATGAACACCGGCGCCGTCTCGGCTGCCGACCTTCCGGCCCGCAAGGGTGTCGTCTCCGCCCCGATCGTCTATGCGCCCGCCTTCACGTGGACCGGTTTCTATGCCGGTCTGAACGGCGGCTACGGCTTCGGCTCGTTCACCGGCACCGCCTCCCCGCTCCTGCGTGATCCGTCCGGCTTCGTCGGCGGTGGCCAGCTCGGCTACAACTACCAGATCAACCAGTTCGTAGTCGGTGTTGAGGGCGACCTCCAGTATGTCGACGCAAAAGCCAATGGCCGGGGTGGTCTCAGCTATGGTCGCCTCGACTATTTCGGCACGATCCGCGCCCGCGGCGGTGTCGCGTTTGACCGCGCCCTCATCTACGCCACCGCAGGCTATGCCTTCGGCAAGGCAACGGCCGCGACGGCCGTACTGGCAGACAGCAACATGCACAACGGCTATGCCGTCGGTGCTGGCGTCGAATACGCAATCACCAACAACTGGTCGGCAAAGCTCGAGTATCTCTACACCAGCTTCGAGAAGAAGACCTATTTGGCTCCCGGCACGACCGCTGGCCTCGACTTCTCGACAGTTCGCGGCGGCGTGACCTACCGCTTCTGATCGGCATCGTCAGTCTATATGGGAACGGCGGCGCTCACGCGCCGCCATTTTCGTTTGAGCGGTGCTGTGGTGCTCAGGGCTTGACGCGGGTCGCCTCGAACGCCGGCACGCGCTGCTCGAACTTGGCCAGCCACTTGCGCAGCTTCGGGTGCTTCTTGCGCCAGACGCCAGCGAACCTGAGATCGAGATAGCCCAGCGCACAGGCGGTCATGACGTGGCCGACATGCAGTTGCTTGGTCAGCTTCGGCGGGTCAGCCTCCAGAGCGGCCAGCGCCCGCTCGACCTTGCCGGCCTGATGATCGAGCCATTTCTGGTCGCGGCGATCTTCGGCCCGCCAACGCGCCTCATAGATCTGCACAAGCGCGGCATCGCACAACCCATCGGCCAGGGCCTGAAGGCGCAGCACGGCAAAACGCTTCGCACCACGCGGCAGCATGCGCCCGCCACCGGCGAGGTGATCGAGGTATTCGACGATGACCCGGGAATCGAACAACGTGGTGCCGTCTTCCAGAACCAGCGTCGGGATCTTGCCGAGCGGATTCTGGCTGCGCAGCGGATCGTCAGGATTGTTGGTGTCGGCGTCGACGATCTTGATCTGGTCCGACAGGCCCAGCAAGGCGGCGCAGATCTTGACCTTGCGGCCATAGGGCGAAGGGGCGGCGGAGCGCAGAACGAGCATGGGATGAGCCTGACATGGAGAATCGGGAAATCGACCCTAGCATGAGCCTCAGCCGGTGATCACCTCGCAGCGGTAGCCTGCACGCGCCGAACGCGCGAGGCGCGCGGCCAGGGGCGGCATCAGGGCATCGAAGGCAGCGCGCATGGTCCATGGCGGATTGATGATCATCAGCCCGCAGCCGGCCAGCTTCGTGGCCGTCATCGGATCATCGACCATGAGTTCAAGCCGGAGTGCCGAGCCAACGCCGGCCTCGATTAGCCCTTCGGCGAGCAGGTCGGACTGACGCGGATTCTTGAGCGGATACCAGGCCATGAAGATACCCGTGGGCCACTTACGCCAGCCGGCCAGCAGCTCTCGCTCGAGCACGTCCCATTCGTCGGAGGCCTCAAAGGCGGGATCGAAGAGCACGAGGCCGCGGCGCTCCTTCGGTGGCAGGTTTGCACGCGCCACCTGCCATCCGTCCATCAGCAACACCTTGAAGCGGGCGTCCTTGCCCAGCGTGGTCTTGAGGTGCCAGTTGGTCTCGCCGTGAAGTTCCGAACCGATATAGCGATCATCGGCGCGCAGCATGTGCTGGCAGATCAGCGGCGAGCCCGGATAGGTCTGTGGTCCATGCCCTGCCCTCAGGGCCGAGAGAGCCACGCGGTAGGGCAGCAGCACCTGTTCGGCGGGATGATCCAGCGTCTCTGCAAGAAGGCCGATGCCCTCGCGCCACTCGCCGGTGCGGGCGGCAGCGGATGCGGCAAGATCGTAGAGGCCGCCGCCGGAATGGCTCTCGATCACGCGGATCGGGCCGGGCTTCTGTTGCAGATAGGCGATGATCCAGGCCAGCGCGGCATGTTTCAGCACATCGGCGAAATTGCCGGCGTGGAAGGCGTGGCGGTAGTTCATGCGCCGGCTCCCGCAGGCCTGCCGCGCTCAGCGGACAGGCTGCACACTGATGTCGCGGGTACGACAGCCGCTGCGGTCGACCTCCTGGCAGGTGCGGAATGAGCGCAAGTCCTTCGACAGGCAGATGCGCACTTCCTGCAATTCATTGCGGCGGCAGGCAACCGACATCATGTCCGCGCGCAGGCCGGGATTGGCCGCGACGAAAGCACGTTCGAGATCGATCGGTGCCAATGTCTGGACCTTGTCGACCGCCTTGAACTGCGGCGGGACCACCACGGCGGCACGGGCGCGCTTGACGTCGTTGAAATAGTCGGTTGGGCTGGATCCGGCACAGACACCGTGCTTGCGCCATTGATGGCGGGCGAGCCCCTCTTCAGGGAAAACCTCGCGCGCCACGTCCATGGCCTGCCGCGAAGGGGTGCGCCCGGCGGGGCCGCAATCGGTCGGATAGCCGCGCTCGTTTTGCGGCCACAGGCCATGCACGACGAAACCGAGGCCCGAGCCGCTGCGGCACTGGTTGCGGTTCTTCTCGTCGCCTTCGAGCGCGCAGAATCCTGGCGACCAGGACAGCGCGAGGACATAGAAGTCGAATTCACCGGCCGGGCCGCCGCGGACCACACGGTCCTGAGCGTTGGCTGCGGGCATCAACAAGAGGATGGCCGCGAAGGCGGCAAGGCCGGCCAGCATCAGCCGTGACGGCATCTCAAGGCGCCTCACCATGCAGTGGCCTGTTCACAGCCGGGCGCATAGGTGCGGTGACGGTCAAGCCCGACCACGCACCAGATCACCTCCCAAGTATTGCCGAACATGCCGATGCTTTCACGCACGAAATAGTTCACGTGGCGCACCTTGCCGTCTGAAAGGTGGGCGCGGGCGGAGCAGAAGCGGCGGGGAACGAAATTGGCACCCCATGGGCGGAGCCCGCGCTCGCGGACCTTGTCATAGCCGCCGATCTGCAAGGAGGAGTTCCAGTAGGTCGCCTCGCGGGACTGGAACCAGCTTGTGACCGTTCCGAGGACTT
>JAPLOV010000133.1:20295-24533 GCA_026400565.1 Hyphomicrobiales bacterium | reverse complement strand
TGTTTGGCGAGTACACGCTGATCGTGCGCTCATCGATGCCGCGGCTCAACCGTTGCAGGCGCGGCCCATCCTTGCCGAGCGTGGCGAACAGGTTTTCGGTCGCGGCACCCGCAAGATCGCCGATCTGTCGGATGCCCGCCTGGGCCAGCCGCTCTGCCGCAGCCTTGCCGACCCCGGGCAGCATGGTCACGGGCTTGCCCGCCAGAAACGCCATGGCCTCTGCGCGCCCAAGCACCGAGAAGCCACGCGGCTTATCCATGTCGGAGGCGATCTTGGCGAGGAACTTGGCATAGGACAGGCCCACGGAAATGGTGATGCCGATCTCGGTCTCGACGCGCCGGGCGAAGGCGGCCAGCGTCACCGCCGGGCTGGAGCGGTGCAGACGCTCGGTGCCGCCCAGATCGAGAAAGGCCTCATCGATCGAGATCGGTTCAATCTGCGGGGTCAGCGCCAGCATGAGGCTGCGCACCTGGCGTCCGACGGCGACATACTTTTCCATGTCCGGCCTGATCACGACGGCATCGGCACAGGCTTCGAGCGCCTTGAACATCGGCATGGCCGAACGCACGCCATAGGTGCGCGCTACATAGCAGCAGGTCGCCACGACACCGCGCCGGCCACCGCCAATGATGACCGGTTTGTCCGTCAGGGAAGGGTTGTCGCGTTTCTCGACCGAGGCATAGAACGCATCGCAGTCGACATGGGCGATTGACAGGGTGTCGCGCTCGGGGTGGCTGACAAGGCGCGGGCTGCCGCAGGCGGCGCAGCGCCGCGCCGGCCCTTCGGCATCATGCAGGCAATCGCGGCACAAGGTCCGCAGCGCCATCGCTCAATCCTCGAAAAAGGCAGGCGCTGCCATGGTGCGTTGGGCGCGGGCAATAGCATCAGGCGACAGGCCAAGGTTGCCGGCCAGCGCCATCAGCAGGCTTTCGTCGGAGGCGACATGGTCCAGCACGCTGGCAAGGAAGCCGGGAGTCTGGGCTGCGGCGCGCAGGTTCTCCGGCCCGAGCCCCGTGAACGACAGGAACCGGTCGAGCCGCTCGGGATCGGAGGCGAGGAAGCCAAGCGCCCGAATCGCGATATCCTCGGCATCAAGGCGATCAGGGCGGTGTGCCATTGACGGGTCCGGTGCTTCTTGGAAACGGGTTTGCGTTTCTTAAAGGTGTTTCGACTACGCCTGATGAGGTTACGCCGTGGGACAGGGCGGTTACAAGCCGCAAACGGCAAGGTGGATTGAATGGCGAAGACGGTTCTCATCGTCGAGGACAATGCGCTGAATATGAAGCTCTTCAACGATCTGTTGGAAGCCCATGGCTATGCGACGTTGAAGACCTCCGACGGGATCGAGGCTCTGGAATTGACGCGCCGGCACAAGCCGGACCTTGTCCTGATGGATATCCAGCTTCCCGAGGTGTCCGGCCTTGATGTGACGCGCTGGATCAAGGAAGACGACAACATCAGCCATATCCCGATCATCGCGGTGACGGCTTTTGCCATGAAAGGTGACGAGGAGCGCATGCTCAGGGGTGGCTGCGAGGCCTACCTGTCCAAGCCGATTTCCGTTGCCAAGTTTCTCGAAACAGTTCGCGCCTATCTCGGGCCGGCGTGAGCGGGGTTTGATGTCATGAGTGCACGCGTTCTTGTTGTCGACGACATTGCGCCGAATGTGAAGCTGCTTGCGGCAAAGCTCTCGGCGGATTACTTCGATGTCGTCACCGCCACCAACGGGCCGGAAGCCTTGCGCATCTGCGCCAGCGGCTTGGCGGACATTGTCCTGCTGGATGTGATGATGCCCGGCATGGATGGCTTCGAGGTTTGCCGCCGGCTCAAGGCTTCGGCCCAGACCGCACACATTCCGGTCGTAATGGTGACCGCGCTCGATCAGCCCAGCGACCGGCTGAAGGGGCTCGACGCCGGGGCAGACGATTTTCTGACCAAGCCGCTCGATGACACGGCGCTGTTTGCCCGCGTGCGCAGCCTCGCCCGCCTCAAGGCCATGACCGACGAATTGCGGAACCGTGCCATGGCATCGCGCCAGCTTGGCATTTCCGATCCGATCGCGGCGGCGGCCAGCGATCTGGGCGACAATGCCAGCATGCTCATTGTCGATGACCGGCCAAGTTCTTCGGAACGGATCAAGGGCGCGCTCGACAAGGTGCATCGGGTCGAGGTCGAGCCCGACCCGCACAAGGCATTGGTGCGCGCCGCCGAATCGTCGTTCGAGCTGGTGATCGTCTCGCTCGATCTGCAAGGCTTCGATGGCCTCAGGCTCTGCACCCAGTTGCGCTCGCTGGAGCGCACCCGCAATGCCGCGGTGCTGATGGTGGGCGAGGCCGAGGACCGGATGCGAATCCTGCGCGGACTTGAACTCGGCGTGCATGACTTCCTGGTCAGGCCAGTTGATCGCAACGAGTTGCTGGCCCGCGTCAAGACCCAGATCAAGCGCAAGCGCTATGCTGACCGGCTGCGGGATGGTGTCCAGACATCGATCGAGATGGCCGTCACTGATCAACTCACCGGCCTGCATAATCGCCGCTACCTCGAAACCCATTTCAGCGGATTGTTCGACGAATCGGCCATGCGGGCACGCGATCTGTCCGTCCTGATGCTGGATATCGACAAGTTCAAGTCAGTCAACGACACCTATGGCCACGATGCCGGCGATGAGGTGCTCAAGGAGTTTGCCAACCGCGTCAAGGATGCCACACGCATCGTCGACGTGGTGGCGCGGCTTGGCGGTGAAGAGATCGTGGTTGTCCTGCCCGAGACCGGCCTTCAGGCAGCGGCTGCCGTTGCCGAGCGTATCCGCTCGCACATCCAGGCCCAGCCTTTCGCGATCTACAGCGGCACCAGCCAGATCACCGTTACAGTATCGATCGGGGTGGCAAGCCGCCGTGCTGGCGACCAGTCCCCGGCCCAGATGATGAAGCGGGCCGATGAGGCGCTTTACCGGGCCAAGGGCGATGGCCGCAACCGGGTGATTGCCGCTGCCGCCTGATGCGCAGGCGCGGCATGCCGAAAGCGCTCTTGCCAGGCATTCGGCTTTGAGGTCACCGTCCTGGCACTGCTGTTCCGAAGGATTGACGCCATGGCTCTGACTGCACATTCCGGCGGTGTTTTCCCCATCGCGCCGACCCCCTTCCTGCCGGCTGGCGAGATCGACTGGCTCAGTGTCGACAGGTTGTATGGCCACTATGAGACCATTGGCTCGGACGGCCTGACCGTGCTGGGCATGATGGGCGAAGCCCCCAAGCTTGAACCTGCTGAATCGCTGACCCTCGTCCGGCGCGCGGTCGGCATCATGGGTCGCAAGCCGGTGATCGTCGGCGTCTCGGCACCCGGGTTTGCAGCGATGCGCTCGCTGGCGCGGGAGGCGATGGAGGCCGGAGCAGCGGGCGTGATGATCGCGCCGCCCAATACATTGCGCACTGACGACCAGATCAGCGGCTATTACGCCCAGGCTGTTGACGCCATCGGGCCGGATGTGCCGTGGGTCATCCAGGATTTTCCGCTGATGACCTCGGTGGTAATGACGGCGGGCGTGATCCGCCGCATCGTCATGGCGCATCCGTCCTGCGTCATGCTGAAGGCCGAGGATTGGCCGGGCCTTGAGAAGATCAGTGCCTTGCGGGGTTTCCAGTCGGACGGATCGCTCAGGCCGCTGTCGATCATGGTGGCCAATGGCGGGCTGTTCCTCGATTTCGAGATGGCACGCGGAGCCGATGGCTCGAACACGGGCTATGCCTTCCCCGAATTGCTGATTGATGTGGTGCGGCTATCGAAAGCCGGCCAGCGTGATGCCGCTCAGGATGCTTTTGACACGCATCTGCCGCTTTTGCGCTACGAGCAGCAGCCCGGCGTTGGCCTTGCCGTGCGCAAGTATGTGCTGATGCGGCGCGGGTTGATTGCCCACGATGCGCAGCGCAAGCCGGCCGCCGGTCTCAGTGCACTCGCTCGCAGCGAGGTCGACTATCTGCTGGCCAGGCTGGCACGGAGCGATGCCCGCGCTGCCCTCTGACCTGCGGCCCTGTGATCAGACGATCTTGGTGCGCACGCTGCCAACGCTGGCAATCATGCCTTCGAGCAGATCGCCGCGCACCACGGCCGCAACGCCTTCGGGGGTTCCGGTCATGATCAGGTCGCCAGCGCCGAGCCTGACCTGCCGCGACAGGTAGGCGATGGTTTCGGGCACGCTCCAGATCATCTTTGACAGGTCCGAGGACTGGCGCAGCTTGCCG
>JAPLOV010000133.1:12668-20208 GCA_026400565.1 Hyphomicrobiales bacterium | reverse complement strand
GCCGGCAAGATATCGCCGATCGGTGCGGAGTGGTCGAAGCCCTTGGACATATCCCACGGCCGGCCGGCCTTCTTGGCGGAGGCCTGCAAGTCGCGGCGGGTCATGTCGAGGCCGGCAGCATAGCCGAAGACATGATCGAGGGCATGCGCCTCGTCGATGTCTGTTCCGCCCGTGCCGATCGCCACGACCAGTTCCATCTCGTGATGCAGGTCGGACGTTGCTGGCGGGTAGGGCGTCGCGCTGCCCTCCGTGACGAGGGCATCGGAGGGCTTGGTGAAGAAGAAGGGCTCCTCCCGGCTGGGATCGCCGCCCATTTCGCGTACATGCTCGGCGTAGTTGCGGCCGACGCAGAATATCCGCCGCACAGGAAACAGTCCGCCACCGCTGACGGGCACGGCGCTGACGCCCGGAGGGGCAAAGACATAGTGTTCCATCGGTTCAGCCCTTTCCGGTTTGGTAGCGGCTGCGGGTTTCGGCATTCATCGGATACAGGCCGGGCAGGGCCGCGCCGCGTCCGATCTCGTCCATGATCCAGGCTTCCATGCGTTCCTGTTCGGGTGCGAGCTTCACGACATCATCGAGCATGGCCTGCGGGATCAGCACCGCGCCATCATCATCGACCACGACCACGTCATTGGGAAACACGGCGACGCCGCCGCAACCGATCGGCTCCTGCCAGTTGACGAAGGTGAGGCCTGCGACCGACGCCGGCGCCGCGGCTCCCTGGCACCAGACCGGTAGGCCGGTCCCGAGCACACCGGCCAGATCGCGCACCACGCCATCGGTGACGAGGCCGCCGACGCCCTTTTTCGCCATGCGCGCGCACAGGATGTCGCCGAAGATGCCGGCATCGGTGACGCCCATGGCACCGGCCACCGCAATGCAGCCCTCTGGCATCGCCTCGATGGCGGCGCGGGTCGAGATCGGCGATGACCAGGATTCGGGCGTTGCCAGATCCTCGCGCGCCGGCACGAAGCGCAGCGTGAACGCCCGTCCGACCAGCCGCTTCTGGCCGCCCCGGATCGGCCTTGAGCCGCGCATCCAGATGTTGCGCAGACCCTTCTTCAGCAAGATCGTGGTGATGGTGGCGGTCGTAATGCCTGACAGCGTCGCGACGATCCCGGCGTCGAGTGGCACACTGGCAACGGGTGATGAGGTCGCGCTCATGGGAGTTCCTGAAAGGGTTGTCGTTTCGCCGGCACATCATGCCGCTGATTGACGAGTTGTTGTCGGTTTATCTGGCAAAGGCAATTGCGTTTGCCGCACAGCCACCTGCCGGAGACATGGCGTCAACCCGCCCCGATCAGCTTCACGGCAGCATCACGCTCGAACAGGTAGAGCAAGAGGCGCAGCGCCTCGCCGCGTGGGCTCATTAGACCGGGGTCGCGCTCGACAATCAGCCGTGCATCGTCGCGGGCGGCGAGGAGAAGATCGCCGTCGATCTCCGGGCGGGCAATTCTGAAGCCGGGAATGCCGGACTGGCGTGTGCCGAGCACCTCGCCTTCGCCGCGCAGCTTGAGATCCTGCTCGGCAATCATAAAGCCGTCCTCGGTTTCGCGCATGGTGGCGATGCGCGCTTCGGCCACCGGACCAAGTGGGCCCTTGTAAAGCAGGATGCAGGTCGAAGCCGCCGATCCGCGCCCGATCCGGCCTCGTAACTGGTGCAGTTGCGCAAGGCCGAAGCGTTCGGCGTGCTCGATCACCATCACGGTTGCGTTGGGAACATCGACACCCACCTCGATCACCGTGGTCGCGACGAGGATATCGCGGTCGCCGCGTGCAAACCGCGCCATCGCTGCGTCCTTGTCGCGGCCCGGCATCTGGCCGTGGAGCAGGTCGACGCACGCCCCGAACGCTTCCTTCAGCGCTTCGAACCGCTCGGTCACGGCGGACACATCGAGGGTTTCGCTTTCCTGCACCAGCGGGCAAACCCAGTAGACCTGAGCGCCTGCCGCAACGGCCCGTCCGACGGCACTGACGACCTCGTCAAGGCGGTCAAGTGAGACGGCGCGGGTGGTGATCGGTTTTCGACCTGCCGGCTTCTCCGACAGGACAGAGACATCCATGTCTCCGAACCAGGTCAGCGCCAACGTGCGCGGGATCGGCGTTGCCGTCATCACCAACACATCGACCGCCTCGCCCTTCGCGCCGATGGCGAGGCGTTGATGGACGCCGAACCGGTGCTGCTCATCCACCACCGCGAGGCCGAGATCGTGGAACTGCACATTGTCCTGGAAGAGTGCATGGGTTCCCACCACGATGTCGATCGAGCCATCGGCGAGACCTGCCAGCACACGTGCACGCTCGGGGCCCTTCTCGCGGCCCGTGAGCAGCGCCAGCGTCAGGCCGATGGCTTTGGCCTGTTCATGCAGCCGTTCGGCATGCTGACGGGCGAGGATTTCGGTTGGCGCCATAAGGGCCGACTGCCTGCGCGCTTCGGCAGCACTGGCCATCGCCATCATCGCCACGGCTGTCTTGCCGGAGCCGACATCGCCTTGCAGCAGGCGCAGCATGCGTTCAGGCTTGGCCATGTCGGCCCTGATCTGGTCCACGGCCTCGGACTGGCTGCGGGTCAGCGTGTAGGGCAGTGCTGCGGCAAGCGCCCTGATCAGCGCGCCATCGCCACTGTTGGCGCGGCCCCGGGCGCGCTTCCGGACGGACCTTACGAGGGAAAGGGCCAACTGGCTGGCCAGCAACTCGTCATACGCGAGCCTGCGCCGGGCCGCCGCCTCCGGCGAAAGGGCCTCGATATCGGCAGGGCCATGGAGGGCCGCCAGCGCTTCGCCGAACGTTGGCAGGCGATTGTGCTCGCGCCAGGCCGCGTCTTGCCACTCAGGCATGGCTGGCAGGCGCGCCAGTGCTGCCTGGGTGGTGCGGGACAGCGTGCGCGAGGTCAGACCCTCGGTCATGCCATAGACCGCCTCGATGGCCGGCATGGTCTGGAAAGCACGCTGGTCCATGACGCGGTCGGGATGGACCATCTGGCGGCGGCCTTCCCACAACTCGATCCTGCCGGAAATGAAACGGACCTCGCCGACCGGCAGAATCTGGCGCATGCGGTGTGCATCGGCCTTGAAGACCACCAGTGTGACATCGCCGCTCTCGTCCTCGACCACCACGCGGTACGGCGCGCGGCCCTTGCCGGGGGGGGCTGGCCTGTGCTCGACAACGCGGGCCGCGAAGGTCGCGACCTCGCCGACCGGCGCGTCGATGATTGCGCCTGACGTGCGGCGGTCAATGCCCGCCTGCGGCAGATGCAACAGCAGGTCGAGCACCCGTGCCGGCTGCTCCGCCGTGCCGAGCAGCTTGTCATACAACGGCGCAAGCTTCGGCCCCACGCCGGGCAGGGCGGTGACAGGCGCGAACAGCGGATCGAGAAGCGAGGGGCGCATGGCTTTTGTGATAGCAAGTCCTCGGACGCTGCACATCAGCTGATCGCCGCTGACGCATGTGCCTGTGGCAGATGGACACCGAGCCGGGCCAGAATTCGCGCTGACAAGGCGGGGCAGCCTCGCTATACCGGCATCCGGACCGAGGGGCGAGATGCGCTCCGCGGCGATGACCTTTTTCGGTGGAGCATTCGATGACAGGCACGTCCGTCAGCAGTTCAGAGCTTGAGCCCCGGCGTCGGCGCATCCTGTTCCGGGCCTGGCATCGCGGCACGCGCGAGATGGACCTGCTGATGGGCTCGTTCACCGATGCGGAAATTCGCACCATGAGCGAGGACGATCTGGGCGTTTTCGAACTGCTGATCGAGGCACCCGACCGCGACATCTATGCCTGGATCACCGGCAAGTCCGAGACACCCGAGAACTACGATACACCGCTGTTTCGTCGCCTGAAGGTGTTCCACACCCATTCTGCGCCGATCCATGTGTGATCCGGCCCGATCCGGGCTGGCGTGGCCCCGGCAATGGCGGCCTGACATCGACAAAGACCGATCAGGACACGCGCCTTGAACAAGCCTGTTGCCAAACTCACCGCGCTGGAGCGGGCCGCCGAGGCTCTGCTTCGCAAGGACCACCCGACGCTGGCCGGCACGCCCGAAGGGTTCGATGCGCTGGCCGTCGCCTCTATCGCTCGCAAGCTGGCGGGCAAGGTCGAGGCGCCGGCCGTTGCCGTGTTCGTGTCGCGCGATGGCCAGCGCATGCAGCGTCTGGAAAATGCCCTCCGCTTCACCGCACCGGACATCGAAATCCTGCCGCTGCCGGCCTGGGATTGCCAGCCCTACGACCGGGCCTCTCCGAACGGCGCGATCGTTGCGCGGCGGATGACCACGCTGGCCCGGCTGGCGCGCACGCGATCGGGCGAAACGCGGCCCCGGATGGTGCTGACCACCCTTAACGCGGCGCTTCAGCGCCTGCCGGCGCGGGCGCAGGTGGCGGCACAGAGCTTTGCCGCGGCCCCCGGAAACCTGGTCGACACGCGGGCCCTCTCAGCCTGGCTCGACATGGGCGGGTACATGCGGGCCTCGACGGTGCGAGAAACCGGCGAATACGCTGTCCGTGGCGGCATCGTTGATCTTTATCCGCCCGGCATGCCCAGTCCGATCCGGCTCGATTTCTTTGGTGACACCCTGGAATCGATCCGCTCCTTCGATCCCGAGACCCAGCGCTCTCTGGCGACCATGCGATCGCTCGATCTGGTGCCGGTGTCGGAAACCCAGCTCACCTCCGACACCATCCGGCGCTTCCGGCAGGGCTATCTGGCCGCGTTCGGCACGCCGGGGCGGAATGACACGCTCTATGAGACCGTCTCCGAAGGCCGCCGCTTTGCCGGCATGGAACACTGGTTGCCGCTGTTCCACGAGCGCATGGACACATTGTTCGACTATTGCGAGGGCGCGAGCTGGTTTCTCGACCCGCAACTGGCCGAGGTCCAGGCCGAGCGCCTGTCGCAGATCGGCGAGTACTTCGCGGCGCGCAAGGACGCGATCGAGCAGAATACGTCGGGCACGCCCTACAATCCCTTGCCGCCCTCGGCGCTTTATCTGACCGCGGAGGAGTGGCAGGAGCGGCTGAACGACGTCGGACATGCCCGGCTGACACCTTTTGCCATGCCCGATAGCGAGGGCCGGCTCGTGATCGATTGCGGCGCACGACAGGGCCGCAGCTTCGCAGCCGAGCGGGCGGTCGACAGCGGCAACGTGTTCGATGCCGTTGTCGCCCACATCGCCGCGCTTCAGAAGAAGGGCAAGCGCGTTCTGGTGGCGGGCTGGTCCGAGGGCTCGCGGGAGCGTCTGTCGCATGTGCTGGCCGATCATGGGCTGACCACGGCCCGGATGGCGGGCACTCTCGGGGCGGCGCGCCAGTTGCCCGACGATGGCGTCGGCCTTGTGGTCTGGGGGCTGGAGCAGGGCTTCGAGACCGGCAAGCTTGCCGTGATCGGCGAACAAGACATTCTTGGTGACCGCATGGTCCGGCAGAAGCGCAGTTCGAAGAAAGCCAGCGATTTCATCACCGAAGCGGCTTCTCTCACCCCCGGTGATCTTGTGGTCCATGTTGATCACGGCATCGGGCGCTTCTTCGGGCTGCAGACGATCACCGTCGCGGATGCGCCGCATGACTGCCTTGAGCTGCACTACCAGGGCGGCGACAAGCTGTTCCTGCCGGTCGAGAACATCGAGCTTCTGTCGCGCTATGGCTCGGAAGACACCGAAGTCCAGCTTGACCGTCTCGGCGGGCCGGGCTGGCAGGCGCGCAAGGCAAAGATGAAGCAGCGCATCCGCGAGATCGCGGGCAAGCTGATCCAGATCGCTGCGGCACGTTTGCTGAAAGATGCGCCACGCATTACCTTGCCGGAGGGGCTTTACGACGAGTTCGCGGCCCGCTTCCCCTATGACGAGACCGATGACCAGCTCAACGCCATCGATGCGGTGATCGATGACCTGGGCCTGGGCCGGCCCATGGACCGGCTGGTCTGCGGCGATGTCGGCTTCGGCAAGACCGAGGTGGCCCTGCGTGCGGCCTTTGCGGTTGCCATGGCTGGCAAGCAGGTCGCGGTGGTCGTGCCGACGACCTTGCTGGCGCGCCAACATCACAAGACTTTTGCCGAACGCTTCAAGGGCCTGCCGGTGAAGGTTGGCCAGGCCTCGCGCTTTGTCGGCGCGCGGGATCTGAAGGCGGTGAAAGAGGGCATGGCCGACGGCACGATGGACATTGTTGTTGGCACACACGCCATCCTGGGTAAGGCCATCGCCTTCAAGGATCTCGGCCTCGTGATCGTCGATGAGGAGCAGCATTTCGGTGTCGCCCACAAGGAGCGGCTGAAGGAACTGCGCGCCGAGGTGCATGTGCTGACATTGTCGGCAACACCGATCCCCCGCACGCTGCAACTGGCGATGACGGGCGTTCGCGACCTGTCGATCATCGCGACGCCGCCGGTGGACCGGCTGGCGGTGCGCACGTTTGTCGCGCCGTTCGATGGCCTGATGGTGCGCGAGGCTCTGCTGCGCGAGCGCTACCGTGGCGGACAGTCGTTCTATGTCGTGCCGCGCATCGAGGATCTGGCCGGCATCAAGGACTTCCTCGACAAGCAGGTGCCCGAGTGCAAGGTCGCTGTGGCCCATGGGCAGATGGCGGCCGGCCAGCTCGAAGACGTGATGACCGCGTTCTACGAAGGCAAGTTCGACATCCTTTTGTCCACCACGATCGTGGAATCGGGTCTCGACATCCCGACCGCCAACACGCTGATCGTGCACAGGGCCGACATGTTCGGTCTGTCGCAGCTCTACCAGTTGCGCGGGCGAGTGGGCCGCTCCAAGACGCGCGCCTATGCCCTCTTCACGTTGCACGAGAAAAAGAAGCTGACCTTGCAGGCCGAGCGCAGGCTCAAGGTGCTGCAATCGCTCGACACGCTCGGGGCTGGCTTCCAGCTCGCGAGCCACGACCTCGACATTCGCGGGGCCGGCAATCTGTTGGGTGACGAGCAGTCGGGCCATATCAAGGAGGTCGGCTACGAGCTTTACCAGCAGATGCTGGAAGAGGCCGTGGCCTCGCTGAAGGCGGGCATCACTGAGCCGGTCGAGGACCAATGGTCGCCGACGATCACCATCGGCACGCCGGTGATGATCCCGGACGGTTATGTCGAGGATCTCGTGCTCAGGCTGGGCCTTTACAAGCGGCTGTCGACGCTCGAGAGCGATCAGGAAATCGAAGGCTTCGGGGCCGAGATGATCGACCGCTTCGGGCCGATGCCCGACGAGGTGCGCCAGTTGCTCGACACCGTGGCAATCAAGGTCCTGTGCCGCAGGGCCAATGTCGAGAAGGTTGAGGCGGGTCCGAAGGGCATCATCGTGGCGTTCCGTGACAACGCCTTTGCCAATCCGGACGGGCTTGTGGCCTATGTGACCGAGCAGGGCGCCGCCTCCGCCAAGGTCCGTCCCGACATGAAGCTGGTCTTCGTGCGCGACATGGACAAGCCCGAGGCCCGCCTGAAGATAACGACGCGGCTGATGCGCGATCTGGTCAGGATCGCGGAGCGCAAGCAGGCTGCCTGAAACCATTCAAGCCCCGGCGCGCTCCCTTGCACGGATCACCAG
>JAPLOV010000133.1:0-12625 GCA_026400565.1 Hyphomicrobiales bacterium | reverse complement strand
AGGTCGAACACGCGGACCGGTCCATCGTCGCGGCCCGACATTCTACCGGGAACGGACCGGTGGACCAGCAGGAGGTTGCGCACGGTTTCGTGGCCAACGATGCCGGCAGCCCGCAGTGCGCCTTCGATGCCCGCCGGTGCCACCAGCGTTGTGGCGCGGCCATCGGACAGCCCGGCCCACAGGGCGCTGAGTGAGAAAAGCCCGAGCGGCAGGTATTCCGCGCCGGAGAGCAGAGCCAGATAGGGCCCGCTGGCCAGGGCGCAGAAGCCAGGATTCATCATGGTGCTGAGCACGCGCGCATCCGTGCCGACGCGCGTCACGCGCGCAAGAGCGACCGATGCCGCGACCAGTTCGGCCTCAAGCATGGTCTGCCGTATGCCATCGCCCGTTTCCGCCACAAGTCCGAGCAGTCCGGGCGGGGATGCGGGAGCTGGTGCATCGGGGAGTCTCTTGTTGCTGACGATGATGCTGTCAAGCGGCACGACCCCATCGGGCACATCCGGCCCGAAGCCGCAGACAAGCCGGGCGTTGAAAGAGCGCGCGGCGGCATCGCGCAGCATCCGGGCCGGCTCAAGGTCGCCACATCGGCAGGTTGCGATGGCAACGCAAGGGCCGGCGGCATCGAACAGGCCTTGCAGGGCATGGCTTCCGGCCGAGAGCGGCAAGAGCACCGGCTGAAGGCCGGCGCGCAAGGCTGCCAGGATGGCAATCAGCTGTTCGCTGCCCATCGGAGCCAGGATCAGCGCCTTCGACCGCTCCGGCAGCCGCGACATGCCAAGCAGCGATGCCAGGCGGCGTGCGCGCTGGTCGAGGCCCGCGAAACTCAGGGGCAAGCCTGCAACGCCGCTCCAGATGTCGCGCCGGGCCGGCTCCCTTAGGAAATCATGGTCAGGCCGCGTGGCGATGGCCACCGAGACCAGTGCCTCAAGTCCGATGCCGTCAAGATCCGGTTCGGGTTTGCGAAGAGGCAGCATCAGCCGTGTCCGTCAGTTCGAGAGCCGTGAGTTGCCGTTCGGCGGGTCCGGCTCGCGCCAGAGGGATTCGACGGCAAATCCGAATCGCGCCGGGCGCGCCGGAATTCCCACGCCACGCTGATGGGCAACCCACAGGTCTGGCAAGACAAAGAGCGGAACAACGAAATGCCCGGACATCACCAGCCGGTCGAGCACACGGGCTGCGGCGACGAAATCCTCGCGGGCCCGGGCTGACAGCATGGCCTGAATGGCCCCGTCGATGGCTGGGAGCTTCGCGCCGGCGTAGTTGAGCGAGCCTTGCCGGTCCGCGGCCGCTGAGCCCCAGCGGTTGGCCTGCTCGGTGCCGGGGCTGGCGGAAACGGGCCATGTCCACTGCACCATGTCGACATCGAATGCCGCCAGCCGGCGCCAGTATTGCACATCGTCGATCAGCCGGACCCGCGCGTTGACCCCGATGCGTTGCAGCGACTTGGCATAATTGAGGGCCAGCCGCTCCTGCGGGCGCGACGACACGGTGATCTCAAAGCCAAGCGCCTCGCCTCCGGCGCGTTTGCGCATCACGCCGTCTTCGAGGCGATAGCCGGCCTGATCGAGCAGATCGACTGCGCGGCGCGCCAGATCTCGATCCCGCCCCGAGCCATCGGAGGCTGTCGGCGTCCAGGAGCCGTCAAGCATCGGGTCCGGCAGGCTGGCCCCAAGCCTCGCAAGGAGCGCGCGCTCGCGCTCGTCGGCCACCACACCGCTGGCCGACAGGTCGGACCCGGCGAACAGACTGTCGGAACGGCGGTAGGCGCCAAAGTAGAGATTGCGGTTGGCCCATTCGAAATCGAACAGCAGGGCAAGCGCCTCGCGTACCCTGACATCGGCGAATTGCGGCCTTCGGGTGTTGAACACGAAGGCGGACAGGCCCTTGGGTGTGTCGAGTTTCAGGGCGCGCCTGACGATCCGGCCATCGCGGACGGCCGGCACGTCATATCCGGTCGACCACCGGGTTGGATCGGTTTCCACGCGCAGGTCCGACAGGCCGGCCTTGAACGCTTCGAAGAGCGAGTTCTGATCGCGGAAATAGTCGTAACGGATCACGTCGACGTTGTGCAGGCCGCGCATCAGCGGGTGTTTGGCAGCCCAGAAATCGGGGCGGCGGGTCATGGTGATGCTTTCACCGGGCCGAAGCTCGCTGATCAGATAAGGTCCGGAGCCGACCAGCGGGGTGAAGGTGGTTTCCGGAAACGTCGCCGGATTGGTGGCATGCCTGGCGAAGATCGGGATCGAGCCGATGATCAGCGGCGTCTCGCGGTCAGCGCCGGGGCCGAAGATGAAGCGCACGGTGCCGGCGTCCGGCGTTTCGACACGGGCGACGCGGCCAAGGCTCGATCGATGGAACGGTTTTCCGTGGGTGCGCAGCATCTCGTAGGAAAACACCACGTCCGACGCGGTGACCGGTTTTCCATCAGAGAACCGCGCGGCTGGATCGAGGTGGAAAGTGACGGAACTGCGGTCATCCGGCAGTTCGACCGAGCGGGCCAGTAGCCCATAGGCGCTGAACGGTTCATCCGGCGAGCGATAGAGCAGGCTCTGGAGCACGAAACGTTGCAGCGCGTCAGGGGCGACGCCGCGCACGACGAAGGCATTCAGGCTGTCGAATGTGCCTTGCTGGCCCATGACAAGACGGCCGCCCTTGGGCGCATCCGGATTGACGAAGGGCAGATGCGCGAACCCCGGCGGCAAGGCAGGCTCGCCATGCATGGCGATGCCATGGCGCATTGTCTCTTCGGCTCGGGCAGGGGAGCCTATTGCCGTAACGAGCCCGACGAGAAGACCGAGGGCTGCAAGCGACACAAAGGCGCGCGCCACGACCACCAGCGCCAAGCTTGCAGGCTTTTTTCCCAAGGAATGCCAACGAATCCACATGAGGTCACGATAGCATGTTGATCGGTGTCAGTCCGAGGGTGGAAATCTTCCGGGCAACCAGATAAAGGAGCACCGAGTCATGGTGTTGCCGCAATCGCAACCCACCTGCAGCGGGCCTGGTTCGCGCAGGCCCGATCAAAAAATGATGCGTTATGATGGTGGTTGCGGCATGGTTCGCGACACGGACAAGGGGAATACAATGACTGCTTCTCAGGACATCGCCGGTTCATCCCCGCGCCGGTTGTCGCGTCTGTCCGCTGGCGTGATGGCTGCGGCCCTGGCCGCCTCTTTCACGTCGCCTGCCTTCGTCGCGCCAGCTTCGGCCCAGCAGCCCCAGCCTGCAACGCCGCGTCCTGCCGCGCCGCGCCCGGCCACGCCGGCTCCGGCTCCAGCCGCGCCAGCACAGGCTCCTGCCGCTGCGGGCCAGGCGGCTGCCGGCCCGACCATCGTGCAGGTCAAGCCAGAGCCAAGCCAGACCGAATGGACCAAGGTCTGCGGCAAGGATCCCGGCAACCAGCGGGAAATCTGCTACACCACGCGCGATTTCGTGTCCGATCAGGGCCAGCCGGTCATGGCGGTTGCCGTCTATGACGTGAAGGGCGACCCCAACCGGATCGTGCGCTTCCTTCTGCCGATCGGCCTGCTGCTTCAGCCCGGCATGCGCTTTGGCGTCGATCAGGCCCAGCCGATTGCTGGTCGCTTCCAGATCTGCTTCCCCAATGGCTGCTTTGCCGAAGCGACGATGAATGAAGCCCAGCTCAGCGCCTTCAAGCGCGGCACGACGATCAACGTCAGCGTGCAGAACCAGGCAGCGCGGGAAGTAACCTTCCAGGTGCCGCTTGCCGGTTTTGCCAAGGGCTTCGACGGCGCGCCGATCGACCCTGCCGAACTGCAGAAGCAGCAGGAGGCCCTTCAGGCCGAGATCCAGAAGCGCGAGGACGAACTTCGCCGGCGCCTCTCGGGCGAGGGCGCTCCCGCCACACCGCGTCCATGAGCCGGGACGACCCCGTCAGAACCATCAAGGCCGGGCCAAGGCCCGGCTTTTTTGTGGCGTGGATGATGTTCGGGCCCACGGGTTCGGGCCGCGTGCCGCCTGTCAGTTGAGGCGGTCGGCCGCCACGGTGTACTCGCCGTTGGCGCTGGAACTGAAATAATCGTCAATCTGGGGATGGCGTACAGGCTCTCCGCTGTCGTCGAGCACGAGGTTCTGTTCCGAGACATAGGCGATGTACTCGGTTTCGGCATTCTCGGCCAGTAGATGGTAGAAGGGCTGGTCCCGTGTCGGCCTGACATGCTCGGGGATCGAGTTCCACCACTCCTCGGTGTTGGAGAACTCGGGATCGACATCGAAGATCACGCCGCGGAACGGATAGATCCGGTGGCGCACAACCTGTCCGATCCGAAACTTCGCGTCGCGTGCCTTCACCTGTCTCTCCGCCGACGGCTGCGCGGCGACAAAGCCAGCACGCCTCACCAGGAGAGCTAGGCGTCGCGGACCGATGCGTCAATACCATGACAGACACATCGCGGTGAACCCTGATCGCCCGGTCCTGGTGCCTGTCATGCGGGGCAAGCGTGGGCCGGTGCCGCATTCGGCCAGTTGCCAGCCGGCGAGCGAGCTTCTACCGGTCAGGCATCAGTCCAAGCCCCGGTTCCGATGGCCAGCATCCTGTCCCTGTTTGATCTTGTCCTGCCGTTTTTCGGAATGATCGCGCTCGGCTATTTCTGCGGCAAGCGGGTGAAGCTGCCAGCGGCGGGTCTGGCATGGATGCAGTTTTTCCTGATCTACGTCTCGCTGCCGATGCTGTTTTTTCGGCTGATCGCCGATAAGCCGCTGAGCGATCTGACCAACTGGCCTTACGTGATCGCGACGACCCTGGCGACCTACGTGGTCTTCGCGCTGTCTTTCACGGTCGGTCTTTACTTCACGCGCGGCAACCTGCCGCAATCGGTGATGCAGGGTGTCGCGGGGGCATATTCCAACATCGGCTACATGGGCCCGCCGCTCGTTCTGGCGGCCTTGGGGCCAGCAGCCAGCGCCCCGGTCGTGCTGATCTTCGTGTTCGACAACCTTTTGCTGTTCTCTCTGATCCCGTTCCTGATGGCGCTGGCCGGCGTGGAGAAGAAGAGCATGCTGGAGACGGCACGCGGTGTGGCGTGGAAGGTGGTGACCCATCCATTCAACATCGCGACCGTTCTTGGCGTGCTGGCGGCAGTGACCAAGCTGCAATTGCCCAGTGCGCTCGACAAGATGACGATCTGGCTCTCGGGTGCTGCTGCCCCGTGTGCGCTGTTCCTGCTGGGGGTCACGGTGGCGATCCGGCCGATGCAGAAGATGCCGCCTGAAGTGCCGGCGCTGATGTTCATCAAGCTGATCGTGCACCCGTTGCTGATCCTGCTGCTGCTCTCGATCATGGGCGATTTCCCACCAGCCTGGGTTTTTGCCGGCATGGTCATGGCAGCCCTGCCTCCGGCCCTCAACATCTTCGTCATCTCGACCCAGTATGGTGTTGGCGTCGAGCGGGCATCGGCCAGCATCCTCGTCGGCACGATTGCCTCGATGGTCACTCTGACCCTGTTCCTCTGGCTCATCCGTGAGGGCTACATGCCGCACGACCTGTTCCCCTCGCGCTGAAGGGCGGCCATGACAGGGCTTCCGCTGGATGGCGTCTCGGTTCTGGATTTCTCGGCCCTTCTTCCGGGGCCGCTGGCGAGCCTGATGCTGGCCGAGGCTGGCGCGGCCGTGACCAAGATCGAGCGTCCGGAAGGGGAGGATCTCAGGCGCTTCGAGCCCGCTTTCGGAAACAGTTCTGCGCCTTTCATGATGCTCAACGGCGGCAAGTCGGTTCTGGGTCTCGATCTTAAGATCGCTGCGCACCGGGACCATGCCATGGCTTTGGCAGCAAAGGCTGATGTGCTCATCGAGCAGTTCCGCCCCGGCGTGATGGAGCGATTGGGGCTTGGTTTCCCAGCGCTGTCGGCGCTCAATCCCCGGCTGATCTATTGTTCGATTACCGGGTTCGGACAGGAGGGGCCGCGCGCGCAGGAGGCAGGCCATGACCTGACCTATCAGGCCTTGTCTGGCGTTCTGGCGCAATCGCTCCAGCGCCATCAGCCACCGCCTCTGCCGCCCGGGCTGATCGCCGACATGGCCGGCGGCGCCTATCCGGCCGTGCTCAACATCCTTCTGGCGCTTCGCCAGCGCGACCGCACCGGGATGGGCTGCCATCTCGACATCGCCATGACCGGCAACATGGCCCCCTTCGCCTGGCTTGGGGCGGCCACTGCTGCGGCGACGGGCCATGTGCCGGGTGGTGGCGAGACCTTGCTGACCGGCGGCTCGCCACGCTACCGGATCTATGCCAGCGCCGATGGATGGTTCGTCGCGGTCGGGGCCATCGAGGACAAGTTTTGGCGTGTCTTCTGCGATGCGATTGATCTGCCTGAGGCGCTGCGCGCACAAGAGGCACCGCCAACCAGCGTTGTCGACGCTGTTTCAGCGATCATCGCCGGGCATGATGCCGCTCACTGGCACCAACGGCTTGAGCCGCTGGATTGCTGCTGCTGTGTGGTGCGCACGCTGGCCGAGGCCACTGGCGATGCCCAGGCAATCTTTCGGCACCATCCGGCATGCGTGGCCGACGACAGCCGCGTGAGCATCCCGATGCAGGCCTTACCCATCGTGCCGTCCTTCCGGCATAGCGCCGACAAGGTCCGCAAGGTTGGCAAGATCACCGCGTGGCCCGAGGGCACGTAACTTATCGCCCCAAGGGCGTCAGGCCCTGGCGCATCACGAAGCGGCGCAAGGGTGCGATGCTGTCGAGCGCCAGAAGGCCAAGGCCGCGGGCGAAATCAACCGGCAGAAGGTCAGACAGCAGCGCGCGGTTGAGCGCATCGACCGCACCGGTGCGCGTGCGCACATCGCTGGCGCGGCTGCGGTCATAGGTGGCGAGGCCCTCGGCTGCGCCGGGATCGGCCGCTTCGGCAGCATTGACCAGCGCCACGACATCGCGCAGGCCAAGATTGAGGCCTTGCGCGCCGATCGGGGGGAAGACGTGTGCCGCTTCGCCGATTAGGGCTGTGCGCTGTGCGCTGAAGCGCTCGACCGACAGCCCACCCATCGGCACGCAACCGCGCGGACCGTCAATGCTGACAGCGCCGAGGATCGAGTGCGTTTGTTCCTCGATCGCCATGCTGAGCGCGGAGTCATCCAGCGCCATCAGCCGCTCGCCCTCCTGCGGCGTCACCATCCAGACGATGCTTGAGCGGCGTCCGGGGAGGGGGACCGTGGTGCACGGCCCGGACCGGGTGTGAAACTCGGTCGAGACATCCCGATGCGCGCGGCTGTGCCGGATGATGGTGGTGAGGGCCGCCTGCGGATACTGCCAATCCTTGCCACCGATGCCCATGGACGCACGCACCACCGAACGGCGACCATCGGCTCCGGCGACCAACTTTGCGTCCAGCGCCATGCCATCCGCGAGGGTCAGATGCGCCATGTGCCCATCGGCATTCATGCCCGAGAGCACGCCATCAAGCCGCGTGATGGCTGGATCAGCGGCGACCGCATCGAGCAGGGCCGCAGACAATATCACGGTTTCGACATTCCAGCCGAACTGGTCGAGGCCGATTTCGTGGGCCTTGAACTCGGTTGGCGGTCGGCGGAACAGACTGCCCGTGTCATCGACCAGCCGCATCGTGGCCAGGGGCGCGGCCTCGTCCTCCAGCCTCTTTGCGACACCAAACCCGGCCAGCAGACGCCATGAGGAATCCATCAGGGCAACCGTGCGTCCATCGCGTCGGGCCGATGACGGACCAATGAGCGCGACGCGAAAACCCTTCTGCGCCATGGCCAGCGCGGCAGCGGCCCCGACGGGGCCGGGGCCGACGATGGCCACATCGAAGCAGAGTGTCGGTTGGGGCATGAGAGTGTCTATCCCGCCGCCTTTGCGGATGCCAGCGGGCGGGTTGTCACGGGTTCGCCGCCTGTCTTTTTTTCTGAAGGTGATAGAGCAAGAAGGCGAGGGCACACCCTGCCGCGATGCCGATCATCAGATCGACAAGGGCTGTGAGCCCGAAGGTGAGGAGCAGAACCAGCATCTTGCCGCGCTCGCCGCGCAGCAACGTCATGACCTCGTGCCGGTCCGCCATGTTCCAGGCCACGACAGCCAGCACGCCGGCAAGCGCGGCCAGTGGCACATGCGAGGCGAGGGGGGCTGCCAGCATCATGAAGGCCAGGAGGAAAACACTGTGCAGCATGCCGGCTACAGGACTGGCGGCACCAGCCCGGATGTTTGTGGCCGTGCGGGCGATCGTGCCGGTGACGCACATTCCGCCGAAGATTGCGGTGGCTATGTTGGCAACGCCCTGGGCGACGAGTTCGGCATCGGCCCGGTGTCGCCGTCCCGTCATTCCATCAGCCACAACGGCTGACAGCAGCGATTCAATGCCGGCCAGAAAGGCGATGGCAATGGCATCAGGCAGGACCGCCAGCATCTTGTCGGTGCTGAAAGGTGGCCATGCCGGTGCCGGAAGACCGTGGGGTATGCCACCGAAGCGCGTCCCGATGGTGTCCACCGGCAGGGTCAGCGCATAGCTGGCAAAGGCGGCCAGCGCGACAGCGACCAGAAGGCCGGGCACGCGCGGGCTGAAGCGGCGCAGCAGCAGGATGGTGCCGATCACGCCGACCGAGATCAGCACCGCAACGAGGTTGAGTGTGGGACCGGCCTGCCACAGGGCTGCAAGCTTGGGCAGGACCGCACCGGGCTCCTTGCCGGGAAGCGTCAGACCCAGCAGATCGCGGATCTGGCTGGCGAAGATGATGACCGCGATCGCTGCCGTGAACCCGACCAGCACCGCGTGCGGCACGTAGCGGATGATGCCCCCCATCCGGGTCAGCCCCATGACAACGAGGATCCCGCCACCCATCAGTGTGGCCAGAAGCAGGCCATCATAGCCGTGCCGGTCGATGATCGACGCAATCAGGACAATGAAGGCCCCGGCGGGGCCACCGATCTGGAATTTGCTGCCGCCAAGCATCGAGACCAGAAAACCACCGACGATGGCGGCATACAGCCCTGCTGCTGGCGTGGCGCCCGAGGCAATGGCAATCGCCATCGAAAGCGGCAGAGCAACGATGGCCACTGTGAGCCCTGCCACCGCATCGCGCTGGAACTGGCCCATCCCATAGCCTTCGCGAAAGGTCGAGATCAGCTTGGGAACACGGGATCGGGACAAGGGGTCCGGACTGCCGGGCATTTCTGGCGGGCGGGGCGCGGCCATTGTACTATGATCTCCGGTAATGCGGCGCATCGGCATGGGCACACCCGGGCATATCACATGCGCGACTTGTGACATGCAATCATCAAGACCGGTTGCGGGCGCGGGTTGACGATTGCGCTGCCTCGACCACGCCACAGCCTTGCGCTAGGGTTCTTGGATGAATGATCAGATCATCGGCAAGGCCAAGGCCAATCAGGCCATTGCTGACACACGCAAGGCACTGGATGACATCGAGCGCGACATCGCCCACGGCACGCGAGCCTATGTGCTTGGGCCCTATCTCTCGCCGCGCGCGCAAACGAAGATCGGTCATGATCCGGCCCGCAGCCCCGCGGCGGCCCGCGCCATGGAAGCGCGCCTCGAAGAGGCTATCGGACTGGCTGCCGCCATCGACCTGACCGTTGCCGGCAAGGGCATCGCCCAGTTGCAGGCGCTGAGGCCTGCCACCTATCTTGGCAAGGGCAAGGTTGAGGAGATCGAAGCGCTTATCAAGGAAGGCGAGATTAAGCTGGTGATTGTCGATGCGCCGCTCTCGCCGATCCAGCAGCGGAACCTCGAAAAGGCCTGGAAGTGCAAGGTTATCGACCGCACCGGGCTCATCCTCGAAATCTTTGGCCGGCGCGCGCGCACCAAGGAAGGGGCGCTTCAGGTCGAACTGGCGCATCTCAACTATCAGAAAAGCCGCCTCGTGCGGTCGTGGACCCACCTTGAGCGCCAGCGCGGCGGCTTCGGCTTCCTGGGCGGGCCAGGCGAAACCCAGATCGAGGCGGACCGCCGGCAGATCCAGGAGCGCGTCGCCAAGATCGAACGCGATCTCGAAACCGTGGTGAGGACACGTGGGCTTCACCGCCAGAGTCGCACCAAGGTGCCTTATCCGGTCGTGGCGCTGGTGGGCTACACCAATGCCGGCAAATCGACCCTGTTCAACAGACTGGCTGGCGCCGATGTCTTCGCCAAGGACCTGCTGTTCGCCACGCTGGACCCGACGGCGCGGGCGATCAGGCTACCGCATGGCCAGAAGGTGATTCTGACCGATTCAGTCGGGTTCATTTCCGATCTGCCGACCATGCTTGTGGCCGCCTTCCGCGCCACGCTGGAAGATGTGATCGAGGCCGATGTGATCTTGCACGTGCGGGACGTCGCCCACGAGGACACCGAAGCCCAGAGCGCGGACGTCGACGCCATCCTCGGCGATCTTGGCGTGCGCGGCGCAAAGGCGGTCATGGGCGCTGACGGCGCGCCATTCCAGCCGGCAGAACCACCAACGCCGCTGATCGAGGTCTGGAACAAGGCTGACCTTTTGCCCGAACATGTCCACGACCAGTTGCAGGCTGTGGCGGCGAACCGCGCAGCACAGGAGCGGCCGGCGCTGGTCTCGGCGCTGACCGGGGAGGGCATCGCTGCGCTGTTGCAGCGGATCGAGGACAAGCTGGCGCGGGGCACCACCAACTACCTGATCACGCTCGAGCCCAGTGACGGGGCCGGCCTTGCCTGGCTCTACACCCAAGGCGAGGTGCTGGAGCGCCGCGAGGACACCAAAGGCCGCATCCTCGCCATGCTGCGCGTGCCGCCGCAGCGCAAGGATCGTGTGCTTCAGCGCTTTCCGGAAGCAAAAGAGCGGTAGTCGCGCGGCGGTTAACCGGGGCGCTGGACCTCAGCCTTCGACAGGCTCAGGATGAGAGTCGCTGGCCGGCTTGTGTTTCGGAACGCTGATGGTGGTCTTGTGGTGCTATTGGCCATCTGGCAGCGCGTGCACAGCCGAGGCGCTATCGTTTCTCTGTTGCTTTTGCCTCGTTCCAGAGTGCGTCCATCTCGTCGAGCGAGCTTTCGACCAGCGCGCGGCCTCTGACGGCCAGCGACTTTTCGATGAAAGCGAAGCGGCGCATGAACTTGGCGTTGGTGCCTGACAGCGCTGTATCCGGATCGATCTGGAGGTGCCGCGCAAGGTTGGCGATGGCAAACAGCATGTCGCCAACCTCGTCGCGGATTGCGGCGTTGTCGCCCTCGTTCAGTGCCACCTCGATCTCATCGAGTTCCTCCCGCATCTTGGCGAGAACGGCTTTGGGATCGTTCCAGTCGAAGCCGACTGCCCCGGCTCTCGTTTGCAGCTTCACGGCGCGGGCAAGGGGCGACAGGGTTGTCGGGACATCAGCGAGCAGACTGGCAGGTTCCGGGGCTGCGCCGGCTGAGAGGCGCTTGGCGGCGCGCTCGGCCTTTTCTTCGGCCTTGATGCGCTGCCACGAGGCCTTGACCTCGGCGGGCGTCCAGTCGCGCTGCTCACCGAAGACATGCGGATGCCGGCGGATCATCTTGCGGTTGATGGCCTCGACCACATCAGGGAATGAAAAATGCCCCGCCTCGCTCGCCATCTGCGCGTGGAACACCACCTGCAAGAGCAGGTCGCCCAACTCGTCGCGCAGGTCGCTCAGGTCGCCGCGCTGGATGGCATCGGCGACCTCGCAGGCCTCCTCGATGGTGTAAGGCGCGATGCTGGCGAAATCCTGCGCCAAATCCCAGTTGCAGCCTGTCTCTGGCGTGCGCAGGGCCGCCATGATCGCCAGAAGGTCCGTGATGTCGCGCCCGGGTTTCATGCCATCACCTTAGCGCTGAGACCGGCTTTCGTCAGCGCGGCCTGCCGGCCTCAGCCCGATTGGCTGTGGAGAGCGCGCGGCAGGAGCGGCCGGCAGGTGCATGCAGTCGCATGCCTTGCTTTTGCCGGATGCCAGCGCCACATATGGGCCGCCGGCATGATGCTTCGCCGGTCTTTGGACCGAGCCGGATGCTGCGCCTGCCTTATCGTGGAAAAACACGCCAGAAGACCGTGACCATGCCCAACTGGGCCTTTGGTCTGGTCGCGATTGGCAGCGCCGCGCTCGGTGTGGCACTTTTTCTTGCCATCAGCGCGATTGCGGTCCTGCTGTTGCCGATCGTGCTGGTGGCTGGAGGCATCACGGCCTTTGTCATGCGCAAGCGTATCGAGGCCTTGCTGCGGAGGGCCGGTATGTCCCAGCCGCAGCCGGCCACGACACGCAAGAGCACCGCCCGCAAGAGCACGGACCGCAAGCCTCAGCGCGACGAGATCGAGGATGTGGAATACCGCGTGGTCGACGAGCCGCCCCGCCGGCCTGAGGAACAGGGTCGGCGGTGACGCATGTTTTGCCGACGTTGAAGGCGATGTTTCGCCTTGAGATCGCCTAAGGCCTGCCGGCGGCGACCTTCGGCGCAGGCTTCCACGCCGCGATGAACAGGCCGCCGACGATCATGGCGATGCCGACAAGCTGGATTGCCCTCGGCCATTCTCCCAGAACCGGCATGCCGAGGATGGTTCCGATCACCGGGATCATCGGCGGGAAACGTCCGGCCACGGCGACGCCGAGGATCTTGGTCGCCCAGGCCCAGAGCCAGAGGCCGATGACGACGTTGATGAAGCCCTGGTTGATGCCGTGAAAAACAATGGC
>JAPLOV010000001.1 GCA_026400565.1 Hyphomicrobiales bacterium | reverse complement strand
TTCTCCGCCAGCACCGGGCCTGACACGCCGAACAGATCGGTCAGCACACCCTTGGTCACGGCCCTGAGGTCCATCGTCGGTTTCAGGTCGCGCTGCTCGTGCAGATTCTCCAGTTTCAGGCCCGGCCAGTCTGCAATCACCCGCCCGCCGCGCACGGCCCCGCCCACCATGAAGGCCGCCGTGCCGGTGCCATGGTCAGTGCCGACCGTGCCGTTGACGCGAGCGGTGCGGCCAACCTCCGTCACCACCATCACCACCGTGTCCTTCCAGCGGTCCTTGAGGCCGGTCTCGAACGCGGCCAGCGCACCATCCAGCCCGCGCAGCAGGCCGGCCAGCCGGCCTGTGGCCCCGCCCTCGTTGGCGTGGGTGTCCCAGCCCTCAAAGGCCAGTGCCGCCACGCGGGGACCATCATCGGCATTGACCAGCTTGGCGGCCCCCTCGGCGATCAGGCGCATGCCTTCGGCATTGTCCGGCCCGCCGCGGGCGCGCTGCCCGGCCATGCCTTCGCGGTTGATGATCTTCTCGATGCTGGCCCCTTGAGCGAACGCCTTGGCCAGAACCGGATCGCGCTGGCTGTAGAGGTCCATCAGCCGCATCACGAGGTCGTCGCCTGCGCGCGGCAGGACGGGCGGAGCCCAGCCCACGATCGGGGCCTGGCCGCGCACCACCAGAGGGGGCACCACGCCGATGCCGAGCGCACCCTTGCGCGATATCGCCTCGCCGGCGGGCAGCACGTCAAGCAGGCGGTTGAGCCAGCCATCGCGGGTCTGCCCCGGCCCCATCTGGCCGCTTTCCAGCACATCCTGCCCGTCGAAATGCGAGCGCTGGCGATAGCCGGTGGCCACCGCATGAAGCACCGTGGCCTGCTGCGCCTTGTAGAGGCGGGCAAGGTTCGGCATGGCCGGATGGAGATAGAAGAAGCCGTCCAGCGGCAGCGCGGCGTTCTCGCCATCCTTCGGGATCGCGATGCCTTCCCTGAGCCCGAGATAGTCAGGGTCGGCCAGCGGCGGCACGGCGGAGAGCCCGTCCATCGCCCCGCGCAGGATCACCACCACAAAGCGCGGATCGCGCGCGCCCGGTGCCGCATAGGCCATCTTCGGCACGAAGGACCAGGCGAACAATGCGCTTGCCGCCCCGAGCACGGCCCGGCGCGATGGTGTCATGGCTTCGCAGCCATCGTCATGGTCGTGATGTCCGCTCATGGCGCTCATCTCCGCTGGAATTCGGGAGCCATCAGGGCGATGGCGACGGCCTGATAGCGTGTCTCTGCCCTGAGGATGGCCTGACGGGTTTCGCTCGAGGCTGCAGGGCCGAAGATGTCCTCGACCAGACCCTTGGGGTCGATGCCGCTGGCGCTCTGCCGCGCGATGGCCGCTGACACATCGAGCCGGGTTTTCAGGCCTTCGGGCGATGCCCAGGCAGCCAAGCTGTCGGGAAAGCCGTTCGGCCCGCCGGGCTGCCAGATGGGATGGCCCATGGCGTTGAGTGGCCCGAGGATCTGCCCGATCTCCGGCCTGCGGCCGAGCGCGCGGGCGGAGGCCACCAGGAATTCCTGTGGGCTGCGCATCTTGGTGGTCGGCGCGCTCCACGCTTCCGGCGAATCGAGCAGCGCGAAGGACAGCGCCTGCAGGTCGCCATCCGTGTCGCGGAACACCTTGGCCAGCCGCGCCACCGTCGAGGCGGGCGGCTCGTCGGCCACGAAATGCCGGGTCAGCTTGCGGGCTATGTGCTGCGCTGTGGAAGGGTGCCGCGCCAGATCGGCGAGCGCCGCCTTGCCGCGCTCGAAGCCCCCCTCGCCATAGCGCTTGCCAAGCAGCAATTGCTCCCCCGGCTCGTGCATGTTGGTATTGAAGCGGAACGTGCCGGGGATGCCCTCCTGGCCATTGGGCGGCGCCAGCGTCCAGCCGGTGATGATGTGGGCCAGCGCCGTGACATCGGCCTGCGTGTAGCCCCCGGCCACGCCAAGCGTGTGCAGTTCCATGATCTCGCGTGCGAGATTTTCATTGAGACCGCGCCCGCGCCGCGCCCCTGCCCGCGAGTTCGGTCCGAGCGATTGCTGCTGGTCGAGAAAAAAAATCATTGCCGGGTGCGTCTCGACCGCCAGCAGCATGTCAGCGAAACGGCCATGCACATGGGGGCGGATCGCCTCGCGCTCCAGCAGGCCTGCAAAGGTGCGGACCTGGTTGCCCTTGTTCACCGACACCGCGAAATGGTTGGACCAGAAGGCCACCAGGCGCTCGGACAGACCAGCCGACAATCGTGTCCACTCAACGTTTTCACGCACCCACACCGCCAACCGCGGGTGTTCCTCCTCGTTGTGCGTTTGACCGCACGCAATC
>JAPLOV010000048.1 GCA_026400565.1 Hyphomicrobiales bacterium | reverse complement strand
GAACGGTCTTGACCGCGTCATCCGCCAAATCAGGCGGATACCCATGCTTTTTGAGAATGCGTTTCACGAGCACGGGCATCCAGGCCCCGGCGCTTCCGCGCTTGTGCCAATCAACTGTCGCCTTGGCTATAAGCTGTTCAAGCAGACCATGGACAATCAGACGCAGTGTATCGTTGCCGAGGGCTTGGATAGCACTCTCATTCTGAGCGAGCGCGTCATAGAACGCGACGTCTTCTGCGGACAGCCCCTGTTCCTCGCCACGGCGTCGAGCCTCTTGAAGGTCTCTTGCCAGCGCGATCAGTTCATTGATCATCTCGACGGCTGAAATTGCATTGGCAGGGTAGCGGGCAACAGCATCTTCCAGCCTCCGTGAGAAGGTCCGGCTTTCAACGACGTTTGTGTTCGCGCGGCTGCGGATTTCGCCGTTCAGGAGCTTTTGTAGCGCGTCCAGCGCAAGGTTCTTCCTCTCCATGCCACGAATTTCGGCAAGGAATTCATCCGACAGGATCGAACTGTCGGGGGGCTCAACGCCGGCGGCACGCAAGACATCGACGATCTCGGACGATGCGACGGCACGATCAATCAACTGCTGAACAACGAAGGCCCGATCGGCAACGCCAAGGCCACCGCTCACCGTCGATTTCGCAATCGCTGCGCGAGCCGTCTGAAAGAAGCCAACCTCAATCAGCCGTGGCGCGTCTGCCGGGTCAGACGGCGGGGCGCGTCATGGCGTGCCTGATCAAGCCAACAGCGAGTAACGCCAGACCGAGCCCAATACCGAGCAACCCTGGAAAGACCAGAATGCTGAACGCGAGCTTCAAAGCCTCACCGAAGTATTGGAGAAATCCAGCACAGGGGTATGTTCGACCGAAGCCAGCGCTGATCCAGTCGCCACATCGACCATCGTATCGACCCAACCAGAGAATAACTGCAAAGACATAGGCGGTGGTGAACGGAGCGAGAAGTGCCAAAGCGAGATCTCGCCACGATTGGGCGCTTGATCCTGTTTTCGGCAGCCGACGCCAAGCGGAGGCTGGAGGAGCCAAGATCAAGAATCCCATCATGATGGGACAGAGCAACATCGAAACAAGCACAGACACCGATGGGGTCAAATAAAAATTATCGACAATCGCGATGATTAAAAACGTAACGAGAAGCGCACTGCTACCATTTATAAAATTCCAAATTTCAAGGAACATGGATACGCCTTAATATTGGAAACTGCTGATGCGCTGCACTTTCATTCATTGGCGTCGGGCATGCTTTTGGCGCCTGATCAAGCCAAAGATCAGGACAGCGACGCCAAGCAGCATCCCGAGAAGGCCAGGCATGGCCATGCTCATGGCTGCCCAGAACATGGTCTCGGACGCATACTGGCCGAAACCGCTGCATGGGCTGGTCTCGCCGAGCCAACCGCCGCATTGCCCCGAATAAGCCGGGAGCCACATCAGGACGACGAAGACAAAGGCGGCGATGAAGGGTCCGATCAACGCCAGCGCAGGATAGAGCCATGCCGCCCGTCCTGAGGTTTGCCGCGAGAGAGAGCGCCAGACGCCGACAGGCGGCGCGACGATCAGCAGCGCGGAGATCATGAGGATCAGCAGCAGGATGATGGTGTTCATGATGTCCATGCCCTCCTAGGCGACGGCGATCCCGCGCTGCCGGAAAGCGTTCTTCAGCGGCTCCGCGGAGCCAAAGCAGTAGCCCGGCAGACGATAGGGAGGAGCATGATCAAAATCGAGCCAGACACTGGGCTGGCCTTCCATCGACCCCGTCACCCGGACCTGGCGGATCGTCCCGACATCAATAACGTGGCGCCACCGATCCTTGAAGAGCGTCAGCGTCTCGCCTTCAAGCCGCAGGCCGCTATGGCTGTTCTGCAAGAAGATCGCCAGGGCCATGAGGGTGGACAGCGTCGGAATCGCGGTGAAGTACCAGGGCGCGCCATAGGCGAGGCCAAGCGCAGTCATGCCAAAGCCGAGAACGACCGCGATTCCAACGATCGGGCGTCGCCCCCGCTGCTCAAACGAATAGTCCACTTTGTGCTCCAATGATCTTCATCCAATCCACTGGCATCACGCGGCACGATCCAGTACCGCCACATATGAAAAATCTACATCATTGATGTCGTAAAGTGACTGAGAACTCGGCAATCCATTGCAATCTTTGATCTATCCTTTCCAGAATTCGAATGTGTCGCCCTGGACGCGGCGATGGGTGCTGCCAGACTTCCGCGGCCCAAAGGGCAAACCGGGGTCCAGAGGCGTCTACGCCGGCGTCCCGCTGCACGCGAGCCATGTCTGCCCCCACGCTGTCGGCGGCATGGACCTCGACATGCAACTGGAGCTCTTCGCGCTGGCGTTGGACGAGTTCGACAGGGACCGCGACCCGATCAACCAGGTCATCGAGGTGACGTTCGACAGCGGAGATGACATCCGCATCTTGCGCTATGCGCTGCCGCCGAGCTGACTGGAGGGCGCTGTTGCATCAAGTCGATAGGGTCAAACTTCCGGCTTTTGTTTCTGCTGGATCAGGCAGCGATGTTGAACAGATTGTTCACGAAACGGACCTCGCCCCTGGCACCCGTGCTACTGTCAGGGTGACGACGTGTCGACGATCATCGGCTATCCGAGCGCGATGATGACGACATCGAAATCCATTGATCGCGGCGACCGGTTCCTGGCGGAAATCATTGGCGGAAATCATTGGCGGACGTCATCGAGCAGGCTGTGTGTCGCTCTGTCCGTTTTCCGCTCAGCCTGCGGATCGTCGAGGACCTGCTGGCGGCACGCCGGATCGTCGTCAACTATGAAGCCGTGCGGTGCTGGGCGGAGACGTTCGGCCGGATCACAGCCAGCAAGATCTGTCGGCGCGCGCCTCAGTTCGGCGACAAGTGGCATCGCGGCGCGGTCGTGCTCTCGATCAACGGCCAGAAGCAGGGCCATGTTCGCGCCGTCGATGAGGACGGTGTGTGGCGGCCAGGTTCTCGGCGCCCTGGTTCTTGGCGCCCTGGTTCAGGGCCGCGAGGGCCAGCGCGCAGCGGAGAAGCGCGCAGTGGAGAAGCGCGCAGTGGAGAAGCTCCTGCGCAAGCTCATCCGCAAGCAATCCCGCACGCCGCGCGTGATGGTCACCGACAAGCCCGGTTCTGATGGCGCGGCCCGGACCGGGATGGGCCGGAATGTCGAGCATCGACAGCACATGGGCCTAAACCACATGGGCCTCAACAACCGGGCAAAGAATGCGCATCTGCCGACGCTGAGGCGCAAGAGGATCATGAAGTGGATCATCAAGCGGTTCACATCCGTCCGGCACCTGAAGCGCCTCGACTTTGTCCACGATGGGGTCGCCAACCTCTACACTTTTCCCGCCAAGCCATGTCGTCATCCGACAATCAGGCGCTGCGAGCCGAGACGATTATGGCGTGGTGCGAGATTGCTGAACCGGGCATCGCCGCGCAGCGCCAGGGGACAGCGCCAAGGGAAAAGCTCCCCGTCTTCGCATGGCCGCCGTTCGGCCAGTTGACAGGCCCCCTAGAACTGGCGACATCGTGTCGCGCAAAGCCATCAGGCTGCCTGATCAGCATCAGCCTGCGGCACTCGCCCGATGAATACTTTTGATCTTTGTCCGGCAGATGACAGGGTGCCAATTCG
>JAPLOV010000053.1 GCA_026400565.1 Hyphomicrobiales bacterium | reverse complement strand
GTCTGGCAAAACTTGGGCCATGTGACATCAGCACCATGTCGACCGAGTGGCTGTTCAACTATACGGCCTATCACCATTCCAGGCATTTCTGGTCCAAACTCCATTGGGTCGCCGACCTGCACGCCATGATGAGCCATCCATCATTTGACCAGGCACGTGTTCTGCAACTGGCCAGCGAGATTGGCATCGCGGCGACCGTCGAGGCGACGATGGCCTTCGCGAACCTGACAAACAAGCCTGAGAGTTGGGAGGCTGCGTTTCAGAGCAAAAGCCATGGGGCTGTCTTCCTCGACGCCTGCCTGCGCGGGCTGCCGGGCGACTCAGCCTATGAGTTCGGCAAGTGGAAGGACATGTTCCTGTTCGACTTCGAGGATACCTGGCAGATTGATGCCGGGCGCAAGCACAGGTTCTGGGCCGGTTCGGCCCTGCGCAGGCTTGAGCCACACCCGACCCAGTACTTTGAGAACCGCCGCAGCCGGCCTTTCGAATTCCTTTATGTGATCGAAAACGCCATGGCGTTGTCGCAGAACCTGCTCAAGCGGATGTCAGGCCGTTGAGCCTGTTTGGCCGTTTGTGCCAGCTGCCGCTAAGCCCGGCAATGATCAAGGCGGCGCTGCCACTCTGGGGCAAGGTTTGGGCCACCCTCGCCGAGGCCGGGCGCGGGCTGACGATCGCCGTGATCATGGCAACGGTGCTCGAAACCGCTCTGTCGATCGGCTCACTCTATGCGATCAAGCTCCTGGTGGACGCAATTGGCGCGAGCCTGTCGGGCGCTGCATCCCAATCAGCGGTGTTCTGGGCACTTGGCTTTACCGGTGTTGCGTTGCTGCTTTCGGTCATGACCGCTTCGTGGGCCAACTACCTGCGCACAAGGCAAGGCATGATCGTGAGCGACCTGATTGATCGCAAGATTCACGCCCGTGCCATCGAGGTCGACTACAGCTTTTACGAAAGCCCGCGCTATTTTGATTCGCTTCAGAAGGCCCGCGAGGCCGGCACGCAGCGCCCGGCGCAGGTGGTCGGCAATGTGCTGGCGCTGGCCCGCGGTGTCATCGTGCTGGGTGCCATTCTGGTGATGCTTGCTGCGATCGAATGGCGACTGTTGCCCGTGCTGCTGATCATGGTCGGGCTCGCGTTGATCGTGCGCCTGCACTTCACCCGCCAGATGTTCGACTGGCGCATGAAACGCGCGCAGCTCGAACGGCGCGCCGGCTACCTTGACTGGATGCTCACGTCCAATGTCCACGCCAAGGAGTTGCGCCTCAACCATCTCGGCGCTCATTTCAGCGCCATCTATGCCGGTCTGCGCGGCCAGATCCGCACCGAGCATCTGGCGCTCGAACGCCGCCGGCTGATTGCGGAGCTTGGCGTCGCCGCGGTTGCCTCGGCCATTTTTATCGGCACGGCAGGTTATCTCATTTCGTTGGCGCTGGCGGGTGCGCTCACCGTCGGCCAGGTTGTATTGTTCGTGCTCTTGCTCAGGCGCGCCGAAGGCAGCGGCAACGAGGCGGTGTCCAGCCTGTCACGGCTGGTCGATGATCATCTTTATCTTGGTCGACTTTTCGATTTCCTCGACACCAAACCTGCGATCGTCGCCCAGAGCGCAGCAACGATGCCGCTCAAGCTGACCTCCGGCATTCGACTGGAGAACGTCTCGTTCCTCTACGATGGCGCGCACCAGCCAGCCGTTGACCGCATCGATCTTGAGCTCAAGCCCGGCCAGATCGTGGCGCTTGTCGGCGAGAACGGCTCCGGCAAGACGACGCTGATCAAGCTGCTCACCCGGCTTTACGACCCAACGCAGGGGCGCATCACGCTTGATGGCCGTGACATCCGCAACTTCGATCCGATCGCCTATCGATCCTTGTTCAGTGTCATCTTCCAGGATTTCGCCATGTATCCCGAGACGGTGGGCGAGAACATCCGTTACGGCAATGTGGCTTTGCCTGGCGGGCTGGATGAGGTGCGCAAAGCCGCGCTTCAGGCTGGGGCAGACAGCTTCATCCAGAAGCTGCCGCGCACCTATGACACGCCACTGACCAAGCTGTTCGATGATGGGCATGATCTCAGCCTCGGGCAATGGCAGCGCGTGGCGCTGGCGCGCTCCTTCTTCCCGCGCGCCGAGTTCATCATCATGGATGAGCCGACCAGTGCGGTGGACCCCGCCGCCGAATTCGAGCTGTTCGAGAATTTCCGCGAACGCCTCGATGGCCGCGGCGCGCTGATCATCAGCCACCGGCTTTCTACTGTGCGCCAGGCCGACTATACCTATGTGCTTGCCGATGGCCGTATCAAGGAACACGGCACCCATGACGAACTGGTCACGCGCGACGGCGCCTATGCCCGCCTGTTCAGCCAGCAGGCCAAGCATTATCAATGATCGGGCAAGCTCTTGTTGCAAGTGGCTTGCCACCAACTCGAACACCGAAACTGGCAAATATCCCTGCCCCTGTCGTCATTGCGAGCGCAGCGAAGCAATCCATTCTCGACGCGCTGCCAATCTGGATCGCTTCCCCGCACTCGCGATGACGCTCCTTCAGCCCTTGACCACAATCAACACATCCATCCCTACAACTGACGAGGCACACACATGACCCTACTGTCCCCCGACAAGCTCTATCTCCGCCGCGAATTGCAAGGCAGCCGTGTCGGCGAGGATCTGGTGATCTTTGATGACCGCGTCGGCAAGTATTTCGCTACTGGCCCGGTCGGCGCCGACATCTGGGACATGCTGGCCACGCCCACCTCACCCGATGCGATGCACGCAAAGCTCATGGCCATGTACGACATCGACGACGCCACCTGCCGCACCCAGATCAGTGACTTTCTGGTCAAGATGGCCGAGGCGGACCTTGTGGCCGAAGCGCCAACGGCCTGATGGATTGAGCAGATCGCCTGGAGCAACCTGGGCATTAGCTTGAAGAGCTTCATTGAAATGGGTATCAACTCTCGCGGCCAAAAGGGCCAGCAAGCGCCTGAACCTATGGGCGCGTTTCCGGATTCCGGAGCCACATGTCGCGCAGGAAATCTGGAGGCCAGCATAAAGTTGTCGCCGAAGGGCGTCCGACTGATCGATCACAAGGGAGCAGATGCCTTCGGCAAAAATGAGCGCTGAATTCGGGTTTATGGGTGCGGACAGGCTGCTCGAGACCGCAGAATTTCACCCCAAGATGCAGTATCTTTCGGCATCAGCAGTGGACGGTGCAGAGTAAGCGTGTAGGCAGCCCCACGTATCTTTTGGTGTTCTGATCGCTCATTTTCCCGGTGAATCATGTGGGGAATCCTATGAGCGAGAGTATGAATCAGGATCGAGTTTTCGAGGTTTTCACGGCAGCGCCGGTGCGGACGAGGCGCAGGCCACGTGATTGGTCGGTCGACGAGAAGGCACGGCTGATTTCCCAGACGCTGTTGCCTGGTGCGAATGTTCCGGCGATTGCGCGTTCTGCCGGGGT
>JAPLOV010000235.1 GCA_026400565.1 Hyphomicrobiales bacterium | reverse complement strand
GCCGCGCGGCGCAGCTGCCGGCGCAGCACGACCTCACCCGCCTCATTCACCCCGTGAAGCTGGAAAACGGACTTGGCCAAATCGATCCCGAGCGTTGTAATCCGCATGTGGATGGCTCCTTCCTTCTGTTGGCGACAACATTCCCCAACATGGCACATCGCGATGCCGCCGGGGGGAGCCGTCCACACCATCAGGTTGACGCCGTGTCGACGAACATCGGCAATTTGAGCGCGATGTTGACAACATCGAAATCCATTGATCGCGGCTATCGGTTCCGGCGGACGTCATCGAGCAGGCTGTCTGGCTCTCTGTCCGCTTTCAGCTCAGCCTGCGGATGGTCGAGGACCTGCTGGCAGCGCGCGGGATCATCGTCAGCTATGGGGCCGTGCGATGCTGGGCTCAGACGTTCGGCCGGACCTGCCCAGCAAGATCCGTCGGCGTGCATGGAGTTCTCATGTTGTCCAGCAACAATGGGATCTGACTCCTCGGCGACAGCTGGAACTGACCCCCTTTCCGTTGGGAGCAATCAGGCGGCCACAGCCTTCTTGGCGCGCAATTTGTTGGCGTACATTGCCGCGTCCGCCCGTGCGACGACATCTTGCCAGCGCTCTGAGGTCGCCTTGGGCGACGCATAGCCGACGGCGACCCCGACACTGGCTGACCGCGCGCCGAGTTCTATCGGGTGTGTCAGCACGTCCTGAAGGTCGCACTGGAGCCGCTCAATGAACGGCTCCGAAAGGCGTCCGGCCATGAAGATCGCGAACTCGTCGCCACCCAGACGGGCCAGCCGGTCGTTCTTCCGAATGACGCCTTCGAAGCGCTTTGCGACCACCCGCAGCAATTCGTCTCCGGCCGCGTGGCCAAGAGTGTCGTTGATGGCCTTGAAGCCGTTCATGTCCAGGTAGAACACGGTGTAGTCGCCCGAGCCTGAAATCTGTTCCAGGTGCCGTTCAAATCCTGTTCGGTTCAGGGCACCGGTGAGTGGATCGGTCTGAAGGCGACGCTCCAGATCCGCCACCGTGCGTTGCTCGTCGGTCACCTCATAGAACGCGGCGAGATTGATCGATTCGTGCAACCAATCGACGCGCCACGCGCGAAAGTCGCCATAAGTTCCTGCACGGATCAGCGTGCTGCGATCGCGCAGGTTCGGCATGCAGGCTGAGCTGAAATCAGCAGCCCCCACCCACTTATTGGCGCCGGTCAGCGCGTCTGCCTTCAGGTTGGCGTGCTTGATCGCGCCGCGAGCGCCGAACAGCACCACCGGGACAGGGCGGTCGGCCTGACTTCGCCAGGCCCAAGCCTCCTCAGGGCTGAGATCTCCCTTTAGGAAGGCGGATAACAGTTCAAGAACCTTCAGTCGGACAAAGATCGACGCCATGAAGCCGGCGAAAAGCAGCGCCACCGTCGTCATCGGCTGCAGTCGCAGGCCAAATCCCTGCAGGACCAATATCGACCCAGACGCGATAACTGCGCCCGCCGACGCCAATACGACGAGCGTGCGGCGAGCTGTTCGGAATTTCCAGCCAACAAAGATACCCAAAGCCAGAGCGAGAACGCCTAAGACGATGGCCACAACGGAGCTTGTGCGCGATTGCTGTGCATAGTCCTGGAGGGCGGACTGCGTCGCCAGCGATATCATCCGCCCACGGCCCAGCTGACCATGGCCCGCTATGCTGACGGCGGATCTTTCGGCAGCCCGGTCATAGGCGATCACGACCAGCCGGTCCCGGAAGAGCTCCGCCGGCCTCGGGTCGGCCAGCACCGCGCCCAGCGTGGTTGCGTCTATTGTTGCGGGGTCGAGGCGCAGGTCGATCGGCTGACGACCTGCGGCGAAGGCCCCGGTGGCAAGCCAATCGACAGGATTTCGCGCACTGTCGGCGACCCTTACCTGCCGGAACCAGCCGTCCGGGTCCGGTAGAAAGTCGGCATCTGCGGTGCGTGCAATCCCCGTGAGGTGCTCGGCCAGGGGCGTGTCAGAGGCGCTGGCTACGACCAGTCGATCGCGGCCGATCGCAGCCATCGCAGCGGCAAGCGCGGCATCGTCGGCCGGTCTGCGCATCGTGGTGAAGCCGACATCAAGATAGATGCGCCGTGCCCCGCCCGCACCGGCATATAACAGAGCCTTGGCGATCTCGCCTCTTTCAACGGATTTCTCCTGCGTCCGCGCAATGTCTGCAGGAGTGATTTCCACGAGAAGAACAGGCCCCGCAGCGGAGTGTTTCTGCTGCGCGAGGAGGACGTCCGCAATGGCGTTGTCGAGCCTCTGGGGACTGGCGAGCAGGGCTAGACATCCAGCGGCCAAGGCGGCGCCCAGCACCTGCGGCCATGACCAGCCGGGCGTCAAGGGAACTGCCGCGCTGGCTCGTTGGCCGGACCATCCATCGCCTTATTGATGTCTGCAAAGACGCCACGAATGCTCTTTCCAGTCTGGGCGGTCGTGGCCGTGATCGTCACAGCGATGACGAGCGCGATGAGGCCATACTCGACTGATGTCGTGCCAGCTTTGCAGCGCGCAATCGCGCCTAAGATTGAACTTAGGGATTTCATAGGGGGAGTATCGAGTGGAATCATTTCAGTGCGGTAAAGGGGTTTGGTAAAGGCACTGGCAGCGACAAAGGTGAAACGCACTGGGTTTGCAGGAGGCTCAACTGCTGAAGGTGGAGCCATCATGAGCAAGGCTTCCGCCCCGTTCGCTCCTCTAACGTCTCGTCGAGAGCCGATAACGAGCCGCCAGCCGTTGAAAATTGTGTCGAAACCGGCTCCATTCCGCTCGTCCAACGAACTGCAATCACGCAGTTTATTGATTTTCTATGCATAATGGCATATGCTC
>JAPLOV010000255.1 GCA_026400565.1 Hyphomicrobiales bacterium | reverse complement strand
TCGGTGCGCGATGCGTCGCCACGCTCGACTTGCCGGATGGCCGTGATCAGGTGGGCGCCGGCGCCGTCGTGCATGTCGCGCAGGACGCGGGTACGCTCCTCAGCCGTCGCCTTGTCGCGCTCCATCGCCGTAACCTGAGCATGTTTCAGGTTCAGCTCGAGCTCGCGCGCTTTAATGCGTGCCTGAATGGAGCGGTTGGCTTGAACCAGGTCGTCGCGAGCGTGCTTGAAGCGCATGCTGACGATGGTCAGGACGCACATGGCGAGTAACAGCGCCGCATATTTTCCATACGCTGACTCTTCAAAATACAGTGCGCCCGCACGACCCACATAGACATCACGCGCCAACGCAAACACGCAGGCCGCGGTGGCCAGAACCAACAGCGCGCGTAAACCATCGGGTTGCTTCCAGACCTCCCATGCAAGACGCAGTGTCAGCAGCACCCATCCCGCAAGCGAAGCCAGCATCCAGACGGTCACCCAGATTGGTGTGAGATGCCACCACGACAGTGCCAGGCTGATTGGCCCGGTCACCAGCAGCAACAGGATGCCCTGCTGCTCCCATCGCGGACGCGCATCGTTCCAGAGTGTCTTGATAATCAGATAGAGCGCCCCTGACCAGATCACGAAAAGGCACAGCACCACCATTCCCCAGGTTGGCCAGGGAAGCGGCGATGCCTCCCACCAGGTGTCAACCAGGCGCAGGCCCCATGCGATTTCGCCCACCGCCGCTGCCGCATAAAGGCTGTCGCGCTGCTGCAGCCACAAGAGCGCACAGAACGCGCCGACCAGCAGACTCAGCACGGCGGCAGCCTGAGGCGCGGTGATCCGCAACCATTCCTGGTAGGCCCACTGAGGGCGCATCAGTTCCGAGGGGCCGACCATGACCCGCGAGAGTCCGGCCCTTCGTCCGGCATCGGCTCGCAGTACAATCCGCAGTTCGTTCTGCGGTTGGAGCAGGACTTCCGGCAAGGCCACCCAGACCGGTCGCTTGGCCGCCCAGTTGTCGTTGGGGATGTCGATCTGACCGGCTTCGGCCAGCCGTTCGCCGTTGAGTTCGATGCGCCAGGCATTCCCGAGGCGAGGGATGACCGCCGCCCAGGACCCGGCAGCCGCATCCGACGGGCGCGTGAACGACAGGCGCAACTCAAGCACCCCCGACAGCCCGCGGTTGGCAAGGTCCCAGTGCAGCGGCAGGGACTCGGTGCGCAGCGCTTCGTCGCCGTCAGGCGCGAGCATTCGGATTTGCGCGCTTTCGATCATGACTGGCGCGGGTTGTGCCCAGGCACCGGGCAACAGCAGCCAAAGCCCCAGCCAAACCCAGAGCCGATACCGCAGGCGGCAATTGCGCGCTGCGGGCCGTGGGTGGTTCATGGCCTTTATGTCGTACGCCCCTGGGAATCCATCAGACCCATCAGGCTGGCCTGGTAGACCGCCTCGCCGCGGGAATGCACCTCGAGCTTGCGATACAGATGCTTGATGTGCATTTGCACGGTGTGCATCGAGATGCCCTCCATGTCGGCGATTTCGGCATAGGTGTAGCCGCGCGCAACAAGTCGCAGCACGTCGGATTCACGTGCGGTCAGCTGCACTTGGGGTGCATCGGCTGTTCGCTGTTCAGGCAGCGGCGGCTGCGACTTCAATCGCTCGAGCAGCTTGCGCGCGATCATGGGCGAGATCGGTGAGCCCCCCTGTTTGACTTCGAGGACGATCTGGCCGATATCGTCGGGTTGGGCATCTTTCTGGATGTAGCCGACCGCGCCTGCCTCAAGGCAGGCGAGCACTGTGTCTTCGTCGCCCAGCACCGAGATCACCAGCGTCTCGCAAGCCGGCTGCAAGGTCTTGAGCCGATAGATCAATTCGAGCCCATGGCCGTCAGGCAGGGCCAGATCGGTCAGCAGCAGGTCTGCGGCATGGGTTTCCAGCCACGCCTGCGCGTCGCGAAGGCGGCTGAACGAGGCCTGCAATGCCAGCCCGGGATGCTCACGGATGCTGGCTTCGAAGTACTGCCGTGACGCCTCATCGTCTTCGAGCAGGACGATTCGCCAGCGCTCATGCGGCGCGGTCTGGACAGGTTCATCGGGCATGGACGGGCAGGCACACCAAAACAATCTGACAGCTTAGCCTTGAGCGCGCGCTGCGAATACCCCCATGAACATGGGTAGCTGAGGCTGTGCCGGATCGGGATCGTGGCGGCTTCAGCGCGGCTGCAAAGCGCTGCACTTCTGGAGCACCCTGATGCGTTTTCGATATGTCCTGACCCTGCTGGTGACCCTGTTCCTGGCCGCCTGCGGCGGCAGCGGCAGCGGCAGCGGCAATGGTGAGGCAGCCTCAGGCCAGCCTTCCGGACTAGTCTCAGGCCAGCCCAGCGCGGTGTTCAGCGAACTGCTGCGCAGCGATTTGAAGACCAGCGCCACCGCCGCGACTGTCATCAAGGTGAGCGGCGACGCCTCCGCCTTCAAGGGCGCCACCATCGAGTTCCCTGCGCGCGCCGTGATCGAGGATGCGCAACTGCAGGTGGGCTATGAGGATGCCTTGCCCGCGCCTCTGAGAAAAGAAGCGATGGACGCTGGCGCCACTCAGGTGTCCAAGGTGCTGGTGCTGAAGATTGCCGACGGCAAGGACAATACTTTCAACCGTCCTGTGGTGGTCACCATTCCCTATGA
>JAPLOV010000229.1 GCA_026400565.1 Hyphomicrobiales bacterium | reverse complement strand
CCGTCGCAGGTGCGCACGCAGACCGGGCGGCCCGCCCCCCAACTCGGGGTGCGGTTCTCGGGAAGGGCAAACGGATCGAGCGGCATACCATCAACGCCGGGTGGCGGCGGCGGCAGGCGCTCCGGCACGCCAAACAGCGCCTCGAACAGGGTGCGCGGCTGCTGCACCGGCTGCGGGGCAATGGGCTGGCTGCGAAAAACACCGGCCCGGCAATTGTCGTCGATGGCCGCCATCAGCGCCCGCCGGCGATTGTCATTGCCCGGCCCGCCACCAGCCTGCTGCTGGAGGTTGTTGTACTGCGCACGAAGCTGGCCGATCTGGGCCCTGAGCCCGCCGCACTGCGGGGGAGCTGCCTGAAACACCCAGGCACCATCGCATTGCAGCGAGGCATAGGCCGTCTGCGCCCGGCCTAGCTGGGCTCCGACCTGCGCCGCCGCACGGGCCGCATTCGGCGATCCACCTCCGCCGCCGCTGCTGAGACGGGCCAGTTCACCCCGCCATGCATCGCATTGCGGCGACTGGGCGTGGGTCAACGCCGGCGTACCGACCAGTGCGGCAAGCGCGATGACCAAGTGTCGAAACCGAAACCCCATGAAATTGCTCTGACCCGACCTCGGCGCACCGCTCCGCGAGGTTTGCGGGCGTATGGATAACAGAACGTAAACAAGACGGAAGCATGTTTGTTGTCCGGACTGCGTAAAAAGGCTCAATCGTCGGCCCCGCTGAAGCCGGCCGAGAGCACCCTGGCCCGTTCGGTCAGCGTCGAGAGCACGCGGGTGAAGGCCTGCATCTCCTGAGCCGGGATGTCGTCGGTCAGCCTCTTCTCGAAACTGAGCGCCATAGGCGCGATCTGGTCATAAATTCGGCGGCCTGGCGGGCTTAGCGACAGGAACGCCTCGCGCCGGTCATCGCGGTTGGGTGTCTTCAACACCAGTCCGCGCGCCACCAGTTCGCTGACGGCGCGCGAAACCTTGGTCTTGTGCATGTGCGACAACTCACCGACATCACGCGCTGTCAGCCGTTCGAACTGGCCGAGCATCGCCATCACCCGCCATTCAGGAATGCCAATGCCGAAATGGTGGCCATAGATGCGGGCCAGCGCCCGGCTGGCCAGCGTCGCCGCCACCACCAGCCGATAGGGCAGGAAGCGTTCAAGCTTGAGCGCGTCCGCTGCCGGACTGGCGGCAGGATCAGGCATGTCCATCGGCGCTGCGCCCCTGGCGGCGTTCAGCCGCGTCCGCGCGAACGTGCCATGAAGCTGTCATAGGACAACTCTCCCACCTGCCACCACAGCAGGCTCTCGCCCCTGAAGGCCGTCATGGATTCGAGCGTCTTCTTGAAGGCTTCGTTCTTGCTGGCCAGATCGGCATAGTATTCGTTGGCAGCCTTCAGCGCCGCTTCCATGATCGGCTGCGGGAAGGCCCGCAGTTCCGTGCCGGCAGCCACAAGGCGGCGCAGCGCCGGCGGGTTGACGGCGTCATACTTGGCAAGCATCCAGTTGTTGGCCGCCTCGCAGGCATGATGCACCATGGCCTGGTAATGCTTCGGCAGCTTGGCCCACTCGCCCTGGTGGATCACCAGATGCAGCATGGCCCCGCCTTCCCACCAGCCCGGATAGTAGTAGTATTTGGCAACGCGGTTGATGCCGAGCTTCTCGTCGTCATAGGGCCCGACGAACTCGGCAGCATCGATCGTGCCGCGCTCCAGCGCCGGGTAGACATCGCCCGCCGCCAGTTGCTGCGGCACCACGCCCAGCCGCGACAGCACCTGCCCGCCCATGCCGCCGATCCGGAACTTGAGGCCCTGGAGATCGGCAGGGGTGTTCAGTTCCTTGCGGAAGAAGCCGCCCATTTGGCAGCCGGAATTGCCGCAAGGGATCGAATAGGTATTGAACTTCGCCAGCGCATCGTTGATCAGCTTTTCGCCGCCGCCAAAGTGCCACCACGAATGCTGCTGTCGCGAATTAAGGCCGAACGGCACGCCTGTGCCGAAGCCGAGCACCGGATCCTTGCCGATATAGAAATAGGTCGGCGTGTGTGCGCATTCGACCGTGTTGTTGGCCACGGCGTCGAGCGCCTGAAGGCCGGGCACGATTTCTCCGGCGGAGAAGGTCTGCACCTGGAACCTGCCGTCCGTGGCCTCGGCGATGTACTTGGCGAAGGTCTGGCAGGTGCCGAAGATGGTGTCGAGCGAGCGCGGGAAGCTCGATGTCAGACGCCATTTCACCTCCGGCATCGACTGCGCGATGGCCGGTGCGGCGATCGTGACGGCTGCCGCGGTGGCGAGCGTCCCCGACTTCAGAAAATCACGACGTTTCATGGTAGTCTCCCCGTCCTTGCCATGTCGCCAAGGCGACATCTTACTTTTGTTCGTTGCCTGCCACGCCGCGCGCAAGGCGGTTCTGCCACAGACGACGACCATCAAGTGCAGCGTGGAGCCACGTACGCGGTGCGTCAAGCGCCATCCACCCTTCAAAACCGCGTAGCGAAGCCCCATTTGCGGAACTGACGAAGAGGACATGCCCATGCAGACCCGATCCGCCATGACCCGTTGCGCCAAAACCCGCACCTTGCCCCGCGCTGTCGGCAGCGTCGCCGCTGCGCTGGTCTGCGCCGCCATGGCTCTCGCGCCTGGCGCTGCCACAGCCAATGACGATCCTGACCTGATCTTCAAGAAGTCGACGGTCTGGAAGATGCTGACGCCCGACGACAAGCTCGCGGTCTACGGCATCGACGATCCAGCGGTCGAGGGTGTGGCCTGTCACTACACCGTGCCGGAGCGCGGCGGCGTCGCCGGCATGTTCGGTGTCGCCGAGGAGGTCTCCGACATCTCTCTGGCCTGCCGCCAGATCGGCCCGATCCGCTTCAAGCAACGCGTCGAGCAGGGCGAGGTCGTGTTCCGCGAGCGCCGTTCGCTGATCTGGAAGCGCATGCAGATCGTGCGCGGCTGCGATGCCAAGCGCAATGTGCTGGTCTATCTTGTCTATTCGGACAAGCTGATCGACGGCTCACCCAAGAACTCGACTTCGACCGTGCCGATCATGCCCTGGGGCAGCGATGCTGCGCCGAAGTGTTCAGAGTGGGTGAGGGGCTGAGCCCGGTGGCCAGCGCTATTCGGCACACGTGATCATCACCGGCGGCTCGCTGGCAGCGGCCGCGCCGCGCCCGCCGATCGAGCCGGTGGTCTCGGCGGCAGACACCAGCGCATAGGACGCGGCCTTGGCGAAGCCCTTGGATTCGCACCAGGCATTGGCGACGATCTTGCCGCATTCCCGGTTCTGCGCGATGCAGTCGGCGATGCCGTAGCCATCCGTTGGCGGCAGCAGGAACACGCTCTGGTTGCTGGCCTTGCGCGGTGCCGCCGAGGGCACGACCGAAAAGGACACCGCGCCGGCGGCGATCAGCGCAAATCCCAGCGAGACAATGACGCGGCGCATGGCGTGTCCGTTCGTTGATAAGAAAAGATCGATCCTGACCGTGCGCGCGAAGCCTTAACAAACCATGAAGCGGCACCTTGCGCGGCCTTCGTCAGGCGCAGCAGGCCGTCTGGCCAGGGCCCGCGAACCATGCACGCCCTTGACCGGCGCGCCATGACGCGGCATGAAGGGGTATGACGCCGACCGCACCAATCGCCATCGCGACCAGCATTATTTGTCGCTAGCCCGACCGCTGGCTGGAACCGTCTCGTCTTCTGCAATCTCTCAAGATGACAAGCGCCCCGGCCACAAGGTCGGGCCGAACACGTCCGAACCCCCGTGTTCCTCTGATTGCACCCTGGCGGACCTGATCCCATGTCGACCATGCCGAAGCTGAAACTCTACAACACCATGAGCCGCACGAAGGAGGTCTTCGAGCCCCTCCGGTCCGACAACGTGCGCATGTATGTCTGCGGCCCGACAGTCTACGACTACGCCCATATCGGCAATGCCCGTCCGATGATCGTGTTCGACGTGTTGTTCCGCCTGCTCCGGCACATCTATGGCGAGAGCCACGTTACCTATGCCCGCAACATCACGGACGTGGACGACAAGATCAACGCCCGCGCCTTCGAGCGCTGGACGCGGAAGCGCCCGCTGCTGGCCGAGATGCGTGACCTCACCGAAGGCACGGTGGCGCAGTTCAACAAGGACCTGAAAGCGCTGAACGTCCTCGATCCGACGCACACCCCGCGCGCCACCGATTTCGTCGCCAATGGCGAGCAGCCGATGGACATGGTGCGCATCATCGCCAAGCTGGTCGAGCGCGGCGTGGCCTATGCGGCGGAAGGGCATGTGCTGTTCTCGCCGTCGGCGATGGATTCTCTGCCGGGCTTGCCGCGCTATGGCGCGCTCTCGCGCCGCAACCTCGACGACATGCTGGCCGGCGCCCGCGTCGATGTCGCGCCCTACAAGCGCGATCCGATGGATTTCGTGCTGTGGAAGCCGTCCGACCCGGCAACCGAGCCAGGCTGGGACAGCCCATGGGGCTTTGGCCGCCCCGGCTGGCACATCGAGTGCTCGGCCATGGCCGGCGCGCTGCTCGGCCAGCAGTTCGACATCCACGGCGGCGGCATCGATCTCGTTTTCCCGCACCACGAGAACGAGATCGCCCAGAGTTGCTGCGCCTTCGGCCTCGACAAGATGGCCAGCATCTGGATGCACAACGGCTTCCTTCAGGTCGAAGGCCGGAAGATGAGCAAGTCCGACGGCAACTTCGTCACCATCGACGAGTTGCTGAACACGGATAAATTTGGCGGGAGAAGCTGGCCCGGCGAAGTGCTCAGGCTTGCCATGCTTAAGACCCACTACCGCCAGCCGATCGACTGGACGGTTAGGGCGCTGGAGGAGGCGGAGGCGACGCTGGAAGGCTGGTGGCGCCTGCTGTCGCCACTTCCGCCGCGCAGCATACTGTTCGGCTCGGACGGCTCTCGCCGCGCCGTTGATGATCGCATTCTCGCTGCTTTGGAGGATGACTTGAACGTGGCGAGCCTCCTGCCAGTGCTGCATGAACTTGCTAGGGAAGCATCGCAGCCGGGTCAGAAAGGCTGCTTCTTCGGTGAGGAGCTGGCAAGCCAACTGGGCTTCCAGCTTCTGTTCCTCGGCCTGTTTCCGAAATATCAGATAGGCCTCGAAACGGAAAGCGATGGCCAGTTGATGAGTGCAGCGCGTTTTCGGGACCTCGATATGGAGCAACTCGTTCCCGAGACAGGCCACATCAAAGCCCTCATCGACTCCCGCCTCGACGCCCGTCGCGCCAAGAACTTCGCCGAGTCCGACCGCATCCGCGATGAACTCGCCGCCATGGGCATTGCGCTCAAAGACGGCAAGGACACGGATGGCAACCCGACCACGACCTGGGAGGTGAAGCGGTGAGCGCCATTCCTGCTGTTCCCTCCCGGGCTATCCCGACCTGCGCCTTCATCCCGGCCTTGAGCCGGGATCACACCGTGCGTCGCGAGGTTTGTCGCACGGAACAAACCCGGCCCTGTCCGATCCCTGCTCAAGGCCGGGATGCCAGTGGCGGGATGCCAGCACTTCGCAAGACAACCAGAGGAACGGCACCCTGATGGGCAAGAAAGACAAACCCGTGATGATCGATGCCGTGCTGGTCGATGCGCTGATCGAGGCGCGCATTGCGGCACGGCACGCGAAGGACTTTGCCGAGTCTGACAGGCTGCGGGCCGAGATCGTGGCGCAGGGCGTGGTGCTGATGGATGCAAAGGATCCGGTGACAGGTGCCTTTTCCTCGACATGGCGTCCGCTCGATGCCGCGCCGAAGGCTCCTCGTCCACGCCCGGAGAAGCCTGCGGAGGGCCAGCCATGAGCTATGCGCTGCGCCCGGCGCTGCCGGTGGATTTCGGCGACCTCGCCATCCTGTTTCAGGCCTCCATCGAGGAACTGGCCGCCGATGCCTATTCCGACGAGCAGCGCGCCCTCTGGGGCGGCAAGGCCGAGGATGCAAAGGCCTGGGCCAAGCACCTGTCGGGCTGCCTCGTGCTCGTGGCCGAAGAAGACGGCGAGCCGGTCGGCTTCGCGGCCATGCGCGACAATGCCATCATCGAGAACGTGCACGTCCACCCCGATATCGCCTTCATGGGCGCCGGCCGGCAGCTGCTCGATGCGCTGGAGCGGCTCGCGATGGCGCGGGGCGCGACGAAGCTGGCCGCCGCAGCCACCGACAATGCACTGCCTTTCTTCGAGAGGCTGGGCTTTGTTGCGGTGCGCCGCTCCACGATCAGCATCGGCGAGGAGTGGCTGCCCAGCATGGTGATGGAAAAGGCGCTCGCGCCGGGGGGCGATGCGCTATGACGACGGCTCGTGAACGGGTCTACCTGTTCGACACCACCTTGCGCGATGGTGCGCAGACCACTGGCGTCGATTTCTCGCTATCCGACAAGCGCACCATCGCAGCGCTGCTCGACGGGCTCGGGCTCGACTATGTCGAAGGCGGCTATCCAGGCGCGAACCCGCTGGATACGGCCTTCTTTGCCGAGAAAGCCACGAAAACCGCCAAGTTCTGCGCCTTTGGCATGACGCGCCGGCCGGGGCGCTCGGCCTCTAACGATCCGGGCCTCGCCGGCCTGATCGAGGCCCGCGCCGATGCCATCGTCTTCGTCGCCAAGACCTGGGATTACCATGTGCGCGTGGCGCTGGAGACGACAAATGAGGAAAACCTCGCCTCGATCCGCGACAGCGTCACCGCTGCCGTGGCGGCGGGCCGCGAGGCCAT
>JAPLOV010000204.1 GCA_026400565.1 Hyphomicrobiales bacterium | reverse complement strand
TGGTCATGGGCTCTTGCCTCCTGCCAGCAGGCTCCGGACAACCGCGATCAGAGCCGTTCCGATGGAGCGTGTGTGCGCGGCGTCGAGATGAATGCCATCGACCGGCGATGCCTTCGCCACTGTCGCCGCATCGAAGAAGGCGCATCCCGCCAGTTCGGCTTCCGCTGCCAGAAACGGCGCAAACCGGTGAGACCGCGCCACGGCATCACTGCCCGTCATCTCGGAGACGAACCCGTTCGGGGTCGGCACCAGGCAGGGCGGCGAGACCAGCAGCACCAGGGGCTGAACATAGACCGGCAGGCGCGGCGCATGGTGACGAACGATCTCGATGCAGCGGCGAATGCCGATGGCCGCGGCTGCTGCACTCCCGGCAATGAACGGCTTCAGATCGTTGGTTCCAAGCATGAGGATCACCAGCGCCAAGGGCCGGTGTGAGTGCATCACGGATGCCAGCAGCCGTGCGCCGTTGCGGTCGCAATCACCTGTGATGTCGTCATAGGCCGTCGTGCGCCCGCCCATGCCTTCGGCGACGACCTCGACATCGGCGCCAAGCCCGGCTCTCAACAAGCTCGGCCAGCGGTCGGCGAAAGCATGGCGGTTGCCGCCATCATCCGGATTGGTGCCCCAGGTAAGGCTATCGCCATAGCACAGGACCGTGGTCATCGCCGGGCCCCACCCTGGCAATAGCCTGGTTTCGGAACGGATAGCCCGGCTGTCACACCAGCATTCCCATCGGGCTCTCGATATATTTCTTGAACGCAGCAATCGCCTCCGCCCCTAGCGCGCCGTCGACCGCGCGGTGGTCAGTGGAGAGTGTCACGCTCATAACCGTGGCCACACCGAGCGTGCCATCGGCCTTGACGATCGCGCGCTTCTCTCCGGCGCCTACGGCCAGAATCGTGGCGTGCGGCGGATTGATGACGGCGCAGAAATCCTTGACCCCGAACATGCCAAGATTGCTCACGGCGGTCGAGCCGCCCTGATATTCCTCGGGCTTCAGCTTGCGGTTCTTGGCGCGCGCCGCCAGATCCTTCATCTCGTTCGAGATCGTCGACAAGGTCTTGTGGCAAGCATCGCGGATGATCGGCGTGACCGGGCCGCCTGGGATCGACACCGCCACCCCGACATCGGCATGCTTGTGCTTGAGCATGCTGCTCTCGGTCCAGCTGGCATTGGCATCGGGCACAACCCTCAGCGCCATCGCCCAGGCCTTGATCACCATGTCATTGACCGACAGCTTGTAGGCAGGCTTGCCATCACTGACCGGAGCTGCGGCATTGATCTGTTCGCGCAGCGCCAGCAGCGCATCGAGATTGCAATCCACCGTCAGGTAGAAGTGCGGCACCGTCTGCTTGGACTCGGTCAGGCGGCGCGCGATGGTCTTGCGCATGCCGTCATGCGGGATTTCCTCATACGAGCCCGGTGCGAAGAGCTTCTTGATCGCCTCGTCGGATGGGCCGGATGGCATGGCGGGCTTTGGGGCCGCTGCAGCTGCAGGCTGGCTTGAAGCCTTGGTTTCGGGTGCAGCGGGCGCAGCTTTCACGCCGCCACCAGCCTGCGCTGCCTTGACGTCGCGCTCGACCACGCGGCCATGCGGGCCGGAGCCGACAATGGCGGAGAGATCGATGCCGAACTCCTTTGCCATGCGCTTGGCCAGTGGTGAAGCGAACAGGCGTCCGGCGTCATCTCCGGCCAGGCGAGCAGCGACCTGGGAAGGAGATCCAGCGGCAGGGGCAGATGGTGGATTCGCTCCCTGCGCCGGCGCGGCGGAAACGACAGCGGAAGGTGCAGCCGCTTTCGGCGCAGCGCCGCCGGCCTTTACGACGGCCACATCCTCGCCCTCGCTGGCGATCATGGCGATGATCTGGTTGACCTGCACATCCTGCGTACCACTCGGCACCATGATCTTGGCCAGGATGCCCTCGTCGACCGCCTCGACCTCCATCGTGGCCTTGTCAGTCTCGATTTCGGCGAGGATGTCGCCGGACTTGATCTTGTCGCCTTCCTTCTTCAACCACTTGGCAAGGTTGCCCTTTTCCATGGTTGGGGAAAGTGCGGGCATGAGGATGTTGATGGGCATGGCGTCAGCTCCTCAGCGATATGTCACGGCTTTGACAGCCGCAATGACCTCGCCGACATTCGGCAGGGCCAGCTTTTCGAGATTGGCAGCATAGGGCATCGGCACATCCTTGCCGGTGATTCGGATGACCGGCGCATCGAGATAGTCGAACGCCCGCCCCATCACCCGCGTCGCGATTTCCGCCGTGACGCCGGACTGCGGGAAGCCTTCCTCGACAGCCACGCACCGGCCCGTCTTCATGACCGAGGCCACGACGGTGTCGATGTCCATGGGCCTGATCGTGCGCAGGTCGATGATCTCGCAGTCGATCCCGTCCTTCTCCAGTTCGGCGGCAGCCTTGATGCAATAGGTCATGCCGATGCCGAACGAGACGAGCGTGACATCCTTGCCGGGGCGGTGGATGCGGGCCTTGCCGATTGGCACCAGCCAGTTGTCCATCTGCGGCACAGGGAAGGTCTGGCCGTAGAGGATCTCGTTTTCAAGAAACACGACCGGATTGGGGTCGCGGATGGCGCTCTTGAGCAGGCCCTTGGCATCCGCCGCCGTGAAAGGCATCACCACCTTGAGGCCTGGCACGTTGGAATACCAGGCGGCATAATCGTGGCTGTGCTGCGCGCCGACGCGGGCCGCAGCGCCGTTCGGACCACGGAACACGATCGGGCAACCGAGCTGTCCCCCGGACATGTAAAGCGTCTTGGCAGCCGAGTTGATGATGTGGTCGATGGCCTGCATCGCGAAGTTGAAGGTCATGAACTCGACGATCGGACGCAGGCCCTCATAGGCCGCGCCGACCGCGATGCCGGCAAAGCCATGCTCGGTGATCGGCGTGTCCACAACGCGCTTGGGTCCGAACTGCTGCAGCAGCCCCTGCGTGACCTTGTAGGCGCCCTGATACTCGGCCACTTCCTCACCCATGATGAAGACATTGCCATCAGCCCGCATCTCTTCCGCCATGGCGTCGCGCAGCGCCTCGCGGACTGTGGTGGGCACCATGGCGGTTCCGGCAGGCACTTCGGACGACGCATCGTAGGCATTGGCTGCTGCAGGAGGCGCAGCAGGCGCAGTGACGACGGCGGGGGCCGCAACTGCTGCGGGCGCGGCGGCGGCAACCGACGCTGCAGCCGCGGCTGGTGCCGCCGCTGCCGTGCCGGCATCCTCGCCCTCGCCGGCGATCACCGCGATGGGGGTATTGACCGCCACGTTGTCGGTGCCGCCCTCGATCAGGATGCTGGCGAGAACTCCCTCATCGACTGCCTCGACCTCCATCGTGGCCTTGTCGGTCTCGATTTCGGCGAGAATATCGCCGGGCTTGATCTTGTCGCCGACTTTCTTGAGCCATTTGGCGAGTTTTCCCTGTTCCATCGTGGGCGACAGGGCGGGCATGAGGATGTCGATCGGCATGGGATTGCGCTCGAAACGTCAGGAAAGGAAAAGGATGCGGCGGCACATGGCCGCGCAGGGTCAGGAGCAAGGGGGCCTAGAGCAGGATGTCGGTATAAAGCTCGGCGACATCGGGCTCCGGATCATGTGTGGCGAACTCGGCCGCGTCGTTGACCACATCGCGCGCCTTGGCATCGATCGCCTTCAACTCGTCCTCGGCAACCTTCCACTGGTTGATCAGACGCGCGCGAACCTGCTCGATCGGATCGTGCTCCTCGCGCATCTTCTGCACCTCGTCCTTGGTGCGATACTTCGCAGGGTCCGACATCGAATGGCCGCGATAGCGGTAGGTCTGCATTTCGAGGATATAGGGGCCCTTGCCGGAACGGGCATGCTCCATGGCGCGTTCGCCGGCCGCCTTGACCGCGCGGATATCCATGCCGTCGACCTGCTCGCCCGGAATGTTGAACGACAGCCCGCGCCGCGAGAAATCGGTCTGCGCCGAGGCGCGGTTGACCGAGGTGCCCATGGCATAGCGGTTGTTCTCGACGATGTAGACAACCGGCAGCTTCCACAGGGCAGCCATGTTGAAGCTCTCGTAGACCTGACCCTGGTTGGCAGCGCCATCGCCGAAGTAGACCAGGCTGACCGACGGATCGTTGCGATACCAGTTGGCGAACCCTAGGCCGGTGCCCAGCGACACCTGCGCACCGACAATGCCGTGGCCGCCGAAGAACTTCTTCTCGCGGCTGAACATATGCATCGAGCCGCCTTTGCCGCGCGAATAGCCGCCGCGACGCCCGGTCAGTTCCGCCAGCACGCCGCGTGGTTCCATGCCGCAGGCCAGCATATGGCCATGGTCGCGGTAGCCGGTGATGACCTGGTCGCCGGGCTTCGATCCCATCTGCATGCCGACAACGACCGCTTCCTGGCCGATGTAGAGGTGGCAGAAACCGCCGATCAGGCCCATGCCGTACATCTGGCCGGACTTTTCCTCGAAACGCCGGATCAGCAGCATTTCCTTGTAGGCGTGCATGTCCTCATCGCGCGTCAACTGCGGAAAGTTGGCGATGATCTTCACGGATGCCTTGGAACCGGATGCCTTGGAACCGGGTTTCGGCGCGACGGTTTTCGCCTTGCGTGCGGCTACAGCCATGATCTCCTCCCTGCAGACTTCTTGTCGTCAGAATAGGACCGGAACAGGCCGTTTGGCGAGAGCTAATTTCAGGCCAGAAAAGCGATTTAAAGCGTTGATTTTATGTGAAAAATAAAAAATAACTTGATTTTTGTTAATCAGCGCGCCTGAAACTGTTGTGCGTCGCATCATGAATGATCCGTGCCAGCGCTCAGCGGCCGATGATGACGACGTCGTTCCTGTGGACACGGCCCAGCGATGCCCGTGCCCGCTCTTCAAGCAGGTCGCGGTCCACTTCGTCGCGGCGCATCAGCGCCACGCGCGCATCCCACTCTGCCCGCTCTTCGCGCAGCTTGCCGATCTCGATTTCCAGTTCGGCAATCTGGACCGCCAGTTCCTGCTTGGTCTCAAGCCCGCGCGGACCATTGTGGGCATGATAGATGAAATACGCCGTACAGGCGCTGGCCGCCACGTAGAAGGCGAACGGCGCAAGGAAACGGGCGGGACCACGGCGTCTGACCATGATTGTACCCTAGCGCCGGATGGTTGCCGGGCCGTTAACCGGCACTCACAGATGACGCAGCGCCCTGCCCCCGGTCAGCGCCTGCGCGGCCCGCATGATGCCGCGCGCATCGATCCCGAAATGCCGGTAGATCTCGGCAATCGTGCCGGTCTGCCCAAAGTGCTCGACGCCAAGCGAGCGTGTGCGATGTCCATTGACGGCACCGAGCCAGGCCAGCGTGGCCGGATGCCCATCCATCACCGTGATGAGCCCGCACTTCGCCGGCACCGCGTCGAGCAGCCGCTCGATATGGCTGCGGGCATGGCTCACACCGCGCTCGCGTGCCCTCTGGCTGGCTGTCCAGCCAGCATTGAGCCGATCTGCGGAGGTGATGGCCAGCAAGCCAATGTCGCGCCGATCTTCCGCCATCAGGCCAACGGCCTCGATCGCTTCGGGAGCCAGCGCGCCGGCATAGGCCACAACGACTTCGGCATTCGGTCCGGGCTTGCGCATCCAGTAAGCCCCGTCGACAATGTCTTCGGCCAGTTCGGGCGTCATCGTGCGCCGGGGCTGTTCCAATGGCCGCGTGGTGAGCCTGAGGTAGACCGAGCCGCCGGTCTCGTCGCGCAGCCAGGTCTTTTCGTTCGGTTCCTCCGGTGCGCGTCCTGCCGACGCCGGGCCTTCGCCATCGCGCTGCATGTAGTCGAAGCCCCAGCGCATCATCACCGCCAGTTCATCAACGAAGGCCGGCTCGAACGAACACAGCCCGTCCTGCGTCAGCCCGATCAGCGGCGTGCCGATCGACTGGTGCGCGCCCCCTTCCGGCGCAAGTGTGACGCCCGATGGCGTCGCCACGATCATGAAGCGCGCGTCCTGGTAGCAGGCATAGTTGAGCGCATCCAGCCCGCGGCTGATGAACGGATCATAGAGGGTGCCGATCGGCAGGAGGCGTTCCCCGAACAGCGAGTGCGACAAGCCCATGGCCGACAGCAGGATGAACAGGTTCATCTCGGCGATGCCAAGTTCGACATGCTGGCCCGAAGGCGAGAACTCCCACGAATAGGTCGAGGGAATGCGCTCGCGCTTGAACACGTCAGCCATCGACTTGCGGGCATAGAGCTGGCGTCGGTTGACCCAGGCACCGAGATTGGTCGAGACGGTCACATCGGGCGCGGTGGTCACGATGCGGCTGGCGAAGGCGCTGTCCTCGCGGGCAATCTCGTTGAGGATCAGCCCGAAGCCGCCTTGCGTCGACATGACCGGTTGCATCGGCACGGCAAGGACCGGTGGCACCGGCACACGCGGCGCGGCAAAACGGCGGCGACCCTTCTGGAAGAAGGGCACCTTGGACAGGAACGCCTCGATGGCTTCCGGCGACAGCCCCAGCCCCTCAAAACGGTCCCATTCATGGCCGGGCCTCACGCCGGCGGCCTGCTGGTAGGCGGCGAGCTGCGTGGGTGTCAGCAGGCCGGCATGGTTGTCCTTGTGGCCGGCCAGCGGCAGGCCCTTGCCCTTGATGGTGTAGGCCAGAAAGCATGTCGGCCGGTCATGTTGCGCCGCCGCCTCGAAGGCCGCAACCAGGCTCGGCAGGTCATGCCCGCCAAGGTTTGTCATCAGGTCCGACAAGGCCGCATCGCTGCGGGCCTCGATCAGCTTCGTCACAGGTCCCTGGTCACCAAGGTCATCCAGCAGGCGTTTGCGCCAGGCCGCGCCACCCTGATAGGTCAGCGCAGAATAGAGCTGGTTCGGGCAGGTGTTGATCCATTGCCGTAGCGCCTCCCCGCCGGGTTCCTTGAAGGCGGCTTCCTGCAAGGTGCCGTGCTTGATGATCACCACATCCCAGCCAAAGGCGCGGAAAATCGCCTCAAAACGCTCCCACAGGCCCTCGCGGATCACCGCATCGAGGCTCTGGCGGTTGTAGTCGACAACCCACCAGACATTGCGCACCCCGTGCTTCCAGCCTTCGAGCAACGCCTCGAAGATGTTGCCCTCGTCCATCTCGGCATCGCCGACAAGGCTGATCATCCGGCCTTCCGGCCTCTTGCTACCCCAGCCCTTGGCCCGGACATAATCCTGCACCAGCGAAGCGAACAGCGACTGCGCGACACCAAGCCCGACCGAGCCGGTGGAGAAGTCGACATCATCGCCATCCTTCGTGCGCGAGGGATAGGATTGCGCACCCTTGTAGCCTCGGAAGCTCTGGAGCTTCTCGCGGGTCTGCTGGCCCATCAGATACTGGATGGCATGGAAGATCGGCGAGGCGTGCGGTTTCACGGCCACGCGGTCCTCCGGCTTCAGGACCGCGAAATACAGCGCCGTCATGATCGAAGCGAGGGAGGCGGACGAGGCCTGATGCCCGCCGACCTTGACCTCGCCGGCCGGCCGCACATGGTTGGCATGGTGGATCGTCCAGGTCGACAACCAGAGCAGCTTCTTCTCCAGTTCGGCAAGAAACGGCAGTCTCGGATCAGTCATGGGGAACCTGTTCTGGCAAATTGCTGACAAGAGATGGCAGGGTGATCGGCGCAATCGATGACATCGTCGGCCCGGTCGCGCAGCAACCGGTTCTGGCTACCGCGGCTCGGGTGTTCCGCCAGCCAGCACCGTCGCGGCCCAATCGCGGTCGATGTTACCGCCGCAAAGGATTACCCCGCAGGCCTTGTCGTGTTGGCGCCAGGTGTCCTTGATCAGTGCAGCCAGCGGCGCAGCCCCCGCCCCTTCGGCCATGTTGTGGGTGTCTTCGTGATAGATGCGGATGGCCTCCGCCATTTCGTCGTCGCTGACACGGATCACGCGCGCGACTGCCTTGCCATAAATCGCGAAGGCGTCCGGCGAGGGAATGCGGGTCGCCATGCCGTCGGCAAAGGTGCGGGCCGAATCCCCTTCGATGATATGGCCGGCCTCGATCGACCGTGCCGCCGCATCAGCGATCTCCGAGACCACGGCCACGATCTCGGTTTTGAGACCGAGCGCATCGCGCGCGGCAATCACACCGCAGATCCCGGAGCCAAGCCCGATCGGCACATAGACCGTGCCGAGGTTCGGAAAGGCACCGAATAGCTCCAGCGCATAGGACGCGACACCCGCCACCAGATCGGCATGGAAGGACGGCACCATCGCCAGGCCCCGCTGATCGGCGGTCATCAGGGCGACGGCACGGGCCGCATCGAAGTCCTCGCCGGCTTCAATCAACTCAGCCCCGAAAGCCCGCATCGCGGCATTCTTTTCGCGGGAATTGCCCCTGGGGACGACGATGGTGACGGGCACGCCGAAGGCGCGCCCGGCCAGCGCCAGGCTCTGGCCATGGTTGCCCCGTGTTGCACTGACGATGCCGCGCGGTACGTTCTTGCCGCCGGCGCGCACCCGTTCCTCGCGGGCAAATCGTTCCATGTAGACATAGCCGCCTCGGATCTTGAAGGCCCCGGTCGGCGTATGATTCTCGTGTTTGACGACAACCTCGACACCGAGCCGAGCCTTCAGCAAAGGCCAGGCGATCTGGGGGGTCGGCGGCATGTGGGCATGCACGATCGCTGCGGCGGCGCGAAGTTCGGTAAGGGTTGGTGCTGGCATCGGGCTCTCAATCAGTGGACTGAGGCATTATGGGGTGCCGTCTTGGGAAGTCACGCAAAAGCAGCGGCGCACGCTGTGTGACCAGCGGTTGACCCGTCCGGCAGCCTCGCCTATCAGCACGCCACGCATGGTGCGAGTTCGTAGCTCAGCCGGTAGAGCACGTGACTTTTAATCATGGGGTCGTGGGTTCGAATCCCACCGAACTCACCATGCGTTTTCCGCAACGGCCATCCCGTCCGGCGTGGGATGCAAACCGCGCGGCGCAGGGCACAATGGGAACGATTTCGGGGTCCCCGTTTCGGACAGGGCCGCGCCGCATCAGAGCCGGGCCTTTTGCATATCCGGGCATCCACGATGAAAGTTCTCGTCAGCTGAAAGCTTTCGTCCGCAGAACGCTCTCGTCCTGGGCCTGATCGCAGGCATCGCCGAGTTCATGGCCTTCATGGTCTGGCGCGGCGAATGCCCTGACGGGACCATCGTGCACAGCGAAGCGGAGTGCCGCCGTTCCGGTGCCATTAGCGACCCCGCCTGCCGGACCGTGCTCCAGAAAGCCGACAGCCTCATGCGCCGCGCCGCGACCGTCTACCCCACGCTCGACCAGTGCATGCAGCATTATGGGCAGTGCGTCCGTCGCGCCGTGGCCGATGGCTTCAAGCCGCTGCCGGTCGGCTTTTGCGTGACAGCGTCCTGCTCTTCCGTCACAAGGCTGGGGGTGATCGACCACCGCCAGAACCTCGGCGTGAACTGGGAACGGAACTGATGGGACAGACAGTCACAGTGGGGAACGTCTCGTTCGCCACGCACCTGCCCTTCGCGCTGATCGCCGGCCCATGCCAGATGGAAAGCCGCGCCCATGCGCTGGAGATGGCAACGGCCCTGAAGGAGATCTGCGCCAGCCTTGGCATCGGGCTGGTGTTCAAGACCTCCTATGACAAGGCCAACCGGACCAGCGGCAGCGCCGCGCGTGGGGTCGGCATGGACGCCGCCCTTCCGATCTTCGCGGAAATCCGCGAGAGCCTGTCGCTGCCGGTGCTGACCGATGTGCATGAACGCGATCATTGCGCCATCGTGGCCGAGGCCGTGGACATCCTGCAGATCCCCGCCTTCCTCTGCCGCCAGACCGACCTGTTGAAGGCCGCTGCCCGGACGGGCCGGGTCGTCAATGTCAAGAAGGGTCAGTTCCTCGCCCCCTGGGACATGAAGAACGTCGCGGCCAAGATTACGGGCGCAGGCAATCCCAACGTCATGCTCACCGAGCGCGGCGCCTCGTTCGGCTACAACACGCTCATCTCGGACATGCGCGCCCTGCCGATCATGGCCGAAAGCACCGGCGCGCCGGTGATTTTCGATGCCACCCATTCAGTGCAGCAGCCGGGCGGCAAGGGCAGTTCGTCCGGGGGGCAGCGCGAGTTTGTCGCTGTCCTGGCCCGCGCTGCCGTGGCCGTCGGCGTCGCCGGCCTGTTCATCGAGACCCATCAGGACCCGGACAATGCGCCCTCCGATGGCCCCAACATGGTCCATCTGAAGGACATGCCTGGGCTTCTGGCGAAGCTCCAAGCCTACGACCATGTCACGAAAGCAGCCTGATTGATGACAGCAGCCCCGTATGCGGCTGAAATGAGGCGTCTGACGATTGTCCTCGGAATGGCGGGCTTTGCAAGCACGTTCACGATGCGCCTGCTCGATCCGCTCGTGCCGACCCTTGCCGGCGAATTCGGACGCACGATCCCGCAGGTTGCCATGATGGCGACTGCCTTTTCGATCTGTTACGCCGTTGGCCAGCCCTTTCTCGGCCCGATTGCCGATGCGGTGGGCAAGGCCCGCACCATCCTGGTCAGCGTTGCGGCACTGGTCGTCATGCTGGTGGCCTGCGCGCTGGCCGGCAACTTCGAGACACTGTTTGTCCTGCGCATGCTGATGGGCGTGTTCGCCGGCGGCATCATCCCTATCGCCATGGCGGCCATCGGAGACCGCGCGCCCATGTCCGAGCGGCAGGTCGCGCTGGGACGTTTTCTCACCATCATGATCGTCGGCCAGACGGCCGGCGCCGCGGCATCCGGCGTGATCGCCGATCATTTCGGCTGGCGCGCCGTGATGTTGACGGCTGCCGGGCTGGCAGGCATTGCCGGAACCATGGTCCTTGTCGTGCTCAAGCCAAGGCCGGATGCCGGCCGTGAGGCATTCAGCATCGCCAATGCCATCGACCGCTATCGAAGCCTGTTCCGCAATCCGCGCACGCTCACGCTCTATGGCTTGGTCATCCTCGAAGGAGCCCTGATCTTCGGGATCATGCCTTATGTGGCAGCGATCCTTGATGATCGCTCCGGCGTCGGCGCCACGGAGGCGGGCCTCGCGGTTGGTGGTGCAGGCCTTGGCGGCCTTGTCTATGGCTTCACCGTGCGCCGGCTTGTCGCGCACCTCGGTCCGGCCAGGATGGTGCTGGCCGGCGGGCTGATCATGGCAACAGCCATTGCCGTGTTCGCGTTGCCGTTCCTGCCATGGTGGACGGCCATCGGCTGCTTCATTGTGCAGGGCTTTGGCTTCTTCCTGATGCACGGCACTTTTCAGGCGCAGGCCACGGAACTGGCCCCGACAGCGCGTGGCTCTGCGGTGGCGCTGTTCGCCTGCTCGCTGTTCTGCGGCCATGCTCTGGGGCCCGTCATTGTCGGTGCCCTCAAGGTCAACTTCGGTGCCAGCATTGCACTTCTCGCCATGGCCGCCGGTATCGCGCTTTTGGGCATCATTGCCCCGCGCTTGCTGAAGCTGTAGCGCCGCCAGCGACGCGTCAGCGCCCGCGATAGGGCATGACACCCTGATCCGGCACCCACAGGCCCTTGGGCGCTTCGCCGGTCTGCCAGAACACGTCGATCGGGATGCCGCCTCGCGGATACCAGTAGCCGCCGATTCGGAACCAGCGTGGCTCCAGCAGATCGGCCAGCCGCTTGCCGATGCCCACCGTGCAATCCTCATGGAAGGCACCGTGATTGCGGAAACTGGTCAGATACAGCTTCAGCGACTTCGACTCGACCAGCCAGTCGCCGGGCTGATAGTCGATCACGAGGATACCGAAGTCCGGCTGGCCGGTGACAGGGCAGATAGAGGTGAACTCCGGCGCCGTGAACCGCGCCAGATAATCCGTTCCGGGGTGCGGATTTGGCACACGGTCCAGCACGGCCTGTTCCGGCGAGGCAGGAATGGCTGAAGACTGACCAAGATGGAGGGTCGACGGACCGGTGGTTGGACCTGCCATGGAGAGCTCCTTGCGTGCAGCGCCGCTTTTGGCAGGTGCGGCCCATCAAGGGAACCCCCAAGGTTGCCGCAGCATCCCCCGCGACCGGACACGAATGTCTGGCTTGCCCATCAGGGATGACATGGCGCGAGGCCTTGTCTAAAAGCGCGTCATCCGCCTGCCCACGAAGGACACCACCATGACTGCGATCATCGACATCACCGCACGCGAAATCCTCGATTCGCGCGGCAATCCGACCGTCGAGGTCGACGTCATCCTGGAAGACGGCTCGATGGGCCGCGCCGCTGTGCCGTCCGGCGCGTCGACCGGCGCGCACGAAGCTGTCGAACTGCGGGATGGCGACAAGAAGCGCTATGGCGGCAAGGGCGTGCTCAAGGCGGTCGCTGCGGTCAACGAGACCATTGCCGAGGCGCTTGTTGGCATGGAAGCCGAAGAGCAGGTGCTGCTCGACCAGACCATGATCGATCTGGACGGCACGAAGAACAAGAAGAAGCTCGGGGCCAATGCCATCCTCGGCGTGTCGCTGGCGATCGCCAAGGCAGCGGCCGATGCCTCCGCCCTGCCGCTCTACCGCTATGTTGGCGGCACACAGGCGCGCGTCCTGCCCGTTCCGATGATGAACATCATCAACGGTGGTGCCCATGCCGACAACCCGATCGATTTCCAGGAATTCATGATCATGCCGACCGGCGCGCCTTCGGTCGCCGAGGCTGTACGCTGGGGTTCCGAGATCTTCCAGACGCTGAAGGGCGCGCTGAAGAAGGCCGGCCACAACACCAAGGCGGCTTTGCACCCAACCTGGCCTCGGCCGAAGCTGCCCTTGACTTCGTCATGACGGCGATCTCCGCCGCTGGATTCAAGCCGGGCAAGGACGTGCATCTGGCCCTCGACTGCGCGGCGACGGAGTTCTTCAAGGACGGCGTTTACGATTACCACGGCGAAGGCAAGAAGCGCTCGATCGCCCAGCAGGTCGACTACCTCGCCAAGCTGGTGAAGGACTACCCCATCGTCTCGATCGAGGACGGCATGTCGGAGGATGACTGGCAGGGCTGGCAGGATCTCACCGGCAAGATCGGCGCAAAATGCCAGCTCGTCGGCGATGACCTGTTCTGCACCAATGTCGAACGCCTGACCAAGGGCATCAAGGGCGACTATGCCAACGCCATCCTGATCAAGGTCAACCAGATCGGTTCGCTCACCGAAACGCTGAATGCCGTCGACACTGCCCAGCGCGCCGGCTATCGCGCCGTGATGTCGCACCGTTCCGGCGAGACCGAGGATTCGACCATCGCCGATCTCGCGGTCGCCACCAATTGCGGGCAAATCAAGACCGGCTCGCTCTCGCGCTCGGACCGCACCGCCAAATACAACCAGCTCATCCGCATCGAGCAGGAACTCGGCTCGCAGGCCCGCTATGCCGGCAAGGCAGCCCTCAAGGCTCTTGCCTGAACACAAACGCACCGGCAACACCCATGGCCGGCCCCGCTGCCGCAGGCGCGGGCTGGCCATGCGCTGTACGGCGTTCCCAATCCAGGAGGCCTCATGCCATATCCTGTCAACGCCTGACGGAACCGCATGGCCTTTTTGCTCAAGCTCCAGAAACGGCATCTCGCCATGGCCGGCATGGCGCTGGCCATGCTCATCTACGGCTCGAACTTCGTGATAAGCCGCCATGCCGTTCTCAACGGGCTGTCCGCGCATGACATGCTGGCCCTGCGTTTCGCTGTCGCCGGGCTGATCTTGCTGCCGGTCTTCTGGCGGGCCGGTGTGCGCGACTGCGCGGGTATTGGCTGGCGCCGCGGTGTGATCCTGACGGTGATGTCCGGCTTTCCGATGAGCTTTCTGATGATGCAGGGCCTGACCATGGCCCCTGCCGCCCATGGCGCATCGATCGGGCCGGGCATGGTGACCCTGATTGGCATCATCGGCGGCGTGCTGCTGTTCGGCACGCAACTCACCGCTGCGCTTATGGTTGGCGTCGCCATCGTGCTGGCGGGCTTGCTGGCACTGGCGCTGGCTGCCACCACCGCGACCCACATGCCGAACCTGCTGCTGGGCGATCTGTGCTTTCTTGGCGTGGGCCTGATCTGGGGCGGCTATCCGCTGGCGCTCCAGCTCTGGAAGATCGACGGGCTGAAGGCCACCGCCGTCTTCTCCGTGCTGTCGATGCTGTATCTGCCGGTCTATGCGCTGGTCTACTTCCGGGGCTTCGATGTCGCGCCGTGGCAAGCCATTGTTTTTCACGGCATCAACCAGGGCTTGATCAACGTCGTCATCGGCCTCTGGCTCTGGGCCTGGGCGACCAAGATCCTCGGCGTCGCCGTGGCCGGACGTTTCCCGCCGATGATCCCGGTGATCGGAACCATCCTCGGCATGCCGGTTCTGGGAGAATGGCCGGGGGCAATCCAGCTTGTCGGCATCGCCATGATCGTCGGCGGCCTGTTCATCGCGGCGTGGAAGCCTGCGCCGAAGGTCGCCGCCGGCAGGCCTTAGCAGGCCGCTGAAGAAGTCGCGACCAGTTTCATTTTCTCGCGTTTTTGAGCAGCTTTCAGTGTTTTGGCGACGGATTTTCCACCATCAGATGTCGAGATTATCGTCAAGCCGGTCAAGAGATTGATCATGCTGGGATTTCTC
>JAPLOV010000135.1 GCA_026400565.1 Hyphomicrobiales bacterium | reverse complement strand
CCGCTGCTGGTGCGACTGCCACGATCATGGAATGGGGCGCGGTGGTGCGGGACATGACCGTGCCGGTGAAGGGCAAGCCGCAGCGCGTGGTGCTCGGCTTTGCGGCGCTGGACGATTATCTCAAGCATTCGCCGCACTTCGGCGCGATCGCCGGGCGTTTTGCCAACCGCATCGAGGGCGGGCGCTTCGTGCTTGACGGCAAGGCCCATCAGCTCAAGCTCAATCAGGCGGGCAAGCATTCGCTGCATGGCGGCGGTGATGGCTTTGGCAAGCGCCCTTGGACGATCCTGCACCACGACGCCGCTTCGGTGACGCTGGCGCTGGTCTCGCCCGACGGCGACCATGGCTACCCCGGCGCGCTGACCGTGACCTGCCGCTACACGCTGGCCGAGCCCGCCACGCTGCGCACCGAACTCACGGCCACGACCGATGCCGCCACCATCGTCAACCTGTGCCAGCACTCCTACTTCAACCTCGACGGCTCGCCGGATGTGCTGGCACACGAACTGGAAGTGCGCGCCAACCTGATCACGCCGGTGGATGAGGACCTGATTCCGAGCGGGGAGGTCGCGTCGGTGGCAGGCACAGCGTTCGACTTGCGCAAGAGCCGGCCGCTGCGCCACTACAACGCCGACGGCTCGCGCCACTGGTATGACCACAACTTCATCCTGCGCCGCGACCGCCGCGAGCCGAGCGTGATGGCGGGGCTGGAGGTGGCGTTGGCCGCCACCCTGCGTTCGCCGCTGAACGGGCTGTCCATGCAGGTCTGGACCAGCGAGCCGGCCTTGCAGGTCTATGACGGCTTCAAGACCCAGACCCCGGTGCCGGGCCTTGGCGGCAGCCCCTACGGCTCGTCATCAGGCCTGTGCCTGGAGCCGCAGCATGTGCCCGACAGCCCCAACCTGCCGCACTTCCCCACAACCGTGCTCCGCCCCGGCGAGGTCTACCGGCAGGTAACAGAGTACCGTTTCGGGTGAGGCTGGCTGATCGGGCGCAACCGCCCCCCGCCTCAGCCCTTCACCCCGCCGGAGGTCAGGCCGCCCACCACGCGCTCCTGGAACACGGCGATGATGATGCAGATCGGCACGATGGCGATGATCAGCGCCGCCGAGATGATCGGCCACGGGAACGAGAACTCACCCTGATACAGCGTGATACCGACCGGCAGCGTGCGGCTGGCCACGCGCGGGGCCAGCGTCAGCGCCAGCAGAAACTCGTCCCAGGCGTTGACAAAGGCCAGGATGCCGGCTGTGAAAACGCCCGGCGCAGTCAGCGGAATGACCACATGCCAGAGCGCGCCGATGCGTGAGCAGCCGTCGATCATCGCGGCATTCTCCAGGTCGCGCGGGATGTCCTGGAAGAACGAGATCAGCACCAGCGTGCACACCGGCATCGAGAGTACCGCATAGGGGAAGACCAGCGCCCACCAGGTGTTGAGCAGTTGCAGGTCGCGCATCACCGAGAACAGTGGCACCATCAGCGAGATAAGCGGGAACATCGCCACGGCCAGCAGCACGGACAGGATCACGTTGGGTGCCGGGATGCGCAGCCTGACCAGCGCATAGGCCGCCAGCGCCGACACCGTCACGCACAGCACCGTCGACAGCACCGCTACCACAAACGAGTTCCACATGAACAGGAAGATCGGCTGGTCGACGAACACGCGGGTGTAGTTGCCCAGCGTCGGCGCGGCGGGCCAGATCGTGATCGGCAGCCGCATCAGCTCGCTCTCGGTCTTGAGCGAGGTGAACAGGATCCAGAGCGCCGGAAAGAAGCCGTTGATGGCCACGACAGCGCCGGCAATCAGCGTCATCTTCTTGGCCGAGGGGAACTTCATCATGGCAACCTTGCTCCCAACTCGGCATGGCGAGCGCAACGAAGCCATCCAGTCTCTCTGCGCTGCGCCCGGTATTGCTTCGCTGGGCTCGCAATGACGGGGTCGGTTTGCGCTCCCATCAATGCCTCCCCGCGCTGGGGTCGCGCCGCGTGTGGCGCAGATAGATCGAGGTCAGGATCGCGGAGGCGACGAACATCAGCACGGCCAGTGTCGAGCCGTAGCCGAAATCGAGTGAGTCGATCGTGGTCTTGTGAATGTACATGGCCAGCGTCTCGGTGGCATTGCCTGGCCCGCCATCGGTCATGGCCTTGGGAATGTCGAAGGTCTGGATCGCCGTGATGGTGCGGAAGATCAGCGCCACGATGATCGCAGGCTTGAGCATCGGCAAGGTGATCTCCCAGAACTGCTGCCACTTCGATGCCCCGTCCACCTCGGCCGCCTCATAGAGCGATTTCGGGATGGTCTGGAGGCCCGCCAGCAGCACCAGCGCGGCGAAGCTCGATGTCTTCCAGATGATCGCGACGCAGATGGCGAAGAAGGCCGGGCCTTCCTGGGTCAGCCAGTTCACCGGCGGCAGCCCGATCCAGATCAGCGCGTTGTTGACCAGCCCCTGCTGGTACTCGAAGAACCAGCGGAAGATCAGGCCGGCAAAGACCAGCGGCAGCGCCCAGGGCAGCAGCAGCCCGAGGCGCACCGGCCACTTGACGCGGAAGGGCTGGTTGGCCAGCAAGGCCAGCCCGAGCCCCAGCGCCACGGCGCCGGGAACGGTGACGATCACATAAAGCAGCGTGTGCCACGTTGCCTCCCAGAGCCGCTCGTCGCCCATCGCCTTGGCGTAGTTCTCGAAGCCGATCCACGGCTTGGCCAGCCACGGCTCGGTCAGCTTGTTTTCGCTGAACGACATGCGGATCAGATTGTAGATCGGATAAAGCACGACCCCTGACAGCAGCGCGAAGGCCGGTGCCAGAAGCGCGATGCCGAGCCGTCGCTCGGACCGTTCGAGGGAGGAAAGTCGCGTGGCCATGGGCTGATCCCGGTGTCGGTGCGCGTGCGGCAAGTGGCCCTGGGGGGGGCTTGCCGCCTCCGTCCGCTGTGGCGGAGGCGGCAAGCCTGGTCCGGCAGATAATCAGCGGATGACCTGCGAGAGGTCGCGCGTCATGTCGGCCAGCGCGGCGTCGGCGGTTTTTGCGCCGGCGAGAAAGGCGTTCATGTTGGTGCGGATCACTTCGGAAACGCGCGGATAGGCGGGCGAGACGGGGCGCGAACGGGCGGTCTGCACCACCGGCAGGGCCTGCGCGAACCAAGGATTGGCCTTCAGCACGTCCGGATCGCTGTAGATCTCGGGGAAGACCGGCAGGTGCGAGGCGGCGATGGCCTGCGCCTTGGCCACTTCCGGCGAGGACAGATACATCGCGAAGTCGAACGCTGCCTTCTTGTTCTTGGAGAAGGCAGAAACGGCCAGCTGCCATCCTCCGATGCAGGTTGCGGCCCTGTCGGCGGTGAAGCCGGGCAGCGGCACCACGCCGACCTTGTCCTTGATCAGGCTGTCGGCATCGTTCTGGGTGCGCTGCCAGACATAACCCCAATTCATGGCGAACAGCAGGTTGCCGGCCTGGAAGTTCTGGCGGATGCGGTCCGTCGGGATTTCGGCCAGGTTCGGCGGCGTCACGTTGGCGGCCTTCATGTCAGCCCAGAGCTGGAACGGGCGGCGTGCTTCGGCCGTGTTCAGCGCCAGTTGCCCCTGTGCATTGGTGAGTGCGCCACCGGCACCCCACATCGGCACCAGATAGGTGCAGACCGTGCCTTCGATCGGCGCGCCGGCCGTCTGGAAGCCCGACAGGTTCGGATTGCCTTCGGCCTTCATCACCTTTTCCGCGCCGGCCTGAAGCTCTGCCCAGGTCCTTGGAGGCTGCACGCCGTGCTTTTCGAGCAGGTCCTTGCGGTAATAGAGGAACTGCGCATCGGCGAAGTAGGGCAGGGCGATGACCTTGCCGCCGACGATGTTGGCCTCGCGGTAGGCTGGCAGGTAGCGCGCCATGATCTTGTCCTTGTCCGCGCCGAGGAAGGCATCGAGCGGCTCGGCCCACTGGGCTGCGGCCCATTGGGCGGGCCGGATCACGTCGATCAGGATGACATCGAGCGCCGAATCCTTCGAGGCGAGGACGGTGTTGAGATATTGCTGCTGCTGCTCGGAGGTGGCGCCGCCGACCTCGACCTCGATCTTCACGCCGGGCGTGCGCTTTTCGTAGTCATCGGCGATCTTGCGCATCACATCGGGGCGCTGCTGGCCGCCGGTGAAGATGCGCAGCGTGGTCTGGGCCACGCTGATGCTGGCCGTGCTCACGCTCATGGCGAGGCCGAGTACGAAACTGGCTGACAGGCTCAGGAATATCCGTTTTTTCATGACGATGTCCTCCCTTGGACGGTTGCTTTTGGATGGTTTCAGTCGGTGCCACTGGCCGCTCAGGCCACCAGCGCCCGCCCGGTTTCGGTATCAAACAGGTGCATGTCGGCAGCGCCGAGGGACACGGTCACCTCGTCGCCGGATTTGACCCCAGCCTGTGGGGGAAAGCGTCCGGTCAGAACAGCTCCGCCTACGGTCAGCAGCGCCAGCGTCTCGGCGCCGAGCGGTTCGAGAATTTCAACCCGCGCGGTAGTGTTGACACCACCCGGCAGCGCGTCCGCGCCAAGCTTGACATGCTCGGGCCGGAAGCCGGCATCGTAGCTCTTGTCGCCGCTCAGCCCGCCCATCACCAGCCCGCCCCGGGCCGGCAGCACCGTGCCCGACGGCATGGCCAGGGTCTTGCCGTCGGCGCTGGCGGTCAGCCGTGCAAAGCTCATCGGCGGCGAGCCCATGAACCCCGCCACGAACTTCGAGGCCGGCTTGTTGTAGATGGCGTCGGGCGTGGCGAACTGTTCCAGAACGCCGCCACGCAGCACGGCGATGCGGTCGGCCAGCGTCATCGCCTCCACCTGGTCGTGGGTGACGTAGATGATGGTGGTCCCGAAGCGCTGGTGCAGCTTCTTGATCTCGATCCTGACCTCGGCGCGCAATTGCGCATCGAGGTTGGACAAGGGCTCGTCGAACAGGAACACGCGGGGCCGGCGCACGATGGCGCGCCCCATGGCGACGCGCTGGCGCTGCCCGCCAGAGAGTTGGCCCGGCCTGCGATCAAGCAGGTGGCTGATCTGAAGCACGTCTGCTGCTTCCTTGACGCGCTCGGCAATCTCGGACGGGGAGGCACCGCGCATCTTCAGGCCGAAGCCCATATTGTCATAGACGCTCTTGTGAGGATAGAGCGCGTAATCCTGGAACACCATGGCGATGTCACGGTCGCGCGGGGCAAAGTCGTTGATCACGACGCCGCCGATGTCGATCGCGCCGTCGGTCACGGATTCAAGACCCGCGATCATGCGCAGAAGGGTGGATTTGCCGCAGCCCGACGGGCCGACAAGCACCACGAACTCACCGTCCTGGAAGGTCAGATCGACGCCGTGGATCACTTCCACCTTGCCGAAGACCTTGCGGACCTTGCGGATGGTCACCGCTGCCACGCGCCTCTCCCTTATGTTTCACGGCGCCTCTGTCGTGCGCCTTGGTGTGACGGAGGCCGGCCATGTCCGATGGCCGCCAGCATCCACTCTCCTTATGCCCAGTTCCGCAGCATAACTCAAGTCTTATATAAGATAGAAGACCCTTGAGGTTTGGCGACGTGCCAGTTAGAAGGATGGTCTCCGGGCCGGTCGGGCACTGGTGTCATTGTGCAGGCCTGCGAGGGCTTCGCAAGGCATCCGTGCGGGGCCGCCCTGACAGGACCAGACCGGAAGCCAATATGTCCGAGCCCTCCATGGCACATCTGCCCGGATCCAGTGTGATCTGCGTCGGCATCGCCACGCTCGACTACATCTATGGCGTCGAGACCCTGCCGACGGAGGGCAAGAAGTATCGAGCGTCCGCTCTCGAGGTGCAGGGTGGCGGCATCGCGGCGAATGCGGCCGTGGCGATTGCCCGGCTGGGAGGGGCGGCAAGCCTGCTCACCCGCCTTGGCGACGACCTGACAGGTGACGCTGTCCGCACCGGGCTGGTCCGCGAGGGTGTCGATGTCGCCGCCTCGCTGGCCGAGGCGGGCCGGCGCACACCGGTCTCCGCCATCATGGTCGACAAGGCCGGTGAGCGGATGATCATGTCCTATTCCGACCCCGACATGCCAACCGAGCCACCATGGCTGCCAAAGCTACTGCCGCCCGGCACAGGGGCCGTGCTGGGCGACACGCGCTGGGAGGAGGGTGCGCTGCATCTGTTCCAGCTCGCACGCGGCGCCGGCATACCCGCCGTTCTGGACGGTGACCGCAGGCCGGTCGATCCGTGCCTGCTGACCACCGCAACCCATGTCGCTTTCAGCGAGATCGGTCTTCAGGAGCAGACCGGGCTCAAGGACATCCACCTGGCCCTGTCCAGCTTCACGCCGGGCTGCTGCTGGCTGGCCGTGACGGCGGGCGAGCGCGGCGTCTGGGTCTGTGATCACGGCGAGATTCGTCATGTGCCGGCCTTTGAGGTCGAGGTTGTGGACACGCTTGGGGCCGGCGATGTCTGGCACGGGGCCTTTGCCCTCGCCCTTGCCGAGCGGCAGCCCGAGTTTCAGGCCGTGCGCTTCGCCAATGCCGCAGCTGCCATCAAATGCACGCGTTTCGGTGGCCGAAAAGGCGCGCCCACACGTGCCGAGGTCGACCAATTCCTGCAAGAACGCCGATAAGGAACGCACAATGACCACACTTTCGCCGGGCAAGCTCTGGGGCATGCGGCGCATGGCTGATGCTGGCGGGCGCTTCAAGATGGTCGCCGTCGACCAGCGCCCGCCGATCAAGAATCCGATCAAGGCGGCGCGCGGCACCGCCGAAGCGCCCTATGAGGACGTGGCCGGCTTTAAGCTGATGCTGGTCAGGGAGCTGCAGGCCGATGCCTCGGCCATGCTGCTTGATCCGCATTTCGCCTTGCCGCAGGGCCTGTCGGTGCTCTCCCCCGCCAAGGGGCTGATCGTGACTCTGGAGGATTCGATCTTCCGCGAGACGCCCGGGGGCCGGCTCTCTTCGGAGATCGACCACTGGTCGGTCGAGAAGATCAAGCGTTCCGGCGGTGATGCCGTGAAGGTGCTGGCCTGGTATCGGCCCGATGCCGACCTGGCGGTCAATCTGGCCCAGCAGGATTTCACCAAGCGGATCGGTGAGGCCTGCGCCCGCCATGACAT
>JAPLOV010000044.1 GCA_026400565.1 Hyphomicrobiales bacterium | reverse complement strand
TTTTGTGCGGGCATTGCGTTTCGCTGGCGCTGCAGCCGGATGATGTTGCCCGCGAGGCCATCAAGATGGCGGTTGATGCTGGGCTTCACTTCGTCACTTTGCCAACACCCATGATCTATCTCCAGGACCGCAAGCCAGGCCGCACACCGCGCTGGCGCGGCGTGACACTGGCCCAGGAACTGCTCGATGCCGGGCTCAAGGTCGCGATCGGTGGCGACAATTGTCGCGACGCATGGTTCCCGTATGGCGATCATGACATGATCGACACGCTTCATCACTCCGTGCGGATCTTCCACCTGGACTGGCCATTCTCGAAGGCGTTGCAGATGGCAGGTCCGATGCCTTCCGACATTGTCGGCTTGCCTGGGCATGGACGCATTGCTGTTGGTGCGTCGGCGGATTTCATCCTGCTGTCAGCGCGCACGCAGAATGAGGCGATGTGCCGCCCGCAGGCCGACCGCGTCGTCGTGCGAAAAGGAAAGCGTTTGATCGACCGCCTTCCTGATTATGCTGAACTTGATGCGCTCGCCGGGATGACCGGCTGAGCAGCTTCAGGAGACCGCGACGGGAGGTACTGTCAACTTGGCATTGCCAAGTTGTTGAGAGCTGCTTTCAGTGGTGCAGGTCCTGTCAGATTGACGACGTGTCGACGAACATCGGCTATCCGAGCGCGATGATGACGAGTGCAACCTCCATTGATCGCGGCGACCGGTTCCCGGCCGAAGTCATCCAGCAGGCTGTCTGGCTCTATTTCCGTTTTCCGCTCAGCCTGCGGATGGTCGAGGACCTGCTGGCGGCGCGCGGAATCATCGTCAGCCATGAAACCGTGCGGTGCTGGGCGGAGAAGTTCGGACGGATATACGCCAACAAGATCCGTCGGCGAGCCCCGCAGTTCGGCGACAAGTGGCATCTCGAAGACGTCGTGATCTCGATCAACGGCAAGAAGCATTGGCTGTGGCGCGCCGTCGCCTCAAGGCGGCGCTTGCGAATATGGTGCAAAACATCGCGCGCCAGGTGGCGGCGAGCGGCGTGACCTGCAATGTCCTGGTACCGGGTGCCATCGCCACGGACCGCAACCGCGACGCGCTTTCTGACCCAGCCTATCTGGCTGAGGTACTGGCCCGCATCCCCACGGGGTATGTTGGCGTTCCCGAAGACTGCGCCGCAACTGCCCTGATGCTCTGTTCCAATGCCGGGCGTTACCTCACAGGCGTCACCATTCCTGTTGACGGCGGCATGGGTCTCTAGTTCGATCGCACCACTCTGCTCAGGCCCACGAGGCGTTCCAGAATAACCACCATCACAGCGATCATCCCCACCTGCACCGCAGAGGCTGCGGCGATCACGAGCTGCCCGCCCTGGAATTGGAGATAGCTGAAGATCTCGATCGGCAAGGTCGTAACTCCTGGCCCAGTCAGGAACAGTGCAGTGTTAAGCTCCCCGAAGGACAGGATGAAGGCGAACATCGCCCCTGACAGGATGCCTGGCCAGATGAGCGGCAGGGTGATCAGTCCGAAGGTGCGCAATGGGCCGGCCCTCAGGCTCTGGCTGGCCTCCTCCAGTACCGGATCGACGGCGAGAAGGCTGGCGCTGACCGCGCGTATCACGAAAGGCATGCCGAGGATCGAATGCGCCAGCACGAGGCCGATGAATTCCGGCATGCCCCCGATTAGCTTGAAGAACAGAAGCAGTGCCAACCCCAGCACGATGGCCGGAAAAATCAGGGGTGCGAGAAACAACGTCTGGAGCAGGCTAGCGAGAAACCCCTTGCGCCTGGCGACGAACAAGGCAGCCATCGAGCCGAGGAGCGTGGCGAGGAGCGCGGAGGTCAGAGCAATCTGGATGCTGCGCAGAAACGCGTCCCGCAAGCTGTCCGTGTTGAAAAAGGCCGCAAACCAGCGCAGCGAGAGGCCCGGCGGCGGAAAGACAAAAAAATCTGTTGGAGAGAAGGCCGTGATCAAGACGATCACAATGGGTCCGAGGACAAGCAGGTAGGTCAGCCCGGCCAGCGCGACGAGAACGATGTGCGCCATGTCAGCCTCGCCCCTGGACGCGCTGTGGGCGCAAGACCGCTAGGATGAGGGCCGAGATTACCAGCGCCAGCGCCAGCAGGACGAAGGAGATCGCTGCAGCCAAGGGCCAGCGGAAGGCGCCGACCGCGTCGAAGACAAGGCTCACTAGCAACTTCATGCGTGGACCGCCCAGCAGCGTAATCGTGACATAGGCGCTGAGCGTCAGCAGGAACACCAGCAGCATGCCGGAGGCGACGCCTGGGCTCGACAACGGCCACGTCACATGGACGAATGTCTTGAACGGATTGGCCCTGAGTGACTGGGCGGCCTCCCGATACTGGACATCGATCGCATTCAGCGCGTTTGCGACCGAGATGACCATATAGGGCAGCAGGATCGTCATCAGGCCGAAGGACACCGCCTCGAACGAGTTGAGCAGCAGCAATGGCCGGTCGATCAAGCCGGTATCGCGCAACAGCGAGTTGATCAGCCCTTGGCGCCCGAGGATCGCGATCCAGCCATAGGCCCGCACGACGTTGCTGACCATCAGCGGTACGACGAGCAGCAAGAGCAGGAACAGGCGCTGGCGCTGGGGCAAGGGCGCGAGGACATAGGCCGTCGCATAACCCAGTACGAGACACAGAAGCAGGATCACGCCGCCCGTGCTCAGGGTGCGCAGGATGATCGTGTGATAGAAGGGATCGGTGAAGATCGTCGCATAATGCTCGACGGTCAGTTCAGCCCCGAACAGTTCCGTCTGTGACGGCGCGTGAAAGCTGACCCAGAAGAGTGACACGAGCGGTGCGACGAAAAACATCAGGAACACCGCGAGCGGAGGAGCCAGCAGAGCGAGCGCTGCCCAGCGGCGTGTCAGGCGGAAGCCGTCAGCCACGGGCGGCGCCACCCTTGTCGAGCAGTACCAAGCTCTCGGGCGGCAATGCGACCGTCACGGTCTGTCCCGAAGCCCAATCCAGTGAAGCCTGATCCGAATTCTGGATGAAGGCGAGCAACTGCTGCCCCTGACACTCGAGGAACAGATGAGCCGTCATGCCGCGATAGACGACATCCCTGACGATGGCGGGCAATGGCAGGTCCCGCCCGTTACCCGCCAGAACGATGCGCTCGGGTCGGATCGCCAGGCGCAGATGTGTCCCTTGCGGATACGATCCGTTGACGGAGAACCGGCCACAGGGCGCCTCGACCAGCGAGGTCTGCGCGCCCTGCTCCACGACGCGAGCATCGATCATGTTGCTGGCGCCCAGGAATGTGGCGACGAATTCCGTTGCCGGACGCTCGTAGATCTCGCGCGGCGGGCCAAGCTGCTCGATGACCCCGTCGCGCATCACTGCGACGCAATCGGACATTGTCAGTGCCTCTTCCTGGTCGTGGGTAACGAAGACGGTGGTGATGCCGAGTTCGCGCTGGAGGCTGCGCAACTCGACCTGCATCGCCTCGCGGAGATTCTTGTCAAGCGCGCCGAGCGGCTCGTCCAGCAGCAGCACGGCCGGCTTCATGACGATGGCGCGCGCGATAGCAACACGTTGCTGCTGCCCGCCGGAGAGTTGCTTTGGATAGCGCCCAGCGAAACCTGACAGCTTGACCATTTCCAGCGCCGCCGCCACGGCCCGGCTACGCGCCTGTCGCTCGACACCGCTCATGCGCAGGCCGAACCCGATGTTCTGCTCGACCGTCAGAT
>JAPLOV010000029.1 GCA_026400565.1 Hyphomicrobiales bacterium | reverse complement strand
CCTTGATCCGTTCGCCCCTGCCGGCCAGTTCCTCCATCACCAGATAGCGCAAAAGAGCCGGCAGGCGCTCGCCGCCACCCAGAGCACCGGATGCAATGATCGCATCGAGGGCTTCGAGGACGGCGATGTCGTCGCTGCGGGACAGGCGCACACTGCGGCCGGGCTCTCTTGGTGCCTCCTCGGCGAAGCTGGTCGGTGGCGGAACGGGCTTCATGTCAATCCCTAGCGCGGCATCGCACCAGAGGGACGCGGTGGCCCCCTAGGTGACGTCCATGGACGTGGTGTAGCTCGACGTTTGCCATCGTCCCGGCTGCGCGATGTCCGCGCTGTTTCCGGCGTTGGCGCATCGGCGCTCAGCGTTGCCGCTGCCTACATGCTGAAGAACTGGGCGATCCGCTTCTCGCAGGAACTGGAAGATTCCACGCGGCAGGTGTCGGGGCCCTGATCATCCAAAGCGCGGTGCCGCGCTGCGGCGAGCAAGCAGATGGCCGGCCCGCTAAAACACCGCTTCCGTTTGTAATCGCGTGGGGCGTGACTACATTAGCGGTACACGCGCGGTCGAATCGTTGCCCGCGCCGAGGAGCCCCACGTCCATGATCCGCGATCGCGACCCCGTCGAAGTTTACAACAATCTCGTGCCGATGGTGATCGAGCAGTCAAGCCGTGGCGAGCGGGCCTTCGACATCTACTCCCGCCTGCTGCGCGAGCGGATCATCTTCCTCACAGGCCCCGTCGAGGATTACGGCGCATCGCTGATCGTGGCGCAGCTGCTGTTCCTTGAGGCCGACAACCCCAAGAAGGAAATCTCCTTCTACATCAACTCGCCGGGCGGCGCGGTCACAGCCGGCATGTCGATCTACGACACCATGCAGTTCATCAAGCCGCCGATCACCACGATCTGCCTCGGCATGGCCGCCTCGATGGGCTCGCTTCTGCTGACCGCCGGCGAGAAGGGCCAGCGTTTCGCCCTGCCGAACTCCCGCGTGATGGTGCACCAGCCTTCCGCCGGCTATCAGGGCAAGGTCACCGACATCATGATCTATGCGCGCGAGTTCGACACAACCAAGCGCCGCCTCAACGAGATCTATGTCAAGCACACCGGCCGCACCTACAAGGAGATCGAGGACGCGCTGGAGCGGGACAACTACATGTCCTCTGAAGATGCCAAGGCCTTCGGTCTGATTGATCAGGTCATCAGCAAGCGCCCGGATGACGGCGGTGCGGTGACCGCGCCGGCATCGGCAACCTGAAACCGGGTCCGGCTGAATCGTCGCAGGTCACGGTTTTGCGACGCAGGCGTGACACAAAGCGGGTTGGCGAATGCTCTTTGCCAGCCCATACTGCTCCCGCACGGTGAGCGGTTTCGGTCATTGGCCGGCAATCAGGTGTGCCGCGTTAACGTTCTGATGGGACGAATGGATAATTACTGATCGAATCGGACCGCCAGAGGCGGACGATGAACATGACCGCGCGTTGCGGCGGTTTTCGAATCGCAACGATGGAGAACTGCCATGACCAAGGCAACCGGCGACACCAAGAGCACGCTGTATTGCTCGTTCTGCGGCAAAAGCCAGCACGAGGTGCGCAAGCTGATTGCGGGCCCGACCGTGTTCATCTGCGACGAGTGCGTCGAGCTGTGCATGGATATCATCCGCGAGGAATCGAAAACCTCGATGGTCAAGGCCAAGGACGGGGTCCCGACGCCGAAGGAAATTCGCAAGGTTCTGGACGATTACGTGATCGGGCAGGAGCACGCCAAGAAGGTGCTCTCGGTCGCCGTCCACAACCACTACAAGCGCCTCAACCACGCGACCAAGCACAATGATGTCGAATTGGCCAAGTCGAACATCCTGCTGGTCGGCCCCACCGGTTCGGGCAAGACGCTGCTGGCCCAGACGCTGGCGCGCATTCTCGATGTGCCCTTCACCATGGCCGACGCCACCACGCTGACCGAGGCAGGCTATGTCGGCGAGGACGTGGAGAACATCATCCTCAAGCTGCTTCAGGCCTCTGACTACAATGTCGAGCGGGCCCAGCGCGG